>JAEEOB010000215.1 GCA_016284045.1 Bacteroidaceae bacterium
CAAGCCGAGCAACATCAGCAAGGTGATGTATGTGGATTTGGTGAATCCGTCGGGCAATGTGGTAAAACGTCGCAAGCTGAAGCTGGAAAACGGTGAGGCGCATGGAGATATTCTGCTCGACAGCATCTACACCACCGGCTTCTTTGAGGTTCGGGCTTATACGCGGTATATGCTGAATTTCGGTGATGATGCCTGCTTCTCTCGCGTTTTCCCTATTTTCAATAAGCCGTCGGTGGACGGTGATTACCGCAATCCTCAAATTGACCAGCTGTCGTATCATCAGCGTTTGCCGGAGCGTTTTTTTGAGAAGGACAGTGTTGCCTCACTTGATCCTTTGCAGCAGAAAAAACGTAAGAGCCGCGGCTACACGGTGAACGTGTATCCCGAGGGTGGCAAGCTGGTGAGGGGTCTTTACAGCCGCGTGGCTTTCACCGTCTCAGATGAAGAGCATAAACTGGTGTCGTTGGCGGGGGAAGTGGATGATGCCGAGGGAAATACACTCGCCATCGTGGTGAGCGACTCCACCGGCCGTGGGTTTTTCGACATCATTCCCACAGGCGGACCGCTGACGATGGTTCTGACCACTCCCGACACGAAGAAAATCGAGTTTGAGATGCCCGACGTGCTCGACGAGGGGCTGGTGCTGAACGTAGACCCGATATCCGAGGATGTGGGTATGCGTATCCTCTCCACCGCTGGCATGCGTGGGATGTTTATTGGCATGACCGTGATGAACAACGGCAATATCTATCTGACCGACACCCTCTCGCTGACAGAGGAATATGCAAGGCGGCTGCCCCGCAACCGGCTTCGTCCGGGTGTGAATCAGCTCACCTTGGTCGATGCTGCGGGTCATATTCATGCTGAGCGGTTGTTCTTCGTGTGTCCCAAGCCGGATGCATTGGACACTGTTTCCGTTAACACATCATCCGTGAGACTGAGTCCCTGCGGGAAGGTGCGCCTTGACCTGCATACCCTTCCGAATGCCCATCTGTCGTTCTCTGCTATGGATTACGGTGGTCTGGTGAATGGCCCTCACGGAAATATCAACACCTATATGCTGCTCGGCTCTGACATAGCTGGCTATATCCCGCATCCTGAGTATTATTTCGAGGCGGATGATGCGATTCATCGTCTGGCGGCAGACAGTCTGATGTTGTTCAACGGCTGGCGTAGGTATGACTGGGAGGTGATGTCGGACATGGTCCCTTGGCGTCAGCGAATCCAGCAGGTGGAGGACGGCTTGTATGTGTATGGTCATCTGAAACCTTCGTGGAAAAAACTGGTCAAGAAAAATCCTGTAGGTGATGTCGATATGACACTTTATATCTACAACAAAGAAGGCAAGAATGCGTCGGGCGAGACGCGGACCGACAGCACGGGCTTTTATGCGTTCCGTCTGCCCGATGACGTGTATGGTGATTTCAACATGCAGATTCTGACAAAAATAGAGGACAAACTGAAGACCTATCAGGTGACCATCGACCGTCAGTTTGAGCCTCAGCCGCGGTTTATCGGAGTAGAGGAGGCGAGCTCAATTGCGTTGCCGTCGTTTTCGGAAAAATACAAGGTGGATGCCGCGTCGTTTGAGAAGATGGACAATGAGCGGATGAAGATGCTTCAGACCGGAGTGGGCCAGTATGCCTTATCGACAGCCACCATCAAGGCGAGAAAGCCCAGCTGGAAAGTGCGCAGGAACCCTGCGTGGGACGAGTATAACGCCCGTTATCATGCGAATCTCTATTACAACGTGTCTGGAGCAGCCGAGGATATCGCCGACAAGGGTGAGGTAATCCCGCGTTATGACGAGTGGCTAGCGTCGGTTAATAATATGTTGAACGGCCCGAAGACTTTTGTTGGTACAATAATGATAGAACTTGAAACTGGTCAATGGGTGGGCAGTAACGACCCAGAAGGTAAAAGACCTTTTGACATCAATGACTACAGTTATGGTGGACGGAATATAATTTGGATGTTAGACAACCGTGTGGCGGCCATCACGGGAAAGCTGAAAAAATATGATCCGGTATTAGAAGAATATGTTCCATATGTGCTTGAAGCTCAGCTGAATGAGTTGGGTTTCACACACGATATTGCCTGGCCTACGGTCTTTAAGGGTTATATTGATGAGTTGCAGTCGATGTATGTCTGGACAAACCAGAAGTCTTCTACCTATGCTGTTGTGGTGTATATGTTCACCCGGCCTTATGTGAGCACGGAGAGCAAGAAAGGGCGGCGCATCACTTATTTCCATGGGTATGATGTGCCGACCAAGTTCAGGACCGATGACTACGGGAGCATACCGCCAGTGGCTGATGATTACCGCAGGACGCTGTGGTGGGAGCCGGATTTAGTGGCTGACGGCGAGGGTAATGCCAGTGTGGAGTTTTATAATAACTCCACGTGTACGCAGCTGTATGTGTCGGCTGAGGGCATGACAGGCGACGGGAAATTTGTTACGACGAAGTAGTTGTTAGATTATGAGAATAACAATTTTGTTATTAGTCGGTTTTTTGTCGGTTTGCTCAGTCTCTGCCCAGGAGAGAGAGGACGATTTTAAGCAGGTTCTTAATCTGATGAATAATGTTATTCTGTCTCAGAATACCTATCCTCAGGAGAAGGCGTATATGCATTTCGACAACACCGGCTATTTTGAGGGTGAGCGTATGTATTTCAAGTGCTATGTCATCCGCAGCGACACAGGGAAGCCGAGCAATCTCAGCCGTGTGCTTTATGTGGATTTGGTGCATCCTACCGGTGGTGTTGTAAAGCGCCGCAAGTTGTTTCTGAATTCAGGGGTGGCGTATGGCGACATTCTTTTAGACAGTATCTTCACAACCGGATTCTTTGAAGTCCGGGCCTACACCCGTTATATGCTGAATTTCGGTGATGATGCCTGCTTCTCTCGCGTTTTCCCTATTTTCAATAAGCCGTCGGTTGCCGGTGATTACCGCAATCCCCAGATTGACCGTTTCTATTATCATCAGCGCTTGCCTGACCGTTTTTTCGCTACCGACAGCGTTGCCATGCTTGACTCGGTTGAGCAGAAAAAACACAAAAGCCGTGGCTACTCAGTGAATGTTTATCCCGAGGGCGGCAAGTTAGTGAAAGGCTTATACAGCCGTGTGGCTTTCACTGTGTCTGATCCTGAGAACAATCCTGTGGCGATGGCAGGTGAGGTGGTTGACGCGGATGGCAACACATTGTCGATAGTATTGAGCGATTCCGTGGGCCGGGGCATCTTTGACATCATCCCCCCTGGCGGACCGTTGACCATGGTGCTGACCACTCCCGACAAAAAGAAGATAGAATTAGATATGCCCGATGTGCTTGACGAGGGCCTGGTGCTTTCTGTTGATGCCATACCAGATGATGTTTACGTGCGTGTTTTATCTACCCCTGGAATGAAAGGCGAGTTTATCGGTATGACGGTGATGAACAACGGGAATATCTATATGACCGACACTGTCTCCCTGTCGGAAGAATACAGGAGGAAGTTTTCCCGCGACAAATTACGTCCTGGTGTGAATCAGCTGACGCTCTTCGACACCTCCGGCCATATCCATGCTGAGCGTCTGTTTTTTGTCTGTCCCACTCCGTCGAAGTCGGATACCGTGACAGTGAATCAGACTTCTCTGAAATTAAGCCCATGCGGTAAAGTCAGTCTTAGTCTTCATTCCCTTCCCTATGCCTCTCTGTCGCTCTCTGCGATGGACTATGGCAACATGGTGAACGGCCCGTACGGCAACATCAACACCTATATGCTGCTCGGCTCAGACATCGCCGGCTACATTCCCCATCCTGAATATTATTTCGAGGCAGACGACCGTGCACATCGTCTTGCCGCCGACAGCCTGATGCTGTTCAACGGGTGGCGCCGTTACGACTGGACGGTGATGTCGGACACGACTTCGTGGCATCAGCACATCCAGCCAATGGAAGACGGTCTGTATGTCTATGGCCATCTGAAGCCCTCAAGGAGTAAATGGATTAAGAAAAACCCTGTTGGCAGCGTTGACATAATGCTACATGTTTTCAATGAAGCTGGCAGGTATGCTTTCGGTGAGACCTGTACCGACAGTACCGGCTATTATGCTTTCCGCATACCGGATGATGCTTACGGCGACTATAAAATGGAGATTGAGACGAAAATAGAGGATAGACTGAAAACATATGAGGTGACGATTGACCGTCAGTTTGAGCCGTCCACACGTTATATAGGCACGGAGGAGGCCAGTCCGATTGTCCTGCCCGAGCTTTCGGCCCAGTCCGAAGTGGATGTCGACTCATTTAAGGCTATGGACCGTGAGCGGATGCAGATGATGCAGACCGGCGCAGGTCAATATGCTTTATCCACCGCCACCGTCAAGGCCAGGAAGCCAAGTTGGAAACTTCTGGGTAATCCTTCCTGGGATGAACGTACTGCCCGCCGTCAAGCCAGTTTTTACTATGACATGTTCAAGGTGGCAGAGGATTATATTGACAGGGGCGAGATTCCTCCGCGCTATGATAAATGGCTGGCATCCGTGAATAGGATGTTGAATGGTGAGAATAAAAGTTATATTATTGGTTCTGATGAGGTTTATTATGTCACGCTGTATAGTTATGGTGACCGTCCCATTATCTGGATGGTGAACAATCAGATTCATTCCATAACAGGATTAGATTCCTCAACAGAGCCGATTCCTAAGAGCCAGATTAACTCCTTAAAGGGGTGGGAATGGCCCTACAGATTTAATGGCTATATTAGCGAGCTCCGTTCTATGTATGTGTGTGTCGATCAGCCAAAAGAGAACTATGCTGTTGTGGTGTATATGTTCACAAATCCTTACATTCCCTCATGGAGCACGAAAGGCTACCGTCACACTTATTTCCACGGTTATGATATTCCGACGAAATTCGAGGCTGACGACTACAGTTTGATATCTCCTTTGGCAGATGACTTTCGCCGTACGCTATGGTGGGAGCCGAATATCTTGACAGACGGTGAAGGCAATGCGAGTGTGGAGTTTTACAACAACTCCACATGTACGCAGATGTACTTCTCTGCTGAAGGCATGACAAGCGACGGAAAGTTTGTTACGACGAAATGAGTTTTTAGTTCTTGGTTTTAAGTTATTTAGGATTTTAGAGACCTTAGAGACCTTAGTGACCTTAAAGACCTTAAGGACTTTAGACTTTAGAGACTTTAGAAACTTTAGAAGCTTTAAGATCCTTGGAGACCCTGAGCCTTTAGGGAGCTGAAGGAAACTAATTGGGCAGGATAAAAACATAGATAGAGGGGGAGAAATCACTTTTTTTAGTGTTTTTTTGCTGATTCAGAAATAAATGCTTAAATTTGCTGAATGTTCAAGGTGTGTTCTTTATGAAGTTGTTTAAAGAACACCTTTTGATGTATGTAACCAAAAGATGTCGTAATTATCGAGGATGTTTTTCCTTAGCCAATTTCAAACAAATAATAAGAGATGCCAGATAATAAGTTGTTAGATAAAGCATACGATGTTACTGCTGCTTTTGTGGAGTCCATTCCTAAAAAGGAACGGAAGCGTTATGGACAATTTTTCACATCTAAAAAGACTGCTGTATTTATGGCTTCGCTTTTTTCGATAGATTTTCGCAAACCCGTTTTGAAATTACTGGATGCTGGATCTGGTACAGGGCTTTTAACGACCGCTTTGGTCGAACATCTCAGATCTTCTGGTTATGAGGGTGAGATTTCTGTTGTCTGTTATGAGACTGACCCTAAAGTTTTATCTGTATTAACTCAAAATATGGATTACTTAAAAAAAGTTTTATCCATTCATTATGAAATCCGAAAAGAAAACTATCTGACCTCCCAGAATTTCCTGAGTCTTGATTTATATAAGCAAGCTTCTGAGCAATATGATATGATTATCGGTAATCCTCCTTATTTAAAAATATCCAAAGATGCTCCTGAAGCCAAGTCAATGTCTGAGGTTTGCCATGGCGCACCAAATTTGTATTTTCTTTTTCTTGCCATGGGAATTCATAACCTTAAAGCAGAGCAAGAGTTGGTATATATCATCCCTCGATCTTGGACGTCCGGTGCTTATTTTGAACGCTTCCGTAATTATCTTTTTAATCATTGTGTCATTACCAATATCCATATTTTCGGGAGTCGTGACAAAGTGTTTGATGGAGAAAGCGTGTTACAGGAAACCATGATATTAAAGCTGAGAAAGACCCGAGAACGCCCGGTATTTGTGGAGATGTCTTCTTCTGATTCTTCTGATTTTTCAAATCTCCGATACTACAATGTTGATTATAATACGGTTGTGGCCCCAAACAAGTTTGTTTTTCTTGTAACCAGTGCTGAAGAAGCAGATGTCTTGTCCAGGGTAAACAGTCAGAAGAATACATTGATGTCGGATGAACTAAAGATGCGTACTGGTATTATAGTTGATTTCCGAACAAAAGATGTGTTGCGTGACAGCAATGAGAATGGCTCTTATCCATTACTTTATTCTCATCATATAAGAAACGGACGAGTGTATTGGCCTGTTGGACGTGAGGCAGAATATATTCTTACAGACAGAATAGGTTTTTTACAAGAAAATACAGATTATCTGTTTGTTAAACGTTTTACATCAAAAGAGGAGAAACGTCGTCTTCAATGTGGAATATATCTTAAATCGGATTTCAGTCAGTATAAGTATATCAGCACTCAAAACAAAATTAACTATATCAAATGTGATGCTCCGGAAGTAGCTTACGGTTTATTTGTATTGCTTAATTCCACCCTTTACGATTCCTATTACAGGATTCTGAATGGTTCCACACAAGTGAATTCAACCGAAATTAATCTCATGCCCGTTCCGTCAAAAGAAACGATTCGACAAATGGGGCTTGAATTGATTGGTCAAGAACTGACCGAACAAAATTGTGATAAAATCATAGACCGATGGATAAGATAGCAAAGATAAGGCAACTCTTGGAATGCCTCGAATTGCCCAAAAGGCAACAAACAGACATTTGTGTCCTCACCATTTTGGGGTTGGCAAATCTGAGTAAGAGCTCAAAATGGAAAGATGCCACCAATGAGTGGCATAGGATTCATGATATCATATCATTTGTTAATCGTAACTATGATGTAAACTATGCTGAGAATTCTCGTGAGACATTTCGTAAGCAAGCACTTCATCATTTCCGTTTAGCGGCAATAGTTGAGGATAACTCAAAGCCAACAAATAGTCCCAATTATCGTTGGCGTTTGACACAAGAGTTTTTGGATATTCTTCGCATAATAAATATTAGCAAAACTACACTTGTTTCGTTCAAGAAGAATCACAAAAGCTTGAGAGAATTGTATGCATCCAAAAAAGCGATGGAAAAAATGCCTGTAAAAATAAATGGTGTGGATTTCATGTTCAGTACAGGCAAGCACAATCAGCTTCAAAAAGCGATAATCGAGGAATTTGCACCACGATTTGCCTCAAATGCAGAATGTCTGTATGTTGGAGACACTGTCAAAAAAGATCTTTTTAGATATGATGAAAAGCTTCTTGAGCTCGGTTTCACTATTACTCTTCATGATAAAATGCCTGATATAGTACTCTATTGTGCTGATAAAGACTGGCTGTTTTTTATAGAAGCAGTCACATCCGTAGGTCCTATTGACCCAAAACGCATCCAGGAAATATCAGAAATGACAAAAGATGTTACCGCTGGCAAGATTTTTGTTACAGCTTTTCTTGATTTTAACACCTATAAAAAGTTCTCATCAGAATTAGCTTGGGAAACAGAAGTGTGGCTTGCTGACATGCCAGACCACATGATTCATCTCAATGGTGAGAAATTTCTCGGACCGAGATAAACCTTATGTAATAAACATTTCAGATGATAAATTGAAGAGGATGAGTTTTTGTAATATTAATTTGATATAAACTAAAACTGATTAACTAAACTAATTAACTGATATGCCGAAAAAACATTTTTTGTTGTGTGGATTGCTGTCCGCATGTGCGTTTTTGCTGATGCCTTTTGAGGCAAGTGGTCAGAAAGAGCCGTTGCTGAAGATTGTTCAGATGGAGGATGTGGCGGTGAAATGCCCGGTGGGTACTGCACCGCGGCTGCCTTACCGCCTGTGGGTGAGCTACGACAACGGGCGGAGTGAGTACCGTCAGGTGAAGTGGATGAACTCGTCGGTGGCGGTGGAGAACGATGAGGCGGATGCGGGCAAGCACCCTGTGGGCAGCACCTACGACGTGAAAGGCTATATCACGGGTGAGAACACCACGACGGCAGGCTTTCCTGTGGTTGCCCATGTGACGGTGGTCAGCGGACCGAGTGCCGTTCCTTCGGCTGTGCCTGTGGCAGAACCGCTGCCGCTCGATAAAGTGAGTATCGACGGCGAGAACCGCCTGACACACAACCGTGATATGGACATCAAAAACCTGTTGAGTCTTGACGTGAGGCAGCAGCTCTATAACTACCGCGACACCTACGGACTACCGACCGATGGCTACCCCAAAGCCGACGGATGGGACTCTCCCACAACGAAGCTGAAAGGCCACGGCTCCGGACATTATATGTCGGCGCTTGCCATGGCGTTCGCCAGCTGTCAGGATGAGCAGCAGAAGAACCAGCTACGCACGAATATCCAGACGATGGTAAATGAATTGCGTGCCTGTCAGGAACGCACGTTCGTTTATGACAAACAGTTGGGCCGTTACCGAGAGGCCCGTGACTTCGCTCCCGAGGCAGAGCTGCGTGAGA
The DNA here is from genome assembly GCA_016284045.1 of Bacteroidaceae bacterium. GTDB lineage: Bacteria > Bacteroidota > Bacteroidia > Bacteroidales > Bacteroidaceae > UBA3839. The sequence goes on from JAEEOB010000215.1 coordinate 8,737, forward strand.
TGAAAGGCGGTTGGGCTGATTTCGACCGCTACAAACAAGATTATGCCCACTATGGCTATGGCTATCTGAACGCCATACCCGCCCAGCACTGCGTGCTGATAGAGATGTACCGCGCCTACAACAACGAGCAGTGGGTGTGGGCACCCTATTATTCCGTGCATAAGCAGCTTGCCGGACTTATCGACATCGCCACCTATATCGACGACAAAGCCACGGCGAAGAAAGCGCTGCTGATAGCCAAGGACATGGGGCTGTGGGTGTGGAACCGTCTGCACTACCGCACCTACGTGAAGTCGGACGGGACGCAGGAGGAGCGCCGTGCCACACCCGGAAACCGCTATGAGATGTGGAACATGTATATCGCCGGAGAGGTGGGCGGCATGGCAGAGAGCCTCGCCCGCCTGTCGGAGATGGTCGGCGACAAGACCGAGAAAGCCCATCTGCTTGAGGCATCCAACTACTTCGATTCCCCCGCTTTCTTCGACCCCCTGTCGAAGAACCTCGATGCCATCCGCACACGACATGCCAACCAGCATATCCCGATGGTGACTGGAGCGTTGCGCAGTTATCGCGGCAACAAAAATCCGTATTATTATAATCTCGCCTATAACTTCTGGCATTTCATCCAAGGGCGTTACCGCTATGCGATGGGCGGTGTGGGCAATGGCGAGATGTTCCGTCAGCCCTACTCTCAGATTCTGTCGATGGTGACGAACGTGAGAGGCGACGGCAGGCGCAACCTCTATCCTGAGCCTACCATCAACGAGACCTGCTGCGCTTATAACCTGGCGAAGTTGTCGAAAGACCTCAACTGCTTCGACCCAGATAATGCCGCCTATATGGACTATTACGAGAGGCTGCTCTACAATCAGCTGGTGGGCAGCATCCATCCCGAGCGCTATGCCACCCTTTATCAATATGCGGTGGGTTTGGACGCGTCCAAACCATGGGGTAACGAGACCCCCCAATCAACTTGCTGTGGCGGCACGGGAGCCGAGAACCATGTGAAATATCAGGAAGCCGCCTATTTCACTGGCGGCAACACGTTGTGGGTTGCACTCTATCTGCCCTCGACCGCCCATTGGGACGCCAAGAAAGTGACGATTCGTCAGGAGTGTAAATGGCCTGCAGAGAAAAGCACCATCCGTATTGTGAAAGGAGGCAAGTTCGCGATGAAACTGCGTGTGCCCTACTGGGCTACAGCCGGCTTCTCCGTGAAGCTGAACGGCAAGGACGTGGCAACCGAGTATCACCCCGGGAGCTATGTGGAGATACCAGTCCGCAAGTGGAGCACCTCCGATGTGGTTGAGGTGACGATGCCGTTCGTGTTGCATATCGACTTCGGACCCGACAAAATGCAGATTGCCGCCACAGGCAAGAATGAGACAAGGACGGAGTTTGAGCCGCTGTGGGTGGGTGCGTTCACTTATGGTCCGCTCGTGATGGCGACAGAGGGTCTGAGCAACTGGAATGAGGCCACGCTGACGCTGAATCCCGCACTGAACAGCCTGACGCTGAACGGTCCGTCCGACGAACAGCCGGGCAGCGCCTACACGAACGTCTATACGATGGATATCGGCGGCAGGCGTTTCATTCCCGACTATTATGCCGACCGTCATGTGACCCATTATTTCCGCTTCACACTGCCTGGAGATCCTGAGCCAGTTGTCGGTGACGAGGACGGTTCGGGCGTGGATATCGCCTTGCTGCGAGAGACGATGACGGAGGCGAAGAGCCGCCGCAACGCACAGCAACGTTGGAACGATATGGCATTGAAGGTGCCTGAATATGCTCCGTGGGCGAAACACGGGTATGCGCGGATGATGGAGCAGCTGCACAATGCAGAGCGCATCCTCGACAACCCCGACCAAAGCAGCGACCAGGCGGCTATAGACAAAGCCACCGCCAACCTCAACGCAGCGCTCAACTCGATGCGTCCTGGCAACCTGCCGGAGCTTGAGGATATGGAAGAGCTTCTGCCGCTCGTGGAGAAAGCAAAGGCGGTGGAAAACCCGTCAGAAGAGCTGAAAGAGGCAATTGACTATGCCGAGATGGTTGTGAAGTATGTGAGCGACGGCAGCGGTACAATGGACATGATAGAAAAGGCGACAGACAGGCTTAATGAGCGATTAAGGACGGAAAGCATTAAAAACTAAAGACTAATAACCGTCAACTAATTTTGGCTGTTAGTTGTTCTTTTTTTGTTTTTTATTTGTAACTTTGCAGATGTTTTTTTACTGTTTGACTTTTAAATTTAAAATATATGATACGCAAATATGATTTTCTCATTATTGGCTCGGGTGTTGCCGGTATGAGTTATGCCCTGAAGGTGGCAAGGGCAAAGAAGGGCAAAATCGCCCTCATCTGTAAGACCACGATGGAGGAAGCGAACACTGCGAAGGCTCAGGGAGGTATCGCATCTGTGACGAACCTGCTGGTTGACAATTTCGAGAAGCATATCGAGGACACGATGATTGCGGGAGACTATATCAGCGACCGCGAAGCCGTGGAACAGGTGGTCAGGAACGCGCCCGCCCAAATCAAGGAGTTGGTGGAGTGGGGCGTGAATTTCGACAAGAAAGAGAACGGTGATTTCGACCTCCACCGCGAGGGAGGTCATTCGGAGTTCCGTATCCTGCATCATGCCGACGACACAGGCTTTGAAATTCAGCGTGGACTGATAGCTGCCGTGCGTGCCAACCCCGACATCGAGGTGTTTGAGAATCATTTTGCCGTTGAGATTATCACGCAGCACCATCTGGGTATGCGCGTGACGCGGAGGACTCCCGGCATTGAGTGCTATGGTGCCTATGTGTTGAATCCCGAAACCGGCAAGGTTGACACCTACCTGTCGAAAATCACACTGATGGCGACTGGAGGGACCGGGGCTATCTACACTACCACTTCGAACCCGAATATCGCGACGGGCGACGGCATCGCTATGGTGTATCGTGCGAAAGGGAAAGTGAAGGACATGGAGTTCGTGCAGTTCCACCCGACGGTGCTTTACAACCCCAAGGAGACCCATCCTGCTTACCTGATAACCGAGGCGATGCGCGGCTACGGCGGTATCCTGCGTCTGCCCAACGGTGAGGAATTCATGCACAAATACGACGAGCGGCTGAGCTTGGCACCACGTGACATCGTGGCACGGGCGATCGACAACGAGATGAAAATCCACGCGCTCGACCATGTGTGTCTCGACGTGACGCACAAAGACCCGGAGGAGACGAAACATCACTTCCCGAACATCTACGCGAAGTGTCTGTCGATAGGCATCGACATCACGAAAGACTATATCCCTGTGGCACCATCTGCCCACTATATGTGCGGTGGCATTAAGGTGGACCTCGACGGCTGTTCGAGCATCCTACGCCTGTATGCCGTAGGTGAATGTTCCTGCACCGGCCTGCATGGCGGCAACCGTCTGGCATCCAACTCCCTTATTGAGGCTGTGGTCTATGCTGACGCTGCTGCCAAACACTCGCTGTCCGTAGTTGATGACTTCGACTTCAACGACAAGGTGCCTGAATGGAACGACGAAGGCACGATGTCGAACGAGGAGAAGGTGCTGATAGCCCAGGACGTGAAGGAGGTTGGTCAGATTATGTCCACCTATGTGGGTATTGTGCGTTCCGACCTCCGTCTGCACCGTGCCTGGGAGCGTCTTGATCTGCTGTATGAGGAGACAGAGCATCTGTTCAAGCGTGTGAAGCCCACGCGGGATATCTGCGAGCTCCGTAACATGATAAACGTAGGTTATCTCATCACGCGGCAGGCACTGGAGCGTAAGGAGAGCCGTGGACTGCATTACACCGTGGATTACCCGAAGCATGCATTGGACAAAGAGAAGAACAAAGGATTTAAGTAGTTAAGATGGAGTTAATTCCTTCGGAATGGGAGTTAATTTTCTTTGAAAATGGGAGTTGAAATTTCATTTGGGAGTTTATTCCTTCGGAATGAAAGTTAAATTCCTTTGGAATCGGATTTTTAAAAATTATTCTGGAAAAGGAAAAATTTTTGTAGTTTTTTGAGAAAAGATGCGTCTAATGATACGGAAAAGGTTTTTGGAACGTTGTATTTAAGAAGGAAAGACAGGCTTTTATTTATAAGCAGACTTTTTTACTAATTATATTATTCAAAAAAATTAAAGAAACGAAATGAAAAAGTTTTTTCTGATGGCGATTGGTCTGATGATGGGCATCAGTGCCAGCGCACAGTTAGATCAGGCACTGCCTCTTGATCCGAACGTGAAGTACGGAAAGCTGGACAACGGCCTGACTTATTACATCCGCCATAACGAATGGCCAGAGCAGCGTGCCGACTTTTATATCGCACAGAAAGTGGGCTCGATGCAGGAGGAAGACAACCAGCGCGGTCTGGCTCACTTCCTTGAGCACATGTGCTTCAACGGTACCACCCATTTCCCGGGAAATCAGCTGAAGACCTATCTTGAGAGTATCGGTGTGAAGTTCGGTGAGAACCTGAATGCCTACACCAGTTTCGACGAGACTGTCTATAACATCAACAACGTGAAGACCACGAGCGTGGGCTCGCTCGACTCTTGTCTGCTCATACTCCACGACTGGAGCCACGACCTGCTGCTTGAGGGAAGCGAGATAGACAAGGAGCGCGGTGTGATTAACGAGGAGTGGCGTATGCGCCGCAGCGCGATGCAGCGTATGTATGAGGGTGCACTTCCCGACATCTACCCCGGTTCGAAATATGCAAACCGCATGCCGATTGGTACGATGGACATCGTGATGAATTTCCCTTACGATGACCTTCGCTCATACTACCGCAAATGGTATCGTCCTGACCTGCAGGCAATCATCGTGGTCGGCGACGTGGATGTGGACCGCACAGAGGCAAAAATCAAGGAGATGTTTGCCGACATCCAGGCGCCTGCCGCTGATGCAGCTGTGCGTGAGTATTTCCCTGTGCCCGACACAGCCGATCCGCTTGTGAGCATCCAGACCGACAAGGAGCAGACCCACAACATCCTGCTGCTGATGATGAAGCACGACAACCTTCCACGTGAGCAGAAAGGCGGAGCGATGAAGCTTATCAAGGACTATTTCAACAATGCAGTCAGCTCAATGTTCGACACCCGTATCGAGGAAATCCTACAGAAACCCAATCCTCCGTTCATCCAGGCCGGAATCTCCGATGAAGAGTTCTTCGTGGCGAAAACGAAAGACGCCATGTCCGGTCAGGTGGTGTTCCAGGACAATGGCCAGGACGAGGCGCTCACCGTACTTTACCGTGAGATGCTGCGTGCCGCCCGTTTCGGCTTCACTGAGAGCGAGTACGACCGTTTCAAGCAGGAATATCTGTCAAGGCTTGAGGACCGCTATGCCAAGAAGGACAAGGTGGAGAATACCACTTATGTGAATCAGTGTGTCCGTCATTTCCTCGACGGTGATGCTATGCCCGGCATAGAGACAGAGTATCAGGTTATGAAGATGCTTGTGCCGAGTCTTCCTATCTCGATGATTAACGAGGCGATGAAGGAGAGTGTGTCGGAGAACGACTCCAACCTGGTTATCGTGATGTTAGCTCCTGAGAAGGAGGGTGTGACCATGCCGACGAAGCAGCATCTGGTTGACATACTGAAGAAAGTTCAGGCTGAGAATATCGAGGCATACGTTGAGGAGGTGAACACTGATCCGCTGATTACCGAGGAGCTGAAAGGCGGCAAGGTGAAGAGCGTGAAGGACGGCATCTACGACAGCAAGGTGATAACCCTCGACAATGGTGTGGTGATTCACGTGAAGAAGACCGACTATACTCCTAACAGCATCTCGATGCGCGCCGTAAGCTGGGGTGGAACCGCTTACTACAGCAACGACGAGTACCGCAACGCAGCTGGCATTGACGACCTGTCGATAGGCGGTTACGGCAACTTCTCCGCCACCGAGCTGAAAAAACGCCTTGCCGGAATCCAGGCAAGCGCATCACCTACCATCGAACACCGCACAGAGGGTATGCGCGGACGTTGCGTGGTGAAGGATTTCGAGACGATGCTTCAGCTGACTTATCTCGCTTTCACATCTCCACGTCGCGACGACGACGCGTTCAAATCGTATATCGACCGTACAAAGCAGTCGCTGAAGAATCAGGATCTGGCACCTACTACCGCTCTGCAGGACACTATCGCAAGTGTGGTTTACGACAACAACATCCGTGCCCGCCGTATGAAGGCAGCTGATGTGGAACAACTGAACTACGACCGCATGCTTCAGATGTATAAGGAGCGTTTTGCCGACGGCGACGACTTTGAGTTCTATTTCGTCGGCGACATCGATATAAACGCCGCCACTCCCCTCTTCGAGAAATATCTCGGTTCGCTTCCTGTGCTGAAAGGCAACGAGAAGCAGAAAGACATAGACCAGCGCATCGCCAAGGGCAAGCGTACGAATGTGTTTGAGAAAGAACTTCAGACTCCGAATGCCATCGTGGTGTTCCTGTATCACGCACCGATGAAGGACACTCCTCGCAACGAGATGCTTATGAGCATGCTTGAGCAGCTGATGACCATGCACTACACAGAGAGTGTTCGTGAGGATGAGGGCGGTGCCTACGGCGTGCCTGTTCAGGGAGCCGTTGCCGATTATCCTGAGGAGATAGCAGAGTTCATCGTTCAACTTCCGACTGCTCCTGAGAAGCGTGCCCGCATGACAGAGCTGGTTTATGCTGGTGTTGACAAGATGTGTGCTGACGGTCCGAAAGCTGAAGACCTTCAGAAGGTAAAGGAATACATGCACCGCAAGCATGCTGAGGATTTGAAGGAGAACAGCTACTGGATGACATCTTTGATTCGTCAGACCCGTTTCAACTACGACGAGGTGACCAACTACGATGCGATGGTTGACCAGATTACCGCTAAGGAGATTCAGGACTTCGCCAAGAAGGTGCTGAAGAGCGGGAATATCATCGAGGTTGGTATGACCAGTCCGGTGAAGTAGGATTTATCTGGTAGGTTTTAGGAAATCCTGGGAAGTATAGGAAACCCTGGAATAACCTAGGATGACCTAGGAAACCCTAGGATAACCTAGGACCCCCTATGAACCCCTATAATAAATAACATACGAAAAGAGAGGGCATCCTTCAAGGATGCCCTCTCTTTGTGGCGTAAAAGTGGCGCAATTTCTTTGCTTAAAAAAATAACGGCTTACAAAACATCTTATAATCAGATATTTGATAAGCCGTTAAGTGGAGTATACAGGACTACTAACTTGTTATTTTGTTAACTAACTAAGAAAAACATATTTTGTTAAAATATTGATAATCAGTAAATGTTTTATTTTTGAATTTAACACTATCAAAAAAGGTGGCGCAAAAGTGGCGCAACTTTTAACATTTATTATTTGCGGGTGCAATATCTTTTTTGTAACTTTGCATAGAACTTAAAAATTATATGTTATGAGAAAGTTTTTTATAAGAAACAATGACAAATCCGTTACAGATTTGTATGTGAGGATTCACACGAAAAATCCTAAATTTAATTTTATCCTGAACACTAAAATTAGTGTTGATGTTGCTTTTTGGAATAAGTACGGCGGAGACTTCCAGAAGATGTCAAAAACGAAAGAGGGGAAAAACCTGTATAAACTTATGCAAGAAACTGACAACGCAATCGACACCGCACTTTCTGCAAAGGGTGTGACAGCAGAAGAAATCCGTGAATCCGTCTTTGATGTGACACAACACGATGCGAGAGAGAAGACCCGGAATGAACAGGAAATAAAAAGACTGAAACTGGAAGAGGAGAGAAAGAGAAAGCAAGAAGAGAAAGCGAAGAGAGAAAGCAATGTTTGTTCGTATCTTTCAGACCTTATCAAACGCATGAAGACAGGAGAGGCACGTATAAGCACGAAAGGGAAACACTGTGGGGAAAAGTACACGACAGCCACAATTAAGAAGTGGAACACTATTTTAGGGATTCTCAAACGATTCAACAAAAATTTAGTGTGGGATGCCATCAATAAAAGACTGGCTAATAAATTTGTGGCATGGTTGGAGTCTGAGGGATATATGGACGCAACACGTAACAAAGTTATAAGGCAAGTAATAGCACTTATCCACCGGGCGGAAGATGAGGGAAAACACCATAACACAACAGCCGCCAAAGCATTTGCAGCCCCCACGATTAAGACCACCACAACGGACACGGAAATATATCTTTCTGCTGATGAACTGGATGAACTTTATAATATGGAGTTGTCGGGCCTGAAAGAGAATGTGAGAGATATATTTGTTTTAGGGTGTTATCTTTGCCAACGAGTAAGCGACTATAACAACCTCAAAGAAGAGAGTTTTACGACAACTGCAAAGGGGAATCAGGTCGTTAAACTGACACAACAAAAGACAGGTAATGACGTAGTAATACCTTTGCTTTCTCCGAGAGTGTATGAAATTGCGAAGAAATATAATTTCCAGATACCACACATTAATGAGCAAGTTTTTAATCGATACTTGAAAGAGATTCTAAAGACTCTTTCTGCTGATGTTCCATCCCTGGCCGTAACGATGCCCACGGAAATAAACATGAAAGAAAGGGCAAAGGAAAGCAAAGCAAGGGAAGAGGGAAAGACACTTTTTCAGCGTGACGAACAAGGACGAGTAATCAAACCCCGGTGGGCAATGGCGGCAAGTCACACAGCACGGAGAACTGGAATAACCCTGATGTATCTTTCAGGCAAGTTTGACACCATGCAGATGATGTCTGTTTCAGGTCATAAAGACCCCCGGGCATTTAAGCAATATATCAAACTAAGTAACGAAGACTTTGCCAACGAAATAGCAGATAAATTAGACGGTGCATCCCTGTTTTAGGGATGTGCCAAAGTTACATTGTCATCATAATGTTACGATATGAAAATGCAAATGTTAAAAAATAAATTCGCCCCCGTTGGGGAAGTTACCTTAAAAAAAATAACTATAAAAGAATCTTCGCTTTGCTCAGATACTTTTATCACGTTATTTTTTTAACGACGAAAAACGCAAAAAAGGGTGGGTACCCCACCCCCTTTTGCTTTGTTTTTCGTCGCACTTACTACTCATAATTTTTTTTATTTTTATTTTTTATTTTTTATTTTTTTGTGTTATGGACGAGATAAAGAAGAATGTATATATAACTTATGTTGAAGTGTTGCAGGATGGTTACAAAACTCTGTTGCGAACTTTGCGGACTCCAAATCCGGAGTTTGAGGCATACGGAGCGAATAAATGCAATGAAATATTATCCAAAGCACGTTTAGCCGTTGAGAAGATAACATATAATATGCTCAAAGACTACAAAGATGATATAAAAAGAGTTGGCAACCCCGAGTTATCACAAATATGTCACGAATTCTTTATGTTCGATTTGAACGGATGTTTGGGGATGGTTGCAGAACCGTTGCAAACGGAGTGGTGGATGTTGGCAAACCGACTAAAACAAAGATTTATGGATTTAGAAAAATTGGAAATTATTTATGTGGAAAATATAAACAATTGCGTGAAAGACGAACCAGTCGGAAAGACATTTGATGAAGATGTAAAACAAACTAAAAAATTAGAGAGACGGAAAGAACTTTTTGAAGATATAATACTTAAACAGGATAAAGAACGTTATTTAACGAAGTTAAAAGAACGCATGAAAGGGATGGGGAAGGATGCTGCAATTCAAATTCTTTTCAATGATATTCAAAACAAATGTATAACAAAATTTCCGACTTATAGAGTTTTTTGCGAGACTTTCCCCGAAATAGAAATACCAGAATCAACATATTCGTATAAGAAACAACCATATCTAAGTATGTTGAATAAGTAAGATATTTGGAGAAAAACATTTGGAGTTTATTGGAGTTTATTGGAGATAAAATATCTTTAATAAACTCCAATTGTTTTTTGTTAAACTGGAGATGATTTTTGTTATACCTTTGCAGCAGACATAAGGAAATGTAGCCGCATTTCTGTTGGTGGTAAATGTAGAATCCGTCGGCAAGGATGAACAGACCACAAATTTTATAACACATTTATTTATATGTTTTCAGGTTTTTTTACGACGGAACAGGCGGAGGCACTCAAAGAACTATTTGCCCCTGTTATCAAAGATTTGGTTACGATGATTGCAGAAAAGGTCATGGAACTGGAGCAGCTAAGAGAGCCAAAGTATATCACACGGACGGAGGCGGCGGCGATGCTGGGCGTAAGTCTGCCGAGCCTCCACAACTACACCCGGGCGGGATGGCTGACAAAGCACCGCATTTCGGGGCGGGTGTTATACGACCAAAGAGAAATAGAGGAGGCAGTAGAAAAAAACTTAAAGTATAGGAGGCAATAAGATGGTAACAAAAAAAGAAACCGCCCCCGGAACAAGGACGGAAACTTATATGACTGTTGTCAAGGAAACTATAAATTACAATGCAAAGGTAGTGAATAATTCCGACAAATCAAAGTCTTTAGGTGAAGATTTGTTCAACTCCGAATGTTATAACAAACTCCCAATTTGTCAGAAAAAAGTATTTGATTGCATTTTCTTTGGTGGTGGTGTGTCGAAATCTGACATATCAGCGAAGACGAAAGTATGTGATCCAGGCGGACACATAAGGGATTTGCGGTGCAAAGGTTTCGCTATTGCGGATGAATGGATAACAACAGATAATGGGATAAGGTATAAACGTTATTTCTTGAAGAAAGGAGGGTGTTAATTATGGATGATAAAGAAAACTTGCAACTGAGCAACATACTTAAACATATTGAAAATTTCTATCTGGATAACGACCAACGGACTTTGTTAGACTGGTTGATATGGGCACAAAAAAGGTTTGGACTCGGCACACCTTTCAGGCACTCGCTCAAACAGATTGAGAAAGAAACAGGAGTTAAGAGAAAGAAACAGGAGAAGACTTTTACTGAATTTTCAGGGAATGGGGAAAAACAGGAAAAGTCAAACGGTTGGTTGGAGTTAGGTCGGACACAATTTGAACGAAGATTATATTCTACATTCTTCATTAATTATATGCTCTTACATGAATGTCTTATGCAATATATTGCACTCGGCACAGCCACCTTTGAAATGTATGATGAACAAATCAGGCAATTAGCAGAGGACCAGAAGAAAGCACAGAAACCAGAGACCAGAAGACAGCAACAGGAGCGAAAGGAACGTGAACGCAAAGTGAATGATTTGATACAAAGACTTAACGCAACATTCAATGAAAGGCGCAGAATGTATAACAATGGAGATTTGACAGGGGAAATCCCCACAAGGAAATATTCTGAAAGTTCATTATCATTCAACAAGACGCAAAAAAGAAAACTTGCTAATGCTATGAATGTCTATAATCAGAATGATATAAACTACGCTTTTCTGGCATACTACGACAAAGTTCTAAAAGACAAAATACACCCAGAGGACATACTTAATTTGTTTTTGTCAAAAAATGAAGATGGCGA
>JAEEOB010000216.1 GCA_016284045.1 Bacteroidaceae bacterium
TATAAACAACTTTATTATCAACGGAATAGCAAGTGATTACAAAGATGAACCAGCCGACAGCATTGTAAGTCACATAGTTAAGAACAATATGTCTGAATTATTGTCGAACTTACATGAAAAGAACTTATTTTCGAGTGACAGCTGCGATATCTTATCTCCGATATATGATACCACAGAAGTGACAGATACCCTCTATTACCGCATCAATGCAGACTGTTATTTTGGTATGAACGACACAATCCTCTGTGTTCGTCTCTCCTCTTCAATCTATACAGGTGGTGCTCATCCGGGCACAATCACCAATTGTTATAATTTCTCGTTGACCGACGGAAGCATGATCCGCCTTGGAAAAATAATACCCTCTGAGCATATACCCACTCTATTATCTCGAATAAAGTCTCGCCTTCTCGAAAAGAAATACATCTTAAGCGAATCCGAACTGGCATTGAATGAGGAACATGCATTAGATGAAATTCCTCAGATATTATTAGAGAAAGACAGTATTTTGTTGTTTTATGGCAGTTATAGCATCGCACCGTTCAGTGCGGGCGAGATAGAGTTAAAATTCTCATACAAAGAGCTAGAAGATCTGACAACTATTCAACGTTAAACCACCCACCATGGATACAATTCTGAAATACTATCCTGATTTAAGTTCCATTCAGCTATCTCAGTTTACCGCCCTTAATGATTTATACCGTGTTTGGAATGAACAAATCAACGTGATTTCACGGAAAGATATAGACAACCTATATGAGCACCACGTACTTCACAGTCTGTCTATAAAAGAAGTAATAAACTTCAGACCAGGAAGTTCAATCCTTGACCTTGGTTGTGGTGGTGGTTTTCCTGGTATTCCTTTGGCTATAATGTTTCCAGACGTAGATTTTCATTTGGTTGACAGTGTTGGCAAGAAATTGAAAGTCGCCTCTTCAATAAGTTCATCTATAGGTTTACAGAATGTCCGTTTCAGCCATTGTCGTGGTGAGGAGCTAAAAGGCCATATATACGACTTCGTTGTGAGCCGTGCAGCAATGTCGCTATCTGGTTTGGTAAGGAGTGTGGGCAAGACCATAAAAACCGAACAGCATAATGCTCTGCCGAACGGTATCATAGCATTAAAAGGCGGATCATTAGAGTCAGAGTTGGCTGGTATTCGCAAAATAAGTACAGTTTGGGAAATATCAGACTTCTATAGTGAGCCCTATTTCTCAGAAAAGAAAATAGTTCATGTGACGATAAAGAATAAATAAAGAATTTAAGTCCCTTCAAATAACAAAAGAGATTTATTCATATAGTCCAATAAGCAAATATGCTGCTAAAATGTTACGCATCAAACGTTTTATATTCAATCCAATAGGAGTAAACACATACGTAATAAGCGATGAGAGAGGCTCAAGCGCCTTGATTGACTGCGGTTGCTGGACAGAAACCGAATGGAATCAATTAACACAATATCTGACGCAAAATAATCTTCAAGTCACCCATTTGATAAACACTCATTTGCATTTAGACCATGTGTTTGGCAATCAATTTGCACTACGTGATATGAGACTGAAGCCCAGCGCTTCTCCATTTGACTTTCCACTTTATAAATCCCTTCGTTCCCAAGTGGCAATGTTCTTCGGCGAACAAGTAGCATCAAATTTGAGCTACAGCTTTACAGATTCCCTTGGAGACAGTTTGTCAGATGGTGATATAATCAAGATAGGCGAAGAGGAACTGAGTGTGATATGGACACCAGGTCATAGTCCAGGCGGTCTCTGTTTTTACAATTCATCCAGCAAGATATTAATAAGCGGTGATACTCTATTTCAGATGAGCATAGGCCGTACCGACTTAGTTGGCGGTGACTATTCAACTCTGATTGATTCAATCAAAACAAAACTCTTTATACTCCCTCCCGACACGGTAGTTTATCCTGGCCATGGAGACACGACAACAATAGATTATGAGATGAATTACAATCCGTATGTTGGTTTGTAAATAAAAGTCTGTACTATTTTGTTGAAGGCGAGAAAACGAGAAACGAGACACTAGTTTATGAAATTAGAGATTCACTTAACACAAAACAAGCACTTCTATTATGAATAATGAAAAACTCTATAATTTACAGCCGATAAAGCAGAGATACGGCATTATCGGTAATTCAGTCGGCTTGAATCGTGCCCTTGATATAGCAATTCAAGTTGCAAACACAGATTTATCTGTATTAGTAGAAGGCGAGAACGGTGTAGGAAAAGAAGTTTTCCCGAAGATTATCCATGATAATTCAGCCCGAAAACATCAAAAATACTTTGCCATAAACTGTGGTTCAATTCCCAGTGGCACGATAGAGTCAGAGCTATTCGGCCATATAAAAGGTTCATTTACTGGCGCTGTTTCTGATCATGCAGGCTATTTTGAGACAGCAAACAAAGGAACTTTATTCTTAGACGAAGTTGGTGAGCTCCCATTGGAAGTTCAAGTAAAACTACTCCGTGTATTAGAGACAGGCGAGTTCATCCGTATGGGCAGCAACGAAATACGCAAAACGGATGTACGTATCGTAGCAGCCACCAACGTAATGATGAGTAAAGCCATCAAAGAAGGAAAGTTCCGAGAGGATCTTTATTACCGATTAGCGACAATTCCCATAAGCGTTCCTCCACTTCGTGAGCGTGGTGATGACATCATCCTTCTATTTCGCAAATTCTCTTCAGAGATAGCTGAAAAATACCATATTGAGCCTTTGCGTCTCACGTCTGATGCCCGTGAACTTATGTTATCCTATAAGTGGCCTGGCAATATCCGTCAGCTCCGCAACATTGTTGAAAATCTTAGCATAACCTCGCGTGAACGTGAAATAGATAGCCGTATATTATCAACATACCATATCACCGATGACCGTTCCTCAAACAGTCTTCCCGTTGTAATCAACCATGAGGACAACGGCAAACACAGCTATGCAAGTGAACGCGAGATACTTCTGGCTCAACTAGTTCATCTGAACAAAGAGATACAAGATTTAAAGAAGATGGTTAACGAAATCGCCATAGGGAAACCCGATCTAAAAGATCCTCTGGTCCATCAAGATATTCCAGTATCTGAAGAGATGATGGTTTACCCCGACTATTCGCAGTCACCATCCAACTATTCCGGTCTTCGCATCAAGTCTTCCCCTTCACACAAGACTTCGTCCTCCAGATCCTCTTCTCCTTCTTATTCTCCCCATGAAGACGTGGAATATGCCAAAGAATATGTTGACGAGATGCCATTAACAATAGAAGAGCAGTATAAACAGCGTGTTCGCGAAGCATTGAAGCGTAATAACTACAACCGAAAGAAGACCTCTGAGGAATTAGGCATCAGCGAGCGTACCCTTTACAGAAAAATCATCAAATTCGGCTTGAACGAAGACGAATGAATTAATTAGTGGGAAGTGCATAATGAAAAGTGCAGTTTCTTTTTGAAGAAGATAAAGTATGTTGAAAATCAAAGCAATCATCACCTTTGTTACTCTGCCGTTAATACTTTTCGGTTGCAAGGTCAGTATATCTTTAAACGGTTCGAGTGTGAACTACAACTTAACGAAAAGTATTTCCGTTGAGAAATTCCCGATCCGTTGTGCATACGTATGGGCTCCAATGGAAGCCATGTTTTATAACAGTCTAAGTGACGCCTATTCAAACAAGACCAAACTTCAAGTGCTTCAACGTAATGGCGACATGCAACTGGCCGGTGAGATTACCGAGTATTCTCAGCTGAACAAATCCATCAGCAGTGATGGTTATTCAGCTCAGACCCAGTTAAAGATGACAGTAAACGTTCGTTTCACAAACAACGCCAATCACAGCGAAGATTTTGAAAAGACATTCAGTGCCACCACGGAATATGACTCTTCTCAACAACTGAACGCAGTCCAGGAGAGTCTGGTACAAGAATTAATTGACGAGATTGTGGATCAAATCTTTAACGCAACTGTTGCAAACTGGTAAAAAAAATTACGATTTAGAAGAAGACAAATATATTTAGCAACAGTAAAATAATAACTTAGTAAATTTAATGTCAGGCAATCATTCATGATTTAAACTTATCTTTTAGGCTCTTTTCCAGCTGTTCATCGGTCATGATGCCCGCATCACTCCCTCTGACCAACTGAAAAACAGCTCAAAAAACTTAGATAAATTTTCCTAACTTATTTATTCACTATTACTTACGATTAACCCAATTACAACTTATTTGATTATTCTGTAATTTTATATTTTCACATAAATCCGAGTTTTTTGACAGTGACGAGACCTTCTCGAACTCCCAATCATATTTTAACTACAACAAGTCCAATATATATATTTTTTTTCACATACAATAAATTTCCAAACCGACAGAATAATGAAAGCAATCCAGACAACAAAAGCACCTGCAGCCGTTGGGCCCTACAGTCAGGCTGTGGAATCAGGACTTAGAGTTTATGTTAGCGGTCAACTTCCCATTGACCCAGAAACACGAGAAATGAAAGAGGGCTGCATCAAATGCAAAACCCGTCAGTCGTTGACAAACATCCGCCACATCTTAGAAGAGGCAGAATTAAGTATGAAAGATGTTGTAAAAGTAACCATACTGCTGACAGACATTAATGATTTCTCCGCTGTGAACGAAGTATATAGTGAGTTTTTTGAAGAGCCCTACCCCGCCCGCTCTGCTTTTGCCGTAGCCGCCCTTCCCTTAGGCTCTCCTATAGAGATTGAAGCCATCGCAGAGAAAGATGTGAAAGCCTGGCCATTTGTTGACAGAAAAATCTCTGATTTATTTTAACATCCGATGCGTTTCCCCTCCGAATGGGAACGTCAGCAATTCGTTCAACTGACCTTTCCCCACAAACAGACAGACTGGTATCCCATCTTACCAGACGTTTTAGATTGTTACCGTTCCATTGCCACAGCCATCACCCGATATGAGCCATTGCTGGTAGTTGCCCAAGACACAGAATTGGCAGAAAACACCTTGAGAGATTTGGATAATATCCAAATTATCGGGATTCCGACCAACGACACATGGTCTCGCGACCACGGCTTCATCACTTGCAAGGAAGGTGACAAACGATTTTATATGGACTTCCAGTTCAACGGCTGGGGATTGAAATTCGCCTCTAACTATGATAATCAGATAAACAAGTCGTTATGGAAAACTGGTTTATTATCAGGCACCTATATAGACCATAATGATTTCGTGTTAGAGGGCGGCAGCATAGAGAGTGACGGCCGTGGGACAATAATGACCACCAGCTCATGCCTTCTCTCCCCCAACCGAAACAATCTATTCACAAAGTCAGACATAGAATTCCATCTTCGCCGTTTTTTCAATGCCAGTCAGATTCTATGGTTAGACCATGGCAGCCTATGCGGTGATGACACAGACGGTCATATAGACACGTTGGCGAGGCTATGTCCAAATGACACGATAGTCTATGTGAGTTGTGAAGACAGCAATGATACCCACTATGAAGACTTGTGCATAATGGAGTCTGAACTGTCAAGATTTCGCACTCTTGATGGTTCTCCATATCGACTTATTGGCTTGCCTCTCCCAGACGCCATTTATGATGACAGCGAGCGCTTGCCAGCCACATACGCCAATTTTCTAATAATCAACGGTGCGGTGCTCTACCCCACTTATAATCAGCCGACCAATGACAATATAGTTCAAGCCCGTCTTCAAGAAGTATTTCCTGACCGTGATATCATAGGGATTGACAGCCTAGTGCTTATCCGTCAGCACGGTTCACTTCATTGTTGCACAATGCAATATCCGATATGACAGGAATTAAGTGATTGTTTATTAAAAAGTCAGTTCGATTTTTATGAACACGAAAAGACAAGAAAATAAAAATTGCATCTGATGGTAAATATAAGCAAAGTCATCTCCTAACGGAATCATTAAGAAGTTTTTTTCAAATTCACTCAATACTCACTTTTGGGTATTGCCAGAAATAAAAAATCTGTATAATTTTGCAGATTCAAACAGAAATCAATGAGGTTAAGTGAACTTAAAAACGGTGAAAGCGGTGTGATTGTTAAAGTTAACGGTCATGGTGGCTTCCGTAAACGCATCGTAGAGATGGGTTTCATTAAGGGCGAATTAGTAGAAGTCGTGCTTAACGCCCCATTGAAAGATCCCATCAAATATAAGCTGATGGACTACGAAATCAGCCTCCGCCGTTCTGAAGCCAGCCTGATAGAGGTAGTAAGCGAAGATGAAGCCCGTAAATGGGAAGCCAGTCAGCCCCATCTCCAAGGTATTTCTATTGATGATTGTCCTGATATCCGCCGAAAGCACATGCAACAGATAGCCACCAAACGAGGTCAGGAAATCAGCGTTGCTTTCGTAGGCAATCCGAATTGTGGCAAGACCTCTTTGTTTAATATCTCAAGCGGTTCACATGAACGTGTCGGCAACTACTCAGGAGTGACCGTTGACGCCAAAGAAGGTACGTTTGATTTTGAGGGCTATCATTTCAAAATCGTAGATCTTCCAGGCACCTACTCATTGTCGGCTTACAGTCCCGAAGAGCTTTATGTCCGCAAGCATATCATCGACAAGACTCCCAATGTGATAATCAACGTAGTGGATTCATCGAATCTGGAGCGGAATCTTTACCTAACCACTCAACTCATCGACATGGATGTTCCGATGATTATGGCACTGAACATGTATGATGAATTCTTATCAAGTGGCAACAAATTAGATATAAACCATTTAGGTTCTCTTTTAGGAGTTCCTATTATTCCCACAGTGGGTCGGACTGGTGAAGGGGTTAAAGAGTTGTTCCATACGATTATAGAGATGCATGAGGGCCGTCAGAAGCAATCCCGTCATATCCACATCAATCATGGCCGCCTGTTGGAAGAGAACATTGATGCTGTAGAAAAGTTAATCCGCGAAAACCCGGAGCCCCACTTCAACTATTCAGCCCTTTTT
>JAEEOB010000217.1 GCA_016284045.1 Bacteroidaceae bacterium
CATAAAAATGGTGGCATAGAGATAAAATGAATCTTAGGCCACCATTACGAGAAAAGAATAAGAGGATGTGCCTATTTTGACACACCCTCTTCATTTTTGGTTTTTGTCAGATGTTTAGACCGTGCTTCGCCGGTCAGTTGTGCGGTCGAGACGACCACAATCCCAGCCGAGGACTATCGGGCTATTTACGGTTTTTTCTTAGACCCCCCACGGGGAGTCTCTGTGTTTAGTTTGTAGTTTATAGTTTGTAGTTGGTTTGATTTGTTGATGGGCTTTGTACGGTTTTCTTTTAGACGCCCCACGGGGAGTCTCTACTTATTTTACGGCTATTCCATGCGTGGGTGGGGATTTGAAAACGTTTCCTTGATGGGCTTTGTACGTTTTTTTTAGACGCTCCACCACGGGGAGTCTCTATGGTTATTACTTTCAGGAGTTTTTATTCGGGGAGGAGAATGACCCCTTCTTTTTTCATACCGTCGATTTTGATTGTGAGGGGGTTGTCGAAATGGACGTGACGCACATGCTCGGTCTCAGCGGCAGCAGGCAGGCTGTCGAGGAAGTCCGTACGATAGATGCCGTCACCGATATAGTCGTTGACCGTGAAATAGCCCACCCCGAGACTGGTGAGGTTCTGGAAGAAGTGAGTGCCCTGACTGGGATCGACACGGTATTCAGTGAGCCCCGCCTCCACAATCACTTTCGCCGCCGAAATAGCCGGCCATTTCACCGGTACTCCGAGCCATGGATCGGACGAGCCCCATCTGCCAGGTCCGACAAGCACAAAATTCTTGTCGGCTTTGAGGAAGTTACGGTTGATGGCTTCGATTTCGTCCGCCACAGCAGGGTTGTTGTATGCTGAATAGACCGACTGCCCAGTCTGCGGGTCTTTCGTCTTGACATATACAATATCGCAAACATTTGTGATGATGCCGTGCCCGATGGCGTTGTGGCTCCGTATGAGTGTCTTCTCGTCGGGAATAAGCGTCAAGTCCTCGTCGAGCTTCATCTTGTTATCGACCATGGGGCGTATCTGCAGAAGATAGAAATCACCCGTTCGGTCAGGATTGAGCTTCACCGCAAACTCAATCTCCACCTCGCGGCGCATGTCGTCTCTTCCGTATTTCATAGAGAGCGCGAGCAGCTGCGGCAGCGGGAACACATCGTATTGCAGAACCCCGCAGAAAGTGATGACTTTACGTCCCCCCTCATAGATACCGTCGCGAATCACCTGGTCGTAGGGGTCGAAAGTAGATGCTATAAACTGCAGAGCCCCGTCTTTCTCGGCTTCGCGCACTGGCAGTTTCAGAAGGTTGAATCCGTCATCAACAGAGAAGTTCTCCGTCATATTCTTAAGGTCGAGCGCATAGAAACGTGTCTGCGTCTCCTTCAGGGCGATATCCATCTCCGAAGTCTGCAGCACCTTGTCGGGATGAGCGGGGCATACACGGAGGTTGAGTCCCCCGTCAACAATATACTTACCCAATCCGAGTGCAAGGTTTACAGTCCCCTCCTCTGCCCTCTCGTCGCCGATAGGATAATAGTTGACGCTGCGCGCCACTCCCGAGATATTCGGATAAAAACGGTCACCATACTGCGTGCCTACCACCTCCTGAAGAATAACCGCCATCTTTTCCTTGTCGATGACATTCGACGTGGCAACCATATAATCCTTGCTCGCCTTATAGAACACCGACGCATATACCCCCTTTATGGCATCGCTGAGCATCCGCAGACGTTGGTATTTATCCTCGCAGTAAGGAATCATATAAGTGCTGTAGATACCGGCAAACGGCTGATAATGCGCATCCTCAAGGAGTGAAGACGAGCGGATGGCGATAGGCTGTCGAACCACTTCGAGAAACGCGTCGAGGTCTTCTGCAAGAGATTCGGGAAGACGAGCGTGCAAGAAATAGCGCAGCACCTCATCGTCGGAAATTTCGTCGCTGAGTACCACCTGATACAGCTCATTTCGGTTCATAAACTCATCAAAGATATCGGTGCAGAGCACCACAGTCTTCGGAATCATCACGCGCGCATTGTCAAAGCCGTTGAGGTCGATATGGCGTTTGATGATATGGTCGATGAAAGCGATGCCTCTTCCCTTACCTCCGAGAGATCCCTCTCCTATACGCGCGAAATTGGAATACTGGTCGAAACGGTCTCGGTGGAATACCGCCACCACTCCCTGGTTTTTCATCTTACGGTAGCTGACAATGGCATCGAAGATGATCTGGCGGTGCGCATCAATATCCTGGAGCGAGTGCCATGTGATGCGTTTAAGGAAGTTGGCAATGGGGAAGAGTGCCCTGGAACCAAGCCATCTCGAAACATTGTTATGAGAGATATGATACAGCAGCGATTCCTTCGGCAGGGTGAAAATATTGTTCTGGAGGTCTTTCAAATTACGAATTCTCGCCACCTCGTTCATGGTGGTCGGATCGCGGAAAACGAAATCGCCGAAACCGAAATAGCGCATGATGAGGTTTTTCAGCTCCACGTCCATGTTCTTGGAGTTCTTGTTGATGAACGATGCGTGGCACTGTCTGGCAAGCTCCCTCCCGTTGTCCTCGGAGGATTCCATGATGAGCGGTACATATTCATCCGCCTTTCGAATCTCGGAGAGGAGCTGAAATCCAGCCAAGTCGTCCTTCACACCATTTTTTGGAAACCGGCAGTCGGAGATAACCCCCAGCACATTGTCCTTGTATTTCTCATAGAGTTCCCAAGCCTCCTCGTATGAGCGTGAGAGCACGATTTTTGGTCGTCCCCGCATACGGAGTGTTTCAAGTTGAGAGTTAAGCGCCTCAGTGGCAAAGAGCAGGCTCTGCTGGAGTACGAAGTTATAGAGTGTAGGAAGAATAGAAGAATAGAAACGTATGGAGTCCTCGACGAGGAGTATCATCTGCACACCCGCCTGAATGTCGTGCTCCAGATTCATCTTATCCTCAATCAGCTTGATGATGGAGAGGAGCAGCTCCGTGTTGCCCAACCAGCAGAACACATACTCGAAAATGGAGAGGTCCTCATTCTCCATGCGTTTGGTGATACCATGGCTGAACGGAGTGAGGATGACGATGGGCACCTTCTGGTTTTTCGACTTGATTTCCCTTGCGATGTCGAACACGTCGTTACTGCCAGTTCCCGGCATACAAATCACGAGTTCAAACGTATAGCGCTCCAATTCCGCCTCCGCCTCCTCAAGCGATGAAACCTGAAAGAACCGCGGTGGATACCGGAGTCCGAGTTTGGAGTATTCATCAAAGATTTTCTCATCCACTCGTCCGTCGTCCTCGAGCATGAATGCATCGTAGGGATTAGCGACAATAAGCACGTTAAATACGCGCTTCATCATGAGATCGACGAATTTGGTGTCAGTAAGCACAAGCGGCTGGCGATTGTTGGCTGAGTCCATATTTTATTAATTGGAAATTAATGATTCAAGATTCTGATGTAAAAAAGGGAGTTATAAAAGGGAGTTAACGAGCCTGCTGCTCGTGGACGATAGTTTTACCAATGATAAATCGACATTAGAATCACTCAAAAATAAACAGAACTAAATAATTATCAGCATTTTCAAATACTTGCGAATGTTGAATAAATGATATTTGCTTTTTATGATTTATTTGATTATTATTTCTGGAATTACAGGAATAATGGATCCAAAAGTTTTTTTATTCAAGCAAAGAAAGAATCTGAAAGTCGGCGGGTAGCCAGTTGAGTTCCTCAAGCCTGTCGAGCTCAATCCAGACTGCATCCTCATGCTCTTTCAACTGGAGCTTTCCGTCAATAATCCTGCAACGAAAACAATGGAGCTTGAGATGAAACTGCGGATAGTCGTATTCAACAGTGGTGAGCAGGTTGCCAACTTCTATGTCGGTGTCGAGCTCCTCAAGGATTTCGCGACGCAACGCCTCCTCTGGGGTCTCTCCCGGCTCAATCTTACCGCCCGGGAATTCCCAGTAGTCCTTGAAATCGCCATAGCCACGCTGCGTGGCGAACAGACGCCCTTCCTCAACAATAATTGCTGCAACTACTTGAATCGTTTTCATACATTAAATGGTCTAATTACTCAACGAATGCTTATTTCGACTACGAATCTTCTCAACGAATCTTTTTTAAACGAAGAATTTTATGACATGGATTTTTTAAAATACTCAACGATTATTTTTCAACAACGAATATAAACGAATTTAGACGAAGGATTTTATGACATGGATTTATTAAATACTCAACGATTATTTTTCAACAATGAATATAGATGAAGGATAATGCCAAATCAACATGCTAAATGTCGTTGCCTTCTTTCACGTATTGGATGGCACGGTTGACGAAGTTGAGGAATGGTTTTGCAGCAAGGAAGATGTTTGCTACTTTCTCCACACTATCATCGGATATGAAGAGCTGTTCATCGGGTTCCGTCCAGAGACAATAGACCTTATACTTGAGATAATCTGCCCAAGGTGACTCTTTGTCGAATCCCTTCGGCACGTTTTTCAGCTTCCATGAGTCGTCGAGCACAAACCCGTATTTGGCAGCATTAGTGACTAAATCATGGAATTGATTTCCGTCGTCGAGGATATCCTCCCTGATTATTTTCAATACGTTGGGTTCACAGCAGTAATCGCCCACTGCCAACATGTGACCATCGGGATATCCCTGACCACCTACGCCCAAATGGAAATAGTAGCCGGAAAAGCCAGACTTTTTTCCTCCCGGGCAAATGTATGCGCCCATGTGCGTCTTGTATGGACTTTTGTCTTTGGAGAAGCGCACGTCGCGGTAGATTCGGTATGTACAATCTTTCACGTCCAGTCCTCTTATGCTCTCGTCTTCAGCAGCCATCCGGTTGATGAGCTGTCCTACAAACTCATTAAAGATGCCCTGCGCATGGCGATAATTGTCTTTATGTTCGTTGAACCACTCGCGGTTATTGTTTTGCTTCAGTTCTCTGAGAAAAGCAATCACTCGTTTCATATTCTTTGTTCTTTTGTTTATGACTGCAAAGTTACACAAAAATATGAGAAAAAGGGAGGGAAAAAGCGTAAAAACGTAGTTTTTTTGTTATTAATATTTTACTTTTCACATTCCTGGCAGTCTAATACTTTAAGTGTAATGCGTAGTTAGTTTGAACTTAAGAATCCACACGAACCGTAAACAATATATTATATTTTTATTAACTAATCTATTCTTTTATGAAAAGACTGTTTTTGATGATGGCCGGAATTGCGGCCATGACAGCGAGTGCTCAGGTTGTTGAGGATTTCAAGCCCGCGAGCACCAATCAGGAGGGACGCCAATATCCCATGGTAAACTCACAACGAATGGTACGTGCTCAGATTTCCGCCCCAGAGGCAACGAGCGTGAAGCTTGATATCGGCGGTGTGAAATACGACATGGTGAAAAATGCCGAAGGTGTTTGGACCGGTGAGTCAGCTCCCCAGGATGAAGGTTTCCATTATTATCAGCTGAACATCGACGGTGCATCTGTTCCTGACCCGGGCAGCCGTTACTATTATGGTGCAAGCAGATGGGGCAGCGGTATCGATGTGCCAGCCGCTGATGAGGAGTTCTACACAGTAAAGAACGTGCCTCAGGGTTCCGTGAACGAAGTTTATTATTATTCGACGGTGACAGAGAAGATGCGCCACTGCTATATTTATCTGCCGGCAGCTTACCGTGAGAATCCCAGCCAGCGTTTCCCTGTGCTCTACTTACAGCATGGCATGGGCGAGAACGAGACGGGCTGGTCGGCCCAGGGAAAAACCGGCATCATCATGGATAATTTGATAGCAGCCGGCAAAGCTGTGCCATTCATCATCGTGATGGACAACGGTCTGAATGCCCAGCCGGCTCATCCCGACACCACTCAGACAGCACCTCCATTCGGATTCCCGGGAATGGGTCCCCGTCCGGGCGGTCAGCGTCCTGACGGCCAGGGTCAGAGGCCTCCGCGCCGTGAGAGAGAAGGCCAAGGACAGTTTAATCAGGGTCAACCAGGTCAGCCTGGTCAAGGTCCCCGCGGTCCATGGCGTGGTGGTCCCCGCCGTGGTGGATTCGGTGGTTTCAACGCATTCCAGGACGTGTTGTTGAAAGACATCATTCCGATGGTTGAGAAAAACTACCGAGTAATAGCTGACACAGACCACCGGGCATTAGCCGGTCTGTCGATGGGTGGCATGCAGACACACATGATCACGCTTGCCAACCCCACGAAATTCGCTTATGTAGGCATGTTCAGCGGCGGCACATTCCGTACTGAGGAACTGCAGGATGCCACAGACTTCAAGAACACGAACAAGGTGCTGTTCATGAGCTGTGGCGGCAAGGAGAACATGGGAGTTGACCAGGCAGCAGAGGCATTGAAAGCATTAGGTATCAACGCCCACTCTTACGTTTCGCCAGAGACAGCACACGAATGGCAAACATGGAGAAGGAGCCTGTATCAGTTTGCCCAGCTGCTGTTCAAATAATTT
>JAEEOB010000218.1 GCA_016284045.1 Bacteroidaceae bacterium
TCCATATATGATGAACATACAAAAGAAGCGATTCTTTTTCGTTTAGCATGATAAACTTTTATTTTAAACACTCAAATACATTATTTTATTATAAACATATAAATCTATAGCTTTATGAAAACAAAAATTAAATTTTCAGTGGTAGTTCTGCTGCTATCATTTTTTACCATCAATGCAGATGCACAGATTAAAAGATTTGGATGGTACGGAAACCCTGTGGTTAAATTAGATAATCCAATCTATACCACTGCTTGGTCAATAGGCTTTCCACTTTTGATTAAACAATTTTCAGGCGGGAGCGATGAAAAAATGACTAAGGGAATGATGAAACTGGGAACATTCATCACTCCAAGAGTTGGCTGGAAACCAAATGTCATCCAACACATGGAATTTGCAGACGGGGATGCAAGAATTAATCCAAAACTTTTGGGATTCAGTCATATAGATTGGAATTTCCGTAATTATAGTGTTGGCTATAAAGTTGGATATATGCCTAGAGTTGCCAGAGTTGGATTTGAGGTGGAGGCCGACTATATTCAAGATGGCTACCAGATAAGAATGCCCGATAAATATGATGTGCAGCAATCAATCATCAAACGTATGATTTCGGGACAAGTTGTTATGAAATACAGATTTGGCAATAGCATTAAAGATTTGACCGAATTAAATACAGAAGAAGGTCTTGACTTTGCAAATTTTTTCAAAGGTATATCCAATTTTTATGTCGAAATTGGTGGAGGCTATCAATATGCTCTTCATTATCATGATAAAGAAATACATGATAAAGACGCAGTCAACAATGGCTTTATTGGAATTGTGGGTGCAGGAGCCTATTTCCCTAATGTTCATCTTTCATTTGGAATTCGATATGAACATACTTTTTATGATTATTATAATAAAGACTTTGTTTATAATGGCATGCCAATTTTTGAAGGTTCAAAATCCACTTTTGGAAAACTATATACAACTGTGAGTTTTTCACTTTTTTAAATATATATCATGAAAGGATTAATCATAATCATTAGCTAATGACTATCTTATTGGCAGCATGCGACATTTGTAATTCAGTTGTTTCTGCTTTGCAAATTTGATTAAATGAGTATAATATAAGCACATGCATTCTTTCTTAATTTATGGATAGATAATTAATTAGGAGTGCCAACAAATAGATGTTTCTGTATTCTTGTATTTCAATCGAAAATGACAGATAGTTAATCAATAGGGGAATGTCTATGTTGAAGAATTTGAGATGTACTTAGGACATTCCCCTCTAACTTACAAGTCATGTTTTGTGCTTTTTCTCGTGAATATCCTTTAGGTATATTGAGATGTATTGTTTGATAGCATGAATAATATGTGTAAATCAAGTTATGTCTAAACTATATTTCAACACTCGTGACGACCTTATTTGCATTGACACAGACCTTGTGGCTGCGGTCAAAGCTGATGGCAACTATTCAAAGGTGTTTTATATCAATGGAAGGATAATACATCTTAATACAGGCATAACAAAAATGGAAGAGATTTTAAAGTCTCTTCCATCTAAAACAAATCGATTTATACGTTTAGGCAGAAGCTGCATCGTCAACCATGCGTTCCTATTCAAAATAGAGCCACTGAAGCAGCAGCTGATTCTCTCCGACGGTTATAAATGCGACCTCAAAGTGCCCTTGCCTAAGCAGACATTAAAAACATATAAGGACGCACTCGAAAAACGTTCCGATGTCATTAAACAGAAAAAAAACAAACATTTGCCAACGATTGACAGCTAATTATATCAATCCTTTCAGCTTCAGCTTCTTAATTATCATTTATTTTTAATTTTTATTGGAAAGTATTACATGACCATCATTATCGGAAAAGAAGGGCAACAGCCATTCAACATAACTCAGTCTGGAGTCAGCCGGCAGCATGCAAAAATCACTATCGACGAACACAATCAGTGGTTCATTGAGGATATGAATTCCTCAAACGGAACATTCGTGAGACGTGAGACAGACGGACAACTCGTTAGAGTCGGCAAAATCCAAATCAATCCACTGTCTTTCATCTGTCTCGGACCCGATAACTCACGTGGATGTCGTTTTTTTGCTCGTCAGGTCTTACAGGAAAACGCTGGAAATTTCAATGAGGAGTTTAATTATCTCAACGAAAAAACAGAACTTTTTGAGGACAAAATGAATAAGGTTGACAGGAAAATAAAAATGAGTAAATTGATTCTTCTGATTGTCAATGTCTTGATTATTGTCGTTTCTTTTGCCGGACAATACATCCATATTGGAACAGACGAAAACGGGAATCCTATACCACTCATTGGAAATGGAGCTAATTTCATGCTGCTCAGAATCGGTACTGTTGCATCCATGCTCATGGCAACCATGTTCGACCCGTTTGCATCAAAAAAACGTATCGACAACGAGAGACGTAAATTCTCTCAATGCCCCAATCCAGACTGTGGCAATGTCCTGTCACCGTTCGACATCCGTGATTATCTGTGTCCAAGATGCAGAAACAAAATGATGCCTAGAAAATAAAGAACTGTTATATTTCTATTTTTTTAAAATTCTTCAAACTGCAATCTCAATTATTCGTCAGCTAATGCTTTCTGTTCAGACGATTTAATTTGTCGTTTTAGTTCTGGTTGACAACAATAACTAATTTTGCAGCGAGGAAATGAAACTCTTTTTATTAATTTAAACACATCCTTACTATTTATGAAAAAGAAAACAATAGCTTTATTCATGATCGTTGCGCTTTGTCTCAATGCGTATGCACAGAAAACTAAGACGTACGCTTTATTGTTGGCTGTTCAGAACTATCCTGAGAACGCTTTGACTTATACAGTACGCGACGTAATCGAGCTGGGGCAAGTATTGAAAACTGCAAATGTCGAGACATCGGTCATCACAGGGCAAAACGTGGTGAGATCTAAAGTGGAGGCGGCACTCGATAAACTCATTCAGATTTCAGAAGTCAAACCATTCAACTATAACTTTATCTTCTATTTTTCCGGACATGGAAACGACGGATTCATGGCATTCTACGACGAATTCTACTATTACAGAGATCTATTTGCGAAACTTGCGAAATTAAAGGCGAAAAATGTCTTTGTGTTCGTTGACAACTGTCATTCAGGTTCGGCTGTCAACGACATACTCAACAAGTCAGCCAATGAAGTCAATCCTAAGATGACTTTCTTCTCATCATGCAGAAAGGATGAGACTTCTATCGACGGAGCGCTACTGGCGCATGGACTATTCACTCAAGCGTTACTCAAAGGAATCAAAGGATATTCCGACAAGAACAAGGATAGGGCGGTTACGGTCAGGGAGGCTTACCAGTATATCTACAATGATGTGGTGCTCAGATGCCAGAAATATAATGAGTTGCCGGTCAGCAGAAGAACAAGGGCTGATGGATCTGTGTCAACCTATAACATGCATCCACAGCTTTTTGGACCGGGATCACTGCAAAACGAAATTCTTATACAGTGGTGATTCCTTCCTTCAAACTGAAAACTACCATTTTCGTCAACGAATCTCAAAGCTTCACACGATATGGAATTTTTTTTTTTTTTCTGACAGCAAATTCAGCGTAATTTTGCAGTGTGAAACTAAAAATCAGTATCAACTAAAAAAACAGGACTATGGCTACGAAACAATTTCAAAACAACAACCAAACTGGGAAAAAGAAGAACAATCTCGGTGGAATAGGTAAAACGGCAGCTGCAGCTGGATTAGGTGCAGCTGTAGGAATGGGGGCTTCAACTATTTTAGACGATGACAATGAACTAAATGCACAAACTGGTGAGTCTGAGCAACAGGATACACCACATGACCCGAATCAACCTACTAACAATCAAAACGGAACAGAAAACAACACAGGAGAGGCTTCAAATCAAACTGCTCACGTTGATACACCTCACAACACAACAGAATCCACTTCTGGTCCGACACCTGGCCCGACACCTGGTCCGACACCTGGTCCGACACCCGGTCCGACACCTGGCCCGACTCCCGGTCCGACACCTGGCCCGACTCCCGGTCCGACACCTGGTCCGACACCTGGCCCGACACCTGGTCCGACACCTGACCCTACACCTGGCCCGACACCAAATCCCAATCCAGACCCAACTCCAAATCCTAATCCAAATCCTAATCCAAATCCCACTCCGGATCCGACACCGAATCCGACCCCTGGACCAGATCCGACATTCGATTATTCGCAGATTGACCATAATGAGGAAGTCAACCCACCCACATTCGAGGTGGTCTCTTCCCCGCAGGTACGTATCGTCGATGGAGAAGAAGTGATGGCGGTTGAAATTGACATGGGAGATGGAGAACATGCGTTTCTTGTGGATGTGGATGGTGACGGTATGTTCAACAACTTCGCGGATATGAATGGAAATCTGATTCAAGATAATAGCGGATCTATGTACCAACTACCAGGACACTACACGTTGGGCGATCTTGAACACATGCATGAGCAGCATTTAGGTTTAGACGGATATTCCAACCCCGAGGTGGCTAGCCTTGAACATGGGGAAGAGCTGGATTCATCCGCTGACATCGTTAATACTGACGGAAGCCAGCCGCAACAAGAGGTGCAGGTGGCACAGAATATGGAGACGGATAACGGAGAAAATGAAGAAAACGGAATGGATTATGCGTCGGTTGAGACTACAGGTGAATTGGCTATGAATGAAACAGCAGAACTGACAGATAAGACCGATGGTTCGCAAGAGGAACCTTCTGAAGAAGATGTATATGCGCAGTTGTTTGGTGATGATGTTGATGACAATGAAGAATATCTTTATGATGATGTTATTATCAATGAGAACGAATTGGCTCAGACAGAAACAGACACAACGGCTGAAACTGCTCAGGCTGCTGAAGAGGCTGATATTACCACAAACGTTCAGACAACGGATGAAAGTATAACCGAAACAGCATCTGTACAGACAACAGAGCAAGCTGCTGATGACTCATCCAATTCGTCTGACTATGCACAGAATGTTGACAGCAATTCCTCAGATGAGTTTCAGACTGCTGAGGAACCAATGCCTGATACAAATTATGAGGATACAGCATCAACTGATTACACTCAAGAATCCATCGGTTCAACTGACAGTTTTGATTCCTCCATTCAGACGGATGAACTTGCTGCCAACGATGATCCTTCTTTTGGCGATATAATGATTGATGACATGGGCGATGCATAATACATAATGACTAACATTTAATAAATACATACTGAAAAGATGGACGATAATAAGCAAAATACAAATCAAAAGCTGATATTCCTTGGACCGGCGATTGCCACACCACAGGGAAAATATGCTATCAAGAAGGCGGCAATATTAGGATATCATGCATATTTCCATTGCCCGAAGTGTGGAAGACCTGTTATGTTCAAACCTCTTGCAGCAGGCTTTAAAACCTTTCCCTGCAAGCATTGTAACACGCAAGTCATAGTCAAAACTGTCACGCGAGACAAAATCAATCCTCAACCGAAAACAGAACAAAATCGTATCGAAAATCAAAATGTTGATAATGCAAAAAAAGAATCTACCCAAAATGCCGACAGCCCGAAGATTCAACATGCAAATAATGAGGCGCCTAAAAGAACAACAGAACGGTTTGGAGGACACGCAAACAAAGCAGTGGAGGCTAAAATAGTGTGGGGGGGATTGTTGTCAAGAAAGTCGTATTGTCTCAAAGAAGGTAATAACTGGATTGGTAGATGGGACGTTGATGAACCGTCAGACATCATGGTAAAGGACGACTACATGAGCCGTAGGTCAGCCTGTATCGAAGTGATTAGAAAGAATGGTGAATCTTTGTTTAAGTTTACGGTCAAACGGTCAACTAATCCTGTTAAAGTCAACGGAAAAGAAATTGAATCAGAACAGTGCATCTATCTCAATTATGATGATTCTATTGAAATGGGTAACACAACCTTCTTCGTCAAGAAAGGAAAATCTACGAAATAAGTGCTTCGTTTACCAGCCGGATTCCATCTGCGGTTTCTGGTGGCTTAGGTGCAATTTATACAAACATGTCAACTAACGACCTGAATCATGATTATCAGACTTTCACAGCCTCTTTCTTTCTCACAGCAGGGAGGGCGCGACTATCAGGAGGATGCACGATTCCCGGATTCCGATTTTCCGTCTCCAAAGCAGCGGTTCTTTATCGTATGCGATGGGGTAGGGGGGTCAGAACATGGAGAACTGGCAAGCAATACAGTCTGTCGGGCTTTTGCTAGGAAGATGCCGGCTCTCAATGAACAGGACGACTTCTCCAACGACGATTTCTCACATGTTCTCGATTTTGCATACGATCAGCTAGATAAGACCGCGTGCAAGACTAAGGGCGATATGGCCACGACGCTCACCTTTATCTGTTTTCATGCTTGCGGATGCACCATGGCGCATATCGGTGACAGCAGAATATATCAAATCAGGCCCATGCAGGGAATCATCTATAGGTCTGACGACCATTCGCTCGTCAACTCTATGGTACACAACGGCGTAATCTCACCCGAACAGGCGCTGGAACATCCCCAGAGTAATGTGATCATTCGTTGCATGGAACCAGTGGAGGAACGGCAGAACAGGAGTCAGGCTACTGTTATCAGAACTCGAGACATCGAATCAGGAGACTATTTCCTTCTCTGCTCCGATGGAGTGCTTGAAAACATTGATGATGATCTGCTTACTGATATTCTCGTTGGCTCGGATGCATCTGACAACGAGAAGATGCGGCAGATTAGAGACATCTGTAAAGAAAGTAATGACAACAATACCGCCGTGCTTTTACGAATCAGTGAAGTTCTGAAATCAGAAAGCGAAATGGAAAAGCCGGACAATTTCCCTAACGACGATGCAAACGAGCCTTCCACACGTCGCTTCGAACGTCATAAACATGAGTCTTCTGAAATCGAATCCGTACAATCCCCCAAAAACGATGGATTCCTCTCTAAACTCAAACGTCTCTTCACTGGTGAATAATCATTCTAACCTCTTAACTCTAAATTAGATAAAGAATCTATACTCTAAACCAAATTACACATCCTTCCAATGAAAAAAACATTTTTATATATCGTAATGCTAATGATGGGATGCATGGTTTCATCCCAGAACCCTGATAACCAGAATAACAATCTAGTTACAACGCCTCAGTCAACATCCCAGTTTAATGATTCTGTTGCGAACGTACGTAAGCGAGCTGAGCAAGGGGATGCCGCTTCACAGACCATACTTGGTTTTTGGTACTACAACGGCTTCGAATCCATCAAGCAAGACTATAAGCAGGCGGTCAGTTGGTGGGACAAAGCAGCTAAACAGAATAATGCCGACGCTATCGCAAACCTTGGTTATTGTTATTACAGAGGGCAAGGTGTTAATCCCGACTCAACGTATGCTTTCAAACTCTTTGAATCTGCGGCATCGAGAGGTAGTGCGAATGTTATCCCTATGCATCATCAGCTAGCAAAAGAACAGAAAAGCGTTTTCTCCGCACTTCTGCTGGAGGATATTTATAAGAAAGGGATTGGCACAAAGAAAGATATGCAGAAGGCTGACGAGTACCTCGCTATGGCCGCTTCTTATGGACACATGCCAAGTATGTCGAATTATGCGATGAAGCTTTATAATTCCGATCGCTATGATCTTGCTGCACCATGGCTCGCAAAACTCGCTGACAATGGAGATGTCGAAGCCTCCCTTGCCTATGGACTTATGCTTTTTGAAGGTAAAGGGGTTAAACAGGACAAGCAGAAAGGTATCTCTCTTCTGAAGAAAGCATCTGAAAAGGGTAATTATTCTGCGGCTGCAAATCTTGGACGTATCTATTTCGAAGGTGACGGAGTGAAGATGGACAGTCTTAAGGCTTTCCAATATTTGAAAAAAGCGGCTCCATACGACAGGACGCTTAGGGCGGCATGGCTGCTCGGACAGTGCTATAAGGACGGAGTCGGCACGAAACAGGACTATTTCCTCGCTACACAGTGGATTGCAGAGTCTATCAACGACTCGAAGGAGTGCAGCCTGCGAATAGACAAATTTTTGGCTGATGAGAAGAACACACCATATAAACAGTATCTTCAGGGGCTTTATAAATATCAGATTGACGAGAATTTCACCGAAGCTGAGAAGTATTTCAAGTTGGTGGAGAAGGCACGTGTTGCTGAGGGGACCACGATGACGGGAGCGTGTTTGGCTAACCTCAAGAACCCGAAGCGCAATGTGAAGAAAGCTGTCAGTCTTTTCACAAAGGTGCTGCCCGACAGTCCTGCGGCAAATTACCAATTGTCGCAAATATTTGCCAATGGCGACGGTGTGAAGAAAGACACGGCAAAAGCCATAGAACTGTTGAAGAATGCGGCAGATGCTGATATTCCTGAAGCTTTATGTGCATTAGGTGACAGGTACATGACCGGAAACGGTGTATCCAAGGACATCACTAAAGCGGCAAAGCTTTATCTGAAGGCAGAGGCGCAGCATCACCTCAATACGGTTTCAGCAAAAAACCTCGCCAAATGCTACGAGCTCAGAGTGGCTGCACTGCCCGACCTCGATAAGGCTGATGTGCGTATTAAAGCTCTCAACGCCCAGAGAACCAACAATAAACTCAATGAGCTTCTTGCAAAAGTATCTTTCAAATAACTGAAAATGATAAGTTCTTGGTATCCGGCAAGAAGGAATTCTCCAAATGGAAAACCTTGCCAAAATAGAAGAACTTGTCCTGTTAAAAGTTGTTTTCTATGCCGCAACTGTTGCGGCTCTCTCCATCCACTAAGAACTAATTGACTATAATTGTAAATATTAATATTTGTTAATTTAAATAATGCCCACCAGTAAACCTATTTCCCCCGATAAGCAACAAATCTACGATACGGCGCTTCCCATAGGAACTGAACTGAGAAAAGGCGAAACCCCTTACACCATCGACGAGGTCCTTGGTGCAGGGGGATTCGGCATCACTTACCGTGTCTCTGCTGTCATCATGGTGCACAACGTGCCCATACGAACCAACTTTGCAGTCAAGGAGTTTTTCATGAAGGGGGGTGAACGTGCCGCAGACGGAAAGACGGTACGCTATACTGCCACTATGCGGCAGACAGCAGAGGAATGTAAGAATGACTTCCTTGTTGAGGCAAGACGCCTCAACAGACTCAGCGGAAAGTCCAGAAATATCGTCAGAGTGAACGAGGCGTTTGAAGAGAACAATACTGCATATTACGTCATGCAGTTTCTCGATGGCGGAGAAATTTCCGGGCATATTGAGCGCGACGGCGTGATGACTGAGGCACAGGCTATTGCCGCCATACGACCCATTGCTGAGGCGGTGGAAATCATACATCGTGAGCATCTTCTGCATCTCGATATCAAGCCCGACAACATTGTGCTCATGACAGCTCCCGACCGCTCTCAGTATCCCGTGCTTATCGACTTCGGAATTGCCAAGCACTTCACCAACGCTGGAAAACCAACATCTACTCATTCTGCTAAAGGGGCATCCGATGGCTATGCACCTATTGAGCAGTACTCGTCTATTGATCGGTTCGCACCTGAAATTGATGTTTATGCACTCGGAGCTACACTCTTTACCTTCCTTACAGGAAAAATCCCCAAAAAAGCTTTCGACATTACAGAGAGTGAGATTGATGCTGCACTGCCGCAAAACCTTAGCAAGCGCACACGTATGGCAATCATCAACGCCATGAAGAAACTCAGCGAATACAGGACACCTGATGTTCGCGCATTTCTCAATTCCCTTGAAGAGGAATATGCCCTGCCGGTTGGTACGGTCATACAAAGCCCTTTGATAAAATACCGCATCACTGGTCTCAAAGAAGAACTTACAGACTATATTGTTTATAATGCTGTAGAACATATCGACATCAACGATAAAGATGATGCAACTGAAACAACTGATGCAATTCCTTCTCAGACCATAGCGGAACGAAATCGACATAAGTCTGTTACGAGAGTTAGAACTCCTAAAGGTAAAAGCCCTGTCAGTCTTTCAGACCCTGCCGATACGCAGTTCATCATCTATGAGCTTTTCAGTCGTAAAAGAAACAGGCGGAACGACGATGGGACTGTTGAGAATAAATCATCCCACACTCAGGTGCATATCCAGACCGTAGAGGAAATCTCACGCGCAAAAAAACTGACTGGTCAGAAAAACGATGCCGGAATACCGCTCGCTGAGGAGTTCCATGCCAACAACACCACCTATGTTGCTGCCATGATTATCCGTAAGCCTGCCCTCACCAAACGCCTTGCCAACAAAATGGCGGGTGCCGGTACTTCATTTGCATCATCATTTTCAAAATTCTCTAAGAAAGCCGCAAAGCCGTTAATTTATGCTGTCACCGCCTTTGCTGTCATCGGAGGTGCATATTGGGGAATCAAAGCAGCTTCATCGGAAGACAATACATATAATTCGTATCCTGTAGAAGAGATTGAGACGGAATCAAACTCTGAAGAAAGTATCTTGGAAGAGCCTATGGAAAATTCAAATGAAAACGATTTGGTCTCCTCCGAAGAGGAATCTCAGGGGACAGTCCTAACAGACAATCAGATACCAGAACCAACCAAAGAGGTTAAGACATCTGATGACAAGAAACAGGAGGAAGCTGCCGCACAAGCTCAGGCTGCTGCCAAAGCCGAGGCGGAAGCAAAAACAAGAGCCGATGCTGAAGCAAAACGCAAAGCCGAAGCTGCCGCCGCTCAGGCACAACGTGAGGCGGAAGCCAGGGCTGAGCGTGAAAGACAAGCTCAAGCACAACGTGAGGCTCAGGCACAAGCCGAAAGAGAAAGAAAGGCAGCAGAACAGCGAAAAAAAGCCAATGATAATGCAGCTGCGGCATTTGACCTCGAATAATACTTCGCCCTCAAATTGAACCGATTAAATCACAAATTCTTGATGAAAATGAATTCTATGTTTTATATGCTATCCAAATCATTTCAACGGATACCCTTTTTCGTGTTCTTTGTCGTGAGTGTCATAGCATCTGCTCAGTCATATACCTTTGATGTTTGTAATCCGCAAACAGGCCATAACTATAGAGTAACAGTTAATACATCGTCACGGAGTATCAACGTCAATCATGGTAACAATAGACTGTTCATGCGTTCATTCGTCCGTGCTGTTGTTTACGACAACGGCATTGCATTCGCCTTTAAGCGTGGACAGAGACCATCTTTGGAATCATCACAGTCCGATTGGTTCTTCTGTATAAAGCCTACCGCCATCGGTTTTTACAATAAAGACACAGAAACGTTTGGAATGGCAAAACCCAACAATCCCTCTTCCTATACAAACACCTATAGCTCCCTTGCGGCTGCTATCAATACTGGAGACGCTCTTTCCCATATCAATCTAGAACAAACTCTAATTGGAGATGATTGGAAAAATAAAATGACCAGCCTGTTTGACCAGCTGATTAATGACAACAATGATGAATTGGAGCGTCTTGATTTAAAAGACCAGATAGAACAGTTGTTTTCGGCGAACGCACAAGTTAGGATGTTGGGACAGGATACCAACACCATGGTTGACCGCGAACTTGCCACTGTTTTCCTCGAACGTCTCGCAACAAGCTCCTTGCTGTCAAAGGTGGCAGTGGTAGATGGAGAATTGGATACAAATAGAAAAATTTTGTCACTCAAGGTAAGAGAAATCTATAAGAAATAATAGTATTAACTAATCCTTTTTGTGCATTATTATCAGAAAGGATACAATCATCACTTTAGCAATGAATAACATGAAAAAACTTTTTGTCTTTTTAATTTCTGTTTTTTTTATTATTACCGCTTCAGCGCAAGTTAATAAAGATTTATTAAAGAGACGTGCAGCAGAGAAGGTGAGTCAGATGAATGACTATATATCATTCATGGCAAGTAAAAAGAAATCTGTGGAAGTTAGACAAAGATATCGTACAAATGCGCTGAACCTCTTTATTGGAGAGGGAAACTCCTACGAGGAAAACGGTGTTCAGAAAGAAGGAGTCTTGATGGAAACTACTTCCGTTAATAGACAAGGCAAAAAAAATGAATTAATGAGAGATTACTTTACCCGTATTATAAACTATAACTACAATGATGTGAATATAACTTCAACTGGCATTGCGGAAATCAAGGTGAGCAGTCTGCAAAAAGTATCAGATAATATGTATGTCTGTACATGTCAGTACGATCAGGCTTTTGTTGGGTACAGAGATGGCCGTCCTGCTTATAAGGACATTACGACTAAACGTGTGAAATGCTACATTACGGTTGAAAGAACCGTGGACGGCGAGGAATACATCATTAAACTTGGTGATACCGAGGCTATAGCAACAAAGAGAGCATAATTTATTCATTAATTGATAAAACCCAAAAAGATGAATTTCAAAAGATTGATATTCAATATCTTGATAATACTCATGCCTGTGAAATCTATGTCGCAAACCATAGATGGATTAAATAACTACATACAGAATACGCGTGTCGGTTTAGTTGACGAGTTTATAGACCGGTTTAATGGGAAAATCTCTCATCCGGACATTCCTTCAACACAACCGGGAAGCAAGAAAACAAATCTGATGATGCTTTTCGATTTGGCACAGTTTAAGTCCAAAAACGACCCTTTGTACAAAGAGGCGGAAAAGATGGTTGACATTGTTATTCGGAACAATGTCAAAATAAAATATGCCGATGCCACATGGACTGCACTGGCGCATTGTAATGGAACACTTCATGGAAAAACAGTGAAATTCGACTTGTACCTTACAGTGGAGAGCAGAGGGAAAGATATGTACAAATGGGTGATTGCCAACGCCAAAGGTTCTCTCTTTGATACAACACCTAAAAACAAAACAGGCAATATCATGCTTTATCCCGATGATCATGAGACAAACTTCATTTCATTACATCGAATGACATCTGAACAGTCGTTCAATGTCGTCAGATTTATGGAGAAGAATTTTGACTACGATACGGCATCCGTTTTTGCTTATCTGGTTCACTTCGGACAGTTGAAGATTAACTTTGTGGACGATCTCGAATTCATCTTCACACAGGTTCCAGGATACTTGTTCCATATAAGATACTTCCAACGCGAGAAAAATAATGCTGGGTGGCTTATATCAAAATTTGATAAGGTAAATCCAAAAGAGAAAACAGCGTTCTTGAATTCAATCCATAGAATCAATCATTAAGGACATGGACAGGGGGAGTGATTTCAACACCATTAAAACCGCCGAAACCTTGCCTAAACAATTTAATACGCTAATATATCACTTTTTTTAAAAAAACGAACAAATGAAAACCAAAACAACCATTATCTTTGTCTCATTCATTTATTTATTCGTCTCAATAAGAACTCATGCTCAGATGAATCCCACATCATCGGTATCAAAATTCGCTGATTATATGTCGGAATGGTGTCAAACAGGAGATGATAAATACCGTATAAAATTAGAAGATGAAGTCTTTCCAAAAATAGGGAATAATCAATCTGGAGCAGAAAGATGCCTTGTTGATGACGGTCTTATGAAAATTTTTGCTCAGAGGGATACAACGGGATTACTTTCCCAAATTGGTACGAGCCAGGTGGACAGCTATCTTCAAGCACTGACAAAAGCAATCGGAGTAGATATGCAATATATGCATGAACCCCCTGTGTGGCATAAAGAATATAAAGAACCGGTGGCATTTGAAGAAAAGGTTCCTATTCAATTTGCAAGTATGGACTTTTCTACAAGCGGAGCTGTAAAATATAGCGGAACGGACTTGTTTTTTGTACAGGGTAACTACATTGTTAAGATTGTTGACTACGACGACCCGCTTGCAAAAGCCATAAAGTTATATTCTAAGAAAGATTATAAGGAAGCTTTCCGGATTTTCCGTGAATTGGCGTATTCAGATCCTAACAACTATACCGCACAGTACTATACGGCTGTAATGGAAGTGAAAAAACAAGGGTGTGGCTATTTGGGTAAGATCCGCGATTTGGAAGCTGCTTGGTGGATTGCTCGTGGAAAGGTGGCATATTCGTTCGAAGGGTATGATATTGATAAGGAACGTATGATGAAGCTACATCACCGATACTCAATTGATGAGAGTTGTTTGCCTTATAATACAAATGGAAAAGACTTTTATTTGGATAAGCTTATGACTGTAAAAATAATGTCTGAAGGTTTGATGCCCTTTAAGAAAAATTCCAAAGACTCTCACATGGGATATATGGACGAATCTGGAAAAGTGGTGATTCCATGCAACTATGAGCTGACTTTCCCTTTCAATTCCAATGGTTTGGCATTGATAAGATTAAAAGGCAAATATGGTTATATTAATCGTACAGGTGATTTGGTAATACCGGCAAAATATTCCAAGGCATTAATGCAGTTTAAAGACGGTAGAACTTTTGTTCTTCAAAATGATACTCTGCTATTGATTGATGAAAAGGGAAATGTGATTAAAGAGATGGGTATAGGATTTGACAGTATTTTTGAAATTGTTGTAAATGGGCAAGGCTTTGCACACAATAAAAACTCAGACTTATGGTATGCTTACGATTTTGATGGTAATATAATGGAGGCCATGAATGGTTTAATAATAAATTATAAAGATATGAGTTGTTACAAAAAAAATAAGAATGGCGAAAAAACTAAAATTGGAAATATTATTTGGTAAGGTAATTTATTATTATCATTTGAGTATTTTTAAATTCTTAAAATTTAATTATTCAAGTTTCTGAAGTTATTATTTATTGTTTTACAACACATTATCAGTTGTGCTATGGCAATCAAACCGGATGGCTTTTTGTTAAGCGAAGCGTTTTTTGAAG
>JAEEOB010000219.1 GCA_016284045.1 Bacteroidaceae bacterium
GAGTAGATTTGTTATTGCAGCCGCAGAAGCATAGCGAGTTATGGTTCAAGGCAAAAGGACAAAGATGCCGCTAAGAAACGTAAAGCGTCGAAGCACAATAGAGCACCCATGAAATAATAAAAACTAATTTATAGAAGTACCCTAAAGTAATGATTATTTAGGTTTCGCTCGTTTCTGATAAATTAACTAAAGTTTCGTTTTTAAATTATATACTGATATTAACACGCTTAGTGGAAAATCGTCCGGATGGTTTTTCCCGCGAAGCGGTTTTTTCTCAGTTCATTTATGGACTGTTTTTTCTTCTTTTTAAATGTCACCCACATTATCATCCTTTCTTTCGCCTCTGTTACCTCCTTCCAGCATCAACCCAACAAACGGTTTACAACTAAAAAGAAGTTTTTTTGTTAATTTTCAATCCGAAACATCTATTCCTCAAGTTACTAATCAACCGTGCTTCGCACGGGATGATGCGGTTGGGATGACTGCGTCCCCCAAGCTGATGGGCTCAATACGGAAAAAGGACTGTAACTTCCATTTTTACTTCCGAAACTCCAGTTATTTTACTTTTTGAATAGAAAACTAACATTTTTTTGTTTTCCTGTTCATATTTTGACTTTTTTAGTTTGAAGAACATGATATCGGGCATTTTCAAGGATTGACGTCCACCTTGTCCAGTTCCTGCATCATTGCATCCACGCCTGTCCATCCACGGATGGTTTTAACGAGTTTGCCATCGCGGTCGTAGATGAGGTAATGAGGGATGGCGTTTTCGTAGCCGGGGATTTGCATCTCAGCCTTCTTGTCTTTGGGCACGATGTAGTGATCGCCGGCATGTTGAGCGACATCTTCCACCCACTCGTCGGAATCGCTGCTGGTGTCGGTGATATAGACGAAATCGACACCCCGTGCCACCAACTCTTCCTTCACACTTTCCATCTCCTTCATTCCCAATCGGCAGGGTCCGCACCAGGTGGCCCAGAAATCAATGAAAACGATACGTCCTTTGTGCTCAGCAACGATTTGTGGCAACCACTCCTGAGGTTTTCCTTCTGGCAGGTCTCGTATTTTTCCTTTGCTTTCGGCCGTCTCTTTCCTCATTAATGCCTGCACCTCACGAATTTGCACTTGGAACTCCGGCGACAAGGCACTCAGCTCGCTTTCATCCACCGGCTGATTGGATTTTACGCGAGTCATCACAGCTTTGGCCTCATCCAACTCCTTGAACCAGCGCCCTAAAGGCGAATCTTCCAGCCCGTTGGCCTGAATGTATTGCTTACCCTCATCAAATAGATTTTTCATGCAGGCAAAGAAGCCGAGGGCCTTGCGGTAATAAGTCAGTTCGGATGCATGTGGGTCTTTGAAAGTGAATTGCTTCTCAAACATTGACAGAGAGTCCTCGTCCGTTATTAATTTAGAACATTTCTTCACGAACATGAAATTCTTTAGCTTGTTTAAGTAATCTTGTTCAATCAACATTCTGCGGTATTCTTTTTCCTCCGTTGAGAGGTTAAGCGTGTCCAGTTGCCCCACCACATCCTGAAACTCACGCCAACACACTTCGCGCCATTCGTCAAAGGTGTCGAAAGCATGTTCTTTAGCAAAATCACGGCTAACACCAAGATGTATGTCTTTCATTTTAATTGGCAGAGGCTCATCAAATGATGCACCCTCGATATGGATGGCTTTCTTCCAGAGTTCCTGCAATTTCAACGTAGTGATGCTGTCTCGTGGTGTTTCTCTATTGTATGCCTGATATTCATTGAATGCTTTTTTGTTATAAACAATTCTTACGGTGTCACCAGGAAAAAGCATGACAGTCCATCCACTAAATTTGTGCTGTAGCGGATAGCAGATGTCCCACACCATAGTGAAAGTGCCGGTGAGGGAATCCGTGGTGAATTCTGGATAGCCACCGCCCTTAAGCGATTCATTATTTCCCCAGAAAGCCGGGATTTTGTCCTTAGGATCCCTGTCGACTAACCGGCCAAGAATAACGGCAGGAGCACTCTTACGCTCCCAAGGCACGGGGACTGACGGGGTTTGTGAGAACACGGCCGTACTTGCCACAAATGCAAGAAGGACAGTGATGATGAATTTCTGTTTCATTGTTATAGTCTTTGTCTAATATAAGTATCTTATGGACAAGAAGTAAGTGTTACACATAAATCGGAATCCACTTCCAAGCCGAAAGCTGAAGGAAAATAAATCTCTGAATTCCATAGCTTACGACAATGCTTTAAGACCGACAATCGAAGCGATCAGCGTGGTGATG
This sequence comes from Bacteroidaceae bacterium, assembly GCA_016284045.1. Taxonomy (GTDB): domain Bacteria; phylum Bacteroidota; class Bacteroidia; order Bacteroidales; family Bacteroidaceae; genus UBA3839. The sequence continues at coordinate 2,273 of JAEEOB010000219.1, forward strand.
AAAAATAATCGCCAGAAAGTGGCAGGTTCATGAAAAACAAATATTCCAACAAGCACAGTTCCAACAGCTCCTATGCCAGTCCATACCGGATAGGCGGTCCCGATTGGCAAGGTTTGTGTGGCTTTTGCTAATAAAACCATACTTAATATGGATATGACAATAAAGCCGCTTATCCACATCCACCATTCTGCTCCTTCCACGCTTTTGGCGCGGCCAAGGCAATATGTGAACCCAACTTCACAAAATCCCGCAATAATCAAATAAACCCAATTCATAATGAAAAACTTACTGCCTGTATGAGGGATGCAAGACTATCTCGGCGACTCCTTCTAAGGCAATGAATAATTACAAATTATATTTAACATCCATAACTTCTGAAACCAACATTAGTATTGACATCAGTGCTCCTTCGGATAAAGACGACGCAAGCTTATAGCGGGTCTTGCTCAACGAGTTCCAGGCGTCTGACGATGGTATGGGGTTTCAGGAGGGTGCCTGGCGAGAGGACTGCATTAGCTCCGATGCGGCAGCCATCGCCGAGCGAGTATATCAATTGGCTGATGATTTCCTGGAGGTGACCAACGACCTCCCATGGACTGCACCCTGTCAACGGGAATACCGTTTCTTCAGTTATATAATTCTTTATTCAAGTTTCTGAAGTCATTATTTATTGTGTTACAATACATTATCAGTTCTGTTCTGGCAATCAAACCGGATGGCTTTTTGTTAAGCGAAGCGTTTTTTGAAGAACGAAGTTCTACTTTTTGTTAAGTTTTGTCAGCACGTAGTGCGGTATGGGTTG
>JAEEOB010000220.1 GCA_016284045.1 Bacteroidaceae bacterium
ATTAATTCAAGTATCGGAAGTAAAAAAGGAAGCTGAGTTAATTTAAAGATTTAATTATGTAAGATGTAAGATTTATGCAAGTGGTTTGGAATTTAAAATGTGAGTTAACGAGCCTGCGGCTCGTGGATGATAGTTTTGTCAATGAAAATTCAATGAAAAAAGCGAATGAATCAAGTCCCTCGCCCCTATTTTCAACTTACATTCATATACTTGCGAAGTTACTACTTAAACAAATTTTCTGCAAAGTTAGTAATTCCCTTTGTCATATCAAAATCAATGCTATTATAATTTAAGTTTTTGGGAGTAAAAACGGGAGCTGAGTTAATTTAAAGATTTAAATATGTAAGATTTATGCAAGTGGTTCGGAATTTAAAATAGGAGTTAACAAGCCTTCTGCTCGTGGACGATAGTTTTGCAATGAAAGAGTCAATTCCATTTTATTTACTTTTCGTTCCGATTTTATCTGAACTTCTCTTATTCGTTCCAAAAACGTGATTTTCTCCATTTTTCTATTGCTTTTAATGTTTTAATATGTATCCCAAACAGATTTTCATTACTTCTCTTAGGTCTTACAATATAAATGGTCACCGCATCTTTTTTCCCCTTTATATGCTCTTCGCTCTTGACATCGCATTGAATGCGACATGACCCTAACCACTTAGCAGTAGAGACGCACTGTAGTGCGTCTTCATCCTAAAAAACAAACGACAGGAGGAAAACCAAGCGTTTCCTCCTGTCTCAAAACCTTTAATTGATAAAGGCTATAATCTGCGGTAACTCTATTTTTTTACCACTTACCGCAGATTATAATCAATAAAATGTGCAAAAAAACACCAAAATTACCATTATAATCTGCGGTAACTCGTTTTTTTTACCACTTACCGCAGATTATAATTATTTTTTTGTATCTTTGTACTTGAATTTCTAAACTGATTTATTATGATTGGCAGGGAAACAGAGAAAACGAAATTATTAGAGGCTTTCAACTCTGACAACTCTGAATTTGTCGCAGTTTATGGACGCAGACGAGTGGGAAAAACATATCTCATACGAGAGACTTTTAATAATTTGTTTGTGTTTCAACATTCGGGATTGGCTAATGCCACTATGAAAGACCAACTGGCGGCATGGGTGGATGATATCAGAGAGGCTGGACTTGATGTGAAAAAAGTTCCACAGAGCTGGCTTGATGCATTCCGACTTTTGAAAGAGCTTATCAAGGTATCGAAAAACAGGAAGAAGGTGGTTTTTATCGATGAGATGCCCTGGATGGATACGCCCCGTTCCAAGTTTGTCATGGCTCTCGAGCATTTCTGGAATGGATGGGCTTCTGCACGTAAGGATGTGCTGCTTATTGTCTGTGGGTCTGCCACTTCCTGGATTGTGAACAACATCTTCAAGAATCATGGTGGACTGCATAATAGAGTGACACGTCGTATTCATTTGTTACCCTTCACTTTACATGAGTGTGAGTTATATACAGAAGTCAACAGGCTCGATTTTTCAAGGTATCAGCTATTGGTAGGCTATATGATTATGGGCGGGATTCCTTATTATTGGTCACAGCTCCAAAAAGGACTGAGTCTTGATCAAAACATCGATGAACTGTTTTTTTCGGAAAATGGAAGCTTAAGAAACGAGTTCAACGAGTTATATGCTTCCTTGTTCAGACATCCTGACGCATATATAGAAGTCGTCGCTACTCTTGGTGCAAAATCCAATGGTATGACACGTGAGGATTTGATTGTGTCAAGCCGGCATATCTCAGACAACGGCAAGCTGACTCAAATACTCCAGGACCTTGAATACAGCGGTTTTATCCGTTCATATAAGGGGTTTGGAAAGAAAGTGCGTAGCACCATTTTCCAATTGACAGACCACTTCTCCATCTTTTATTTCAAATTTCTGACGAAACATAAAGAGAACGACCCTGCTTTCTGGACTCACAACATAGGAAAACCACTTTATAATGCCTGGTGCGGATTGGCTTTCGAGCGCGTGTGTCTGGCACATGTACCTCAAATCAAGCGTGCTTTGGGTATTGGGGGAATCGCATCAAATGTGTATTCATGGAGGTCGAGAGCGTATCACACCGACAGACATGGTGCGCAGATTGACCTGATTATCGACCGTGCCGATCAGGTGATAAATTTATGTGAGATGAAATTCTCAACCCAGGAATATAGGTTGGATAAGGAGGAGATGGAAAAACTACACCGTCGTAGAGCGTTGTTCGCAGAAGAAACCAACACCCGAAAAGCAATGCATCTGACGATGATTACCACCTACGGACTCGAACATAATGCCTATTGGGGAGAGATTCAAAAAGAAATCACTGCCGATAATCTGATGAAAGAATAGATGAAAAAATAATTTACCGCAAACAATCATCAGCAGTAGAGACGCACTGTAGTGCGTCTTCATCCTAAAAAACAAACGACAGGAGGAAAACCAAGCGTTTCCTCCTGTCTTACTGTTTATTGATGAATGATGTGATTAATTGCCACTAGCCATGATGTTGATGATAGCCACGATGTCGGAGATGTCCACTTGGTTGTCCCCGTTCACATCGGCATATTTCCAGAAGGCTTGGCCTGCCATCTGATTGATCACTGCCACGACATCGGAGATATCCACCTTGCCGTCATCATTCACATCGCCTTTCAAACCTTCTGTACGGTCTTCACTAAACTGACGTGCAGAGAAAAGAAGCGGTTTGTCGATGGCATGAATCACCACAAACGACTCATCATCAATGTTTGTGTTGTATCTACTAATCCAATATTCGTTGGCCATAATGTTGTATAGCCCGGTTTGGGTCACCACATGGATTTTATTATTCTGAGCATCCGTAATAGTCAGACTGCTCTCATCCACATCCACCTTCATCTTATAAGGCTTGCCGTAAGTACTGCTAAATGAGACCAATCTCCTCCGGAAATGTTTTGCCACAAGCGAGGAATACTCTCCTGATTCCGCACCCTTGTCAACAAACAAGGCTTTTTCCTGAATATGATAGAGCACAAAATCACGCAGAATGCCGGTGATGGTTTCTGTTTTTTCAGCATCCCCTTCTGCGGCAGCCAGTTCCTCCACCGTGGGCAGTCCTGCCGAATAAGCTTCCTGCATAGCCGCATTGGTTGGGACATATAGCGTGTAGTGGTAGGAATTGAGCAGTGGATAGCATTTCTGAATCGAACCACTGCCCGACTTAATCACAAGATTACCATAAAGGGCATCAGCAGCTATAGTTCTGTCGTTTGAAGTCAGGCCTAATACTCCGGATGCTTTCAGCACCTTGAAGAACTCGGAGAACTGTTCCTGCTTTTCCAACGACTTTGCCACATTGTTATAGGTGGTCTGAAGAGGCGTGTTCAGCATGATAACCAGACCGTTGCTTACGGTCTGCGTGGAAGCGGACGCGACCGGCTTGCCGAGGTTTGCCTGCAATGGAGCGGACACAGTCATCCCGCTTCCTTTCTTCTCAATGCATACAAAACTGTTGGCTCTGGTTCTGTAGAACCGCTTCCCTTCCACGTATGGCTCCGTGATGATGGAATTGCGGAAGATGTGGTAAAACCGGTTAGAGATGTTTTGATTACCGATGCCACCTGTAACTTGCCTTTTCTTTTCCCCGGTCTTTGAGAATGTGCCGTCGCTGTTCTGCTTACATGCATACACATCTGCATAGATAGCTTGAGCCGGGTCTTTTGAGCTGTCGAGATGGAATTCCCACAGCTCGGTTTCTTCAGCGCCGAAAGTGGAAGGATCGACAAACGTAAGCAGTGCCTGGTCGGAGGGGAGAAGCGCTATCTGCTTGACAAAATCTGCAGAATGGAAACATTTATAATCGAGTTGTTCGATGGCGTTCAGATAAATGCTGTTCTTGGACGTCTGCTTCACAAGCGCATCATACACTGTGTTCTGCGACAGAACCGCCATGGTCTGCGACAGACTTATCATGAATATAATCAATTTCTTCATAGCCGGTATCAATTATTGGGTGATATTTTGATTTGAGCGATTCTGATTACCTTGGAATAGGTGGAAGCCTGAGAACTTAACACATGCGATTCAATTTTCAGTTTATTGGTCACTGCTATATAATCGGGTGTGTAATCCAGAACCAGCGACTCACAATTACCGGAATTAGGAATCACGAAATCCTTTGAACTGTCATTCATAAAAACAATTGTAGGTTTGGATTCTGCCGGCACGATTCCATCAGGGTTTGCCGCATACCAGGAAAAACGGAGTTTTGACGGCAAGTCAAGTGCATCTGTCTCCGCCACTGGGGCGAACAGAATCTCTAATTTGTAAGGTTTGCCGGCAAGCAAGTAAAATGGAACATCCACGGTCATTTCTGTATTTTTGAGGTTTTGTAAAGGTGAAGCCATCAGATAATGATTGTCAGGCACATTCCATTTGGATTCACAGCTTATATACTGTACATCCGTTGTCGTCTGATTTGTGAAAGCCTCGTCAAAATATACATCGTCCAAATCCGGGCTGAACACTTGGGAGGGAGTCAAGAACAGGTTGTGGAACCCGTCGATGAACTCCTTGCTGACATCGTTGACCACGTAGAGTGTTCCATCTGTACATTGCATTGTCCTCGCATTGCTTTTTAGGGCAGACCAGTCGCGCGACCCAAGATAACCGCCCATGATAATCGACAGGGCGGTTCTGCTCTTATCCAAATCACCATAATCTTCAGCATAGGCATTATATACCTGCATGAGCGCATGCGTGTTCAAAGCCAGCCCTTTTTCCTTGTTTAATGCTGACCATTCTGCCATGTCCTCTTCGTTTTGGCAGGCGGATTCCATGGTTAGGTCGGCTTTAAACGACAATTCACTTCCATACATGACCTCACCATTGGAATAACGCACATAGGGACAAAGATAGTAGGTTGTGGCATATTCTAAGTTCGAGAAAGACGGATAGAAGTATTTAGAATTTGAATTAAGCAAAAAAACAGGGTTAGGGTTGTCGCCCATATAATTAGCATAGACAGAACCCAAATCGCAACGGAAACAGTTAAAAACTATCCCGTTTACAGTATCATTTGTAGAAACAGTATAGGAATTATTATCGGTTATCGCATTGGCAGGCAATCGCGGGTTTGATTTCATTGAGAGACAATACCCCATCTCAGCGAATTCCAGGTCTGGATTGATGATGGTCTTTATGTTTGTCTCCCACGGGTCCTCATAATCAACATAAGAGTAAAGGTCCACGTTGTCAACAGTCATCTGTCTGCCGTTCTCAGGGTTGGTCACCTTGCCGCCCCCACCCACAAACGAAAAAGAGTTCGCATTGATGGCGGATACTACAAACGTGGTGTCTCTGCCGTCTTCCGTCTGAGCATTGACCGTGAACAGCGCCTCTTTCGGTTCCTGTGCCGACAGCGTCAAATAAGTCAAAAGACATAATGATGTCAGGATATATCTTTTCATATTGTATCTGGGTTTTAGTTGTTGAAAATACATTACCACCCGTCTTCATTCTCATCCGGGTTGTCATAAACCGCTTCTGGTACTAATTCGATATAGTCAAGAGACAATTCATAATTTGGAGATTCCCCCATCGTCTGCACCAGCCGCAGATAATGGTCGGACTTGCCGTCGGAATGGAACTGTCCAATTATCCGTCTCAGTGTATACCCATTATCACGTAAATCATTATAATACACCATCCCGTCATCCGACCCGGAATTGTAAGATCTCGGTCCCTTCATCCATCCTTTGTTGCGGAGGGTGTGGTCGAAATAGGAGATCAGTTCTTCATCACCAAGAGAATCATCGGATACCCAACCGATTTTAGGGTCTTGCCCACCCGGTCGCATGTCAACCATGTCCACGAAATCATCATCAATAAAGTAGGCGATGATACCGCGTGAATCAAATCCTACGCATGTGCTAAGACGCAGCTCATACTTTCCTTCAGGCAGTGGCGGCAGTTTTATGGTGACATCAAACTTTCCTTTTAGTATCAACTCATCGCCTCCATAGCACCAGAAAGGGAGCGTTCGATTGCGTACATGTACGTGGGTGTCATCTGTGAATTTGAAATTAGCGGCAGAACCTGCCTTGAATCCCAGACAGGTGTTCACGTTATTAGCGGCTATGGTTCCCTGCCCTCCAAGACCATATTTCCCGCCTTCGATGCTGGACCTGGTGTAATGTCCCCTTGCACCTGAGGTCATGAAATCGGGTGAGAGTGTGGAGGCGTCGATTCGCATCCGTTCTGACAGCACGTATGTCTGGATGTCCACACCGTCGGGCTGAACACCATAACTGATGATGTCGTCGATATAATAATAAATGCCATTGACAGCTGTCTGACTCACTGTCACGTCCTCTGGCGGGGTGATTTTTGCACCTCGGTATTTAAATCCCAATTCGTCTGCATGTTCCTGGACACCTCGCCTGTTGATATATAGTCCCGCTTCTGATCCATTCGGAAACGAGAACTTCATGATGGAGTAAGGCATCATGGTCTCATACCAGTCTGCGATATCCCAATAATTTCGGTTGAAAAGCCCTGCGAGCTTACTGTTCGGACCATCCACATGCGTGAGCCGGTAATACTCTCCCTGGAACGGAAGCAGATGATACGACACGAACCTGTTGAGCGAGTTGCGGCGGTCTTTCAGATTCGTCACACCTGCATCCTCAGGATATTTCGGGTCGTAAATCTTCGCTGCCAGCGTCTTCAAATCGTTCAGAGTCTTAACTCCATACTTTGCGAACACAGTGTCTGGCTCAGCAAACACCGTATGCTTAATATACCGGTGCTCCATATACGCTACGTTGTCGAATTCCACTGCTACATGAATGCACAACTGGTCATTGTTCCAGCCCACGGAGTCTGCACCGACAGCATACGACGTGTCCTCGTAGGTCTTGAGGGAGTCAATCATCCCCGTGGCTTCCAGTGCTGACACAAACAAGGAAACCGACCGGTCGTTTTTCAGCATCGCAGCGAGCGCGGACGGATGGTCCTGAGTTTTCGGTATGATGTTTTTCACACGCGACAGTGGATATGCCTGTCCGTCGGCAAACCTGATGAATTCGGTGCCAGACGGACTGACTGACGAGAACGTGTAATTCTTCACGTCTCCGGGATTATAGGTGGCTGTATTGCTTTTACTGGCCACCGTCACGGATTGCTGATCCAAAGTCACGACAGGACGGTCAGCCACTGCAAAGTTGCTCTTCGTCCCGTTCGAGAGGGTCACTTGCATGACTGCCCCCTGGTTCTGTGCCTGCATACAAACAAATGCCGACAACAGCAAAAACATGTAAGTTATTATTCTTGTCATAAATAAAATCTATTCATTTATGGTGGGATATTGGTTGTTAACAGATAAACTGCCGGTGTTTGTTGATAAAGTGTTTCTCTGCTGCTGTGGAAAAGGGAGTGTTTGATTACCAAAGCAAGTATGATGGCTCATGCTCTTGTCCGCCATCGCGTTCTTTGATAAGCGGGTCATAATCATCATCCACAGGGTCATCTGTTTTAGGAATTTTCAACGAGGTGCTGTCCATCACACACATGGTTTCCACACAGCTGAAAAATGTAATCGGAGCCACATATTTTTTCCTCAAGCTTGGAGTGTCACAATTCGTTTTCATTATATTTTGTTTCATTTCATTCTGCATTCAAATACACATTGATAATTCCCACGGCGTCAGTGATGTTAATTACACCGTCGTCGTTCATGTCGGCGAGAAAGACGTTGATTCGGCTGCAATCACCCTGGATATAGGCGTTAATCACAGCCACCGCATCCGATATGTTCACCACCTTGTCCTCGTTCGCGTCGCCTTTCAGCCCTGTCTGGATGTCCGTCTGGTCGGGCGACGACATCGGGTCGTCGGGACTGTCGGGGTTGAACGGCAGCTCCCTGAATTTAGCCGTCAGTGTGGCGTCATGGTATTCCACGAGGTAGTTGAACGACTGGATGTCGGTAAGCAGCTCACCGTCCTGATACCAGCCGATGAACTCAAAGAGCTGGTCAACACCCGTGATGTTGACGTTCACATATTGGTCTGCCTCCACAAACGCGCCGCTCGTGCGGTTGAACGTGCAGACACCCTCCGGCTCAGAGTTGAGGTAGAGGCGGCTTTTCACGTTCATCGTGGGCTCGCTCGGGTCGTTCGGGGTGAAGTCATACACAGCCGTGAAATCCATCGAGCCCTCGGTGGTGGTGAAGGAGAATCTCATCGTGGCAGCGTCGTAAGGCTCGCCGTTGAGCAGCCAGTGGCTGAACGTATAGCCGGCATTCGCCGACGTGGATATGGTGACAGCCGTCCCGGGCGCATAGCGTCCGTTGCCTGCAGTCCGTGCGGCACCCGCCGGGTCACAGGTCACCGTAAGCGGGTAGTAGAACACCGGCACCTGCGGCTCCGCCGGGTTGGTGGGGTTGAAGTCATCCTGCGCTCTGACGCTGCCCATCGACAGCATCAGAAGCGCAAAGGAGATTATCGTAACTCGTTTCATAGGCACAGAGTTATTTTACATAGACCTTAGCTGAGGCATTAGCCACTCTCACGATGTATGATCCACGCGGAAGTGCCACAAATCCGTTGCCGGCATGTTGTGCAGTGAGTGCGCCGCCGGTGGTATAGACCATCACGTTCTGACCGTCGGCACCGCCGATGCTCAGTCCGCCCTCCTGCAGACCGACAGCCACGCCCGTCTGCTTGGTGAGGTTACGGATTTCCGTAGTCTCTCCCGAAGGCTTGAGCAGGAACCGGCTGTTGTGGGTGCCAGCCTCGCTTTGGAACTCATAGTCGCCAATCGACAGGTCGAACGACGTGTTGGTCTTCGTATCCACCAGCATCATCGGGATGTCCATGCGTGGTGCTGAGATGCGGAACGTGCCGGCTGTTTTTGCCACATAACCGATGCGGATATCGCCTGCCATCGGACGCTCGTTGATGGACATGGAATTGTCTCCCTCAACAGAATAAATCTGTGCAATGGCATCGTTGCTGATAAACTTGGCTGCGTCGCACTCCAACTCATAGCTGCGGTTTGCCTTCTCGTTCAATACCACGCGTGTGCGGTCGGCTGCCTCGCTGTCCATGCCGCCGATTGTGAGGTTGAGAATCAGGCGATCAGGATTGATGCCTTTGGCTTGGCGGGCTTTCACGCTGTTGGCTGCGTTGTTCTGAATCTGCTGATAGGTCTCTCGGCGGTCTTTCTCAAAGTTAATCTGATCCTGAGCCTCTGGCTTCTGCACGAAGAACGCCTCGTAGGGCTGCAGGTGATAGTCGTCATCGCCTGGCCGGTATGCCACGTAGCTCGTGCCGTTCCAGACGGTGATGGGCGAGGTGAAGTCCTCCTCCTGGAAGTCATAATAGCAGGAATAGGGGTTGCCCACGAAGTTCCAGCTGGCGTTAGCCGCATTGTCCGTGGCATATACAGTCAGATCGCATGGACGGTTGCCACCGAATGTCGGACGGTCAAACTTCACGGTCAGCGTGCCGGCGGCATTCGACTGGAAGATATAGCCCTTGCGTGCCTCGAGTTTGCTTCCCTCCACCGGCTGCCAGCCGCCGCTGCCCAGTAAGGCACGGATAGCGCCGTCGTAGTGTCTCCAAACATACCTGCCAGGATAGTCGCAGTCTGCAATGGTCACGTCGAACGGGAAGCAGAAGAAATACCAGCGGTTAGCTTTCACCTTGATATCTACGAACAGTTTGTTGATAGGCATGTTGTTATTGCTGCCGTCGTCCTCACCGTCGGCAATCAGTGAGGAGTAATCACCGTCGCCATCTGCACCCTGATGGACATCACCGAAATGTTGCTCCTCACCTTCCACGATGATTCCGCCGTGTTCTCCCAGCTCTACCTCAGGGGTGTCTTCGGTGATTCGCTCCACGCCCGGCTCAAAATACACGTCCCGGTTGGCATAGAAAGCCTCGTAGTCGCCCGGTTGCAAATCACAAATGTTCACGCTCAGGAACTGGCTCCAGTTCGTATCGTAAAAATAAGAGTTGTACAGGAATTCCGGCACATAGAGATTCTGGTGCTGATAGTCGTTGAATGTGTTGGTGCTGATAGCCGGCACATCCACCATATAGGCATAGATGTCTTTCAAGTTGGAACACCCGGAGAATGCGTTGTCGCCGATGGTCTGCAGATATGGGGGAAGTTTGAACGATGTCAGGCTCTGGCATTTGTTGAAAGCACCTCCTTCTATGGTCTGAGTCCTGGGGGATAATTTTATATCTGTCAAGCTTGTACAGCCGTCAAATGTCCTGCCAGGAAGCGAAATGATATTTTCCGGCACAATGATTTCTGTCAGGCTTGGACAGTCATTGAAAATTGCACCTTTATCCCAAGAATTATTACCAATTCCATATAAATTAATTAAGCTCTGAGGAAGTGTTATGGACTTCATATTTCTGCAATGATCAAATGTCGCCCACGACAAGGTTTCAACTCCCTCTGGCAATACGACATTGGCAATGAATGTACTTTGGAATGCGGCTGCTTCAATCGTCCTCAATTTATCACCTGTGAATTCAATCTTATTCAGCTTGCTTTCTGAAAAAGCATATTTTCCTATAGTCTTGATATTCTTTGGAAGAACAACAGATGTTATGTTTGTTTTATATAAGAAACGGCCTCCAAACACACTGTCCTCAGAATGAAAACCAGTGTAATACTCATAGCTGTTCGCCACGATATCCACATCCTCCAGGTCAAGCTCACGCAAATTAATCATCTTGTTGCGTATAATCATCATGTCGTAGCTGTTGATGGTGCCGGAGAGTTTCAGCTTGGTTACTTTGAGCAGATTGTTTTCTCCGATTTTCTCGGCAAGGTCGGAAGATGAGGATTTGGCAGTCACTTCCACTGTTTTCAGCACATCGTCACTTTTTCCGATAATATTGTTCTGATAGTCTGGCCAGGCAGCTTGATATGCAGCCACTGAGGCATCGGGTACTAATATCACGGGCGTATTTGGAAAACTGAGCTGAGGAATTGGTGTTAGATTATTAAATGTGAAATTTACCAAAGCAGAGCAACCATTGAAAGCATTATTTCCAATTGACGTGACACTCTCAGGAATTGTCACGGAAGTGAGGCTGGAGCAATTTTTGAAAGCATAATTTGGTATAGAAGTCACACCCTCAGGAATAACAAGTTCTGTGATTTCGGTTGTTTCATCGCTATAAATATGATGTGATGCCCCAAAATACATTGGATTTGAATAATCATGAACAAATGAAATGGCACACCATGATTGTATATTTGGTATGACAATCTTACTTAGGCTGTAGCAGTCATGGAAAGCATAGGATCCAATTGACGTGACACTCTCTGGAATTGTTACGGTAGTGAGGCTGGAGCAAGTAGAGAAAGCATAGGTTTCAATTGACGTGACACCCTCAGGAATTGTTACGGAAGTGAGGCTGGAGCATTTCCAGAAAGCATAGGCTCCAATTGACGTGACACTCTCAGGAATCGTTACAGAGGTGAGGCTGGAGCAACCATTGAAAGCTCTTGCTCCAATTGACGTGACACTCTCAGGAATCGTTACAGAGGTGAGGCTAGAGCAATTCTGGAAAGCACCATCTCCAATAGATGTGACACTCTCTGGAATTGTTACGGAAGTGAGGCTGCTACACCCCCAGAATGTGTATTCAAAAATCGATTGAACACCATTTGGAATGACAACAGATTTCAAATTTGGACAATTATCAAAAGCACGGTTCTCTATAAATTGGACACTTTCTGGAATTGTCACAGTGGTCATATTCGAGCATAGATAAAAAGAACGTACACCAATTGTTGTTACACCAGATTCTATCACAACTGATTTTACAAAATCTCTATTGTCAACACCCACGACACAATTATCAACATTTATACCGATATTACCCATAGCTCCATTTCCGGAAATGGTAAGCAAACCCGTTTCGGTATTTAATATCCATGTACAATCACCTGTCGTACCATTAACTACTTCTGCCTTACTTATAACAGGCAGCATCAATAATAAAGAAAAAAACAAGTTTTTCATTGTTTTATGTTTTTTTAGTTTATTTATCAATTAATGTATAGCACAAAAAAGGAAATATCCTTTTGGGTTATGTAAAAACAATTATTTATACCAGAATCTAACTCCCAATTCAAAATTCTGCGACTTAACAATCTGGCAGATTTTATCCCAAGCCAATTTATTAGATGCCAAAGAAACAGGTTTGATTTTAGGAGCAGAATTCAGGTTGTCAACAATAAAGCATAATTGTCGTTGGTTCAAAATCACCCGTGGGAATCCGGTCAATTCATTATCAGCCACTTGACATGGAACAAAACTGAACATGTCCTCCACCGGCTGATTGAAAGACGCTCCTTTATAACAAGTGTAAGGTTGAATTGGATTCTTCCATGAGCTAAACCCCATAATCTGATCGTAATATGGTGGAATAAAACCTGCCATGTCGGTTTTATAAGTTCCTGCGGTATAATCCCGGCTTTCACCCACAACAAAAACGGTATCGAGCGCAAAACAAGGTCCGCCATTTTTGGCGTTCAAGATGGTGGAGCCAAACAGAATGATGCTTCCAGGATCCAGTTGTCTCATTGTCTTGAAACTCTGTTTACAACAGCTATAAAAGAATGAATCATCAAACACAAACGGGTCTGTGTTCTGGTAATTGCTGCACACATGTTTACTGCCACCTACTAGTGAGGCCACCTTGCTGGTTCCCTTGAAAACCACATGCTGAACAATACCTTTTTTGTTTATCTTTAAGAACGGCGAATGCAAGTATTTGGGATTTACCGTATAATCTTTAAAATGATAGGTTTTCTCTATTTTCGACATAGGCTCCCATTCGCCCCAGAACAATAAATCCTGTTTTCCTGAAAGAGATTTGCTGCCATTTAAGACATATCGCCCTTCAGCAATCATAAACTTGCGTCGATGCTCTCCAGTGTTCCATTCTTTGACACCATTTCGCCGTTCTATAGGAGTAAGCGTGTGCTGCTTACCCTGATGTGTGAATTGAACAATATATATAGCCATAATATTATTTGATGATTTTCTGATAATTCTGGATATAAATCTGTCCTTTCTGAGGGTATTTCACTCTCATGCCATTGAGATTATAAATCACATCAGAAGAAGCCTGTTTTTCCGGCTCAACCGTTGTGATACCTGTAGGTTCTTCATCATTCTTGAATCCAAATGCTTTCGTTCCTGTCTCGTCGGAAATCAGATAGCATCTGCCTGCCGGGAGGCTGAATGCGCTGCCCTCGGCATTATAGAATTTCGGACCGTCGCCCTGGTTCTGCATGATATAGCCCGTGTTGACCACGACTTTTGTAAGCACGCCCGTAAGAAGTCCGCCGACATAGTTGTCGTCGGTAGGAGGATAGTCTGCGTTCATATTCACTGTGCCGGAGACATAGCTGGAAAACCCTTTCTCCGCATATAATATATAAGGAGTGCATGACTTCAGGGATTCCACAGGGTTGAGGGTGAGGAAATCGTCTTCCACACCATTGCAGCTGAACGCCTTCACACCTTCCGGAATGTCAGAGGTAAAGGGGAGGATGAGCGTGCCGAACTGGCTATTGGCACTGATGTTCACGGGTAACGTACGGTCGGCAGGAATGCCGTTGGAGAAAGGCCTGCAGGTGAAGTCGGCAGGATTATACTCCTCTTCTGCCTTGGTGGTCAGCGCAATACCCGACACTTTCATGATAGGCTTGGGACAGAACGATGTGCTCCACAACGACTCGTCGATCGTGACAAACACCCGGAAGAGCTTACCGGAAGTGCTGATAAACTCCTCATTTTGAAACGAAGCGCAGCCGACACGCAGCCAATGGTCGCCTGGCATGTTCGACGACACATTATGGGAGTAGGTCTTCACCTCCACCTCTTCACCCTCATCGTTCTCTTCGTAGGTGATGGTGGCAGGATAGATGAGCGTGGACGCTGTCGTCAGGCGCTGGACCCGTAAGCTTCCGTTGTTGTTTTTCGCCACATCAATTCCTTCCGGAAAATAGATGTCCATGTTGTAGGCACAATAGATGCGGGAGCCCTGCAGGCTCACATCAAAATAATAAAGCTTTGAACTGCTCTGATAGGTCAGGTCGCTCAACACGATGGCGTCATCCTCGGTCGGGATGCCTGCTTTCATGTCGGTGGGCAAAAGCAGAAAGAGCAGTGACAAAAGTAATAAATAAAGTTTCATAGGCATTGATTGTTAATAGTTTTCTGTTTTGATTGATTATGTTTTTGAATAATGAATATAAGTATAAAAGAACGATTCTTGTTGACAGACAAACACATAGTAAGTCCCGACAAAATCGATGAGCAGAAGTCAATAGGAGTTGGTTTAAGGGAATAAAAAAAGCGGGGAACCTTATTGCTCATCCCGCGTTTTGAGGCTCTCGCATAGCCCACTACAGTAAGAACGAGCAATGCAGAAACCCACGCTAAGGTATGTATATATACAACACCGCGATATGTAGGAATATAATTATCCCTTACATATCCGGAAGCAGTAGTCATATACATACGCTTCATGAGCATCTACCATTGCTTTGTTAATGACTGTAGTTGGAAATTTGCGAGATTTCAAAACGCCATAGAACAAAGCGTTAAAGTAAACGCTTTTTACCAAATGTCACACGGCGACCTTATCTGTGTTATGAGTTGTGCAGACCGTTCGTCCGTGCTGAAGCCAGACAGCATCATGATTGCCTTTTCAGGCGCGGACAGCCACCGCCGTCCATCAATTACTGTCGCTTCGTTGCAAAGTTATGAAAAAAAATTCTTTATTGCAAAATAATTTGTGATTATTTTATTTATCCACAAAAACATCTATTTCTGGCTACAAAGATAGAATAAATCGAGCGAAAATCCAAAAAAACTTGTTTTTCTTTGTATTTCATAGATGCAGCCTGTATTTGGACGGAGCTCAAAGTTGCGATGATTTCTCCTTGCGGAAGCGGATGGTCTGCGCCTGCCAGTCCATGTCTTCGATGATGGCGATGGACTCCAGCCGATAGCCTTCCTCGCGGAGCAGTTGACCTCCCTTCTGCTGACCTTTCTCCACGGCGATGCCAATGCCCACCACCTCGCCGCCTGCCTGATGGACCAGATCAATGAGCGCATGGACCGCCTGACCGTCGGCGAGGAAGTCATCGACAATCAGCACGCGATCGGTAGGGTGCAGATAGGGTCTTGACACAAACACGCTGTTCATCCGTTTGTGGGTGAACGAGTAGGCCTGTGACACATACTTGTCGTCGGTGCTGTTGGCGGTCTCACTCTTCTTGGCGAACACCACAGGCACATCGTACAGGTTGCCTACCATCGTGGCTATGGCTATGCCGCTCGCCTCGATGGTCAGCACCTTGTTCACATCCACTCCGCTGAAACGCCGTTTCAGTTCGTTGGCGATCTGGCGTATGATGCCGATGTCTATCTGATGATTCAGGAAGTTGTCAATCTTCAGGATATTCCCTTGTTTGACCGTTCCGTCGCTTAGTATTTTCTCTTCAAGGAAGTTCATGGTTATCTTGTGTTTTTTATTCTTTTTTCCCAGCCAGACGCATGCGCTCGGAGACGGAGGTCTCAGGGGCGGTGATGTCAGCTGTGCGGACTTCGCGTTGCTCGCCATTGATGTCGAACTGGAGGGTGGCACCGTCGCTGCGTACGTCGATGGTGACAGGAGCTCCCATCACAAGCGGGAGGTTCACGTCGCCGTGTCCGCCAGGGAAGCCGCAGAGCACAGGGATGTTGTAGTCCTTGAGCATCTCGCGGAGCATCGACTCCACGTTCTCGTAGGTGAACTCCGACCCGCAGTCGGTGAACTCGCCGAGGATGATGCCGTTACAGCGGTTGAGCACCCCGTTCATCTGGAGTATGCGCATCTGGCGGTCGATGTTGTGCATCGACTCTTCCACCTCCTCGACAAACAGGATAAGGTTACGCTCCTTGGTCGCATCCGCCTGCGTACCGAGGTTTGGTGTGAACGTGCAGAGGTTGCCGCCTACGAGCAGGCCGCTGGCTCTTCCCTCGATATTCTGGTCGTGAGCCGGCAGTTCGTAGCGTGGCACCTGCCCCATGAGCAGGTCGCGCATCAGCGTGCTGGTCGCGTCCGTACCGCCCTTGGCGAGAAACGAGCTCATCGTGCCGTGGATGCTCATCACACGGGCGTTTGTCAGCAGACCATGAAGCGTGGATATGTCGCTGAAACCCACAAGCCACTTGGGGTGTGACCTCAACTCTTCTAACGAGATTTGGCCGATGAGCTGGATGGTGCCGTAGCCGCCCCGATTGCAGATGATGGCTTTGATGTCGGGGTCGCGGAGTGCCCAGCGGATGTCGCTCACGCGCTCTGCCACCGTCCCGGCATAGCGTCCGTCAACAACCTTGCCCACGTTCGGACCGATGACGGGCTCCAGACCCCATGAGCGAAGTACATCGGCTGTCTTCTCCACGTTCTCCATCGGGGTGAAGTAGGAGGGGGATATCAGCGCCACTTTGTCGCCGGCTTTCAGATAGTCGGGCTTTATACATTGCTTTGTTTGCCAGTACTCCATATCAGAAGGAGGACAAAACGGAGGATACGTATGTTCATCTTCAGAACAAGACGTAAAAGTGCAACTCAAGCCGCAAATCAGGATGGCGGCAAGCATCCATAGCTTGTTTGTTTTCATATTTTTAGTTTGGAGTTGATGGCTGAGAACCGGGAGCCCTTGAGAACTTGATTTTGTAAATAAACTTTTCACTTCGTAGAACCTTGTCACGACTACCTTTGGTGAATTTCCTACGCCATGACTATGTTCAAGCAAGCTTGACAATGTTCATTTGGCTTAAACGGAAATTTCGGCAAATCTCTAACAAGTTCGGCTTTGCGCTCGCTGCTCCAAGGTTTCACGATTCACTTAATAGTAATTCAATAAATCCCTGTAATATATGAAAAAACTTCTTCGTATAAATTCGTATGAATTCGTTGTAGAAAAAAAATCAATCAATTCCTGAGAAATTCATGTCAAAAACTATTTCGTTGAGAATGATTAAATACACTTTTCACTATTCACTTATAGGAATTCTTCATTGGCTTCGCCGAACCTGCTCACGCTCGGCATAGTAAGAACAAGTTCTTCCTCTGCACTCGTTTAATCGCAGGTTTCTTCATTTTTAAATTGGTTTTGTGATTTCACTGAGCCAGTCGGCGGTCTCTGAGTCGAGATGTGGGGTGAGTGCGTCGCACACCATCTGCTGATAGGCGTTGAACCACTCGATTTCCTCCTGCTGCATCAGCTCTTTGAGAATCGGCGAGGTGAATATTGGACAGAGTGTGAGGTGCTCAAACTGATAATACGGTCCGAACGTGGTGCCTTCAGCAGGAGCGCCTGAACCTTCATCGTGGGGGAGCGGTGGTGTGTGGTGGTCGTAATTGCGTAGCCTGGCATTCACCACGAGCATCGTGTTCTCATGGCGCACGCCGTGGCTGCCGGCGATGTAAATGCCAGGCTCGTCGGTTATCGTCATGCCTGGAACAAGCGGGGTGGGCATGTAGTTCATCCGGAACTGATGAGGTCCCTCATGCACGTTGAGGTAAGACCCCACACCATGACCCGTGCCGTGCAGGTAGTTTATGCCGTATTTCCACATAGGCTCGCGTGCCAGCGCATCAAGCTGGCTGCCGTAGGTGCCACGGGGAAATACTGCCCTTCCCAGATTGATGAAACCACGGAGCACGAGCGTGTAGTCGCGCTTCTCCTCAAATGTGAGCGGACCAAGCGGGATGGTGCGCGTGATGTCGGTGGTACCGTCGAGATACTGGCCTCCCGAGTCAATCAGCAGCAGGCCTTTGGCTTTGAGAGGAATGTTGCTTTCGGGTGTCGGCTCATAATGAACGATGGCGCCATGATAACCGTAGCCGGTGATGGTGTCGAAACTTTCGCCACGGTAGAGCGGCTGCTCTGCACGGAGTTCCAACAGCTTCTTTTCCACTGACAATTCGGTCTGTCCACCTTTCTCAACTGCCGGAACTACCCATTTCATCCATTTCACCATCGCGATACCGTCTTTCAGCATCGCTGAGTGATAACCACGTATCTCCGTATCGTTTTTCATGATTTTCATCGTCGTCACAGGACATTCCCCGTGCATCAGCACGCCTTGCTTCAGCGCGTTCTGGATATTGACATTCGTCTTCTCCGGCTGAAGCATCAATGCGCCCTGATAGTTGTTGATGAACGGCACAATCTGCTCGTAGGCTTTAATTTCAACACCCTCGAAATCAAGGTAACGAACCACTTCCTCCGACAGTTTCTGCGGGTTGACAAAGAGAATGGCACGGTCCTGAGAAATGAACAGATATGAAACGAACACAGGGTTGTAATCCACGTCGGTGCCACGAAGGTTGAGCGTCCATGCCACCTCATCGAGCATGGAGATAACGACTGCGTCAGCACGTTTGGCTTTCACCGCCTCGCGTATCCGGCTAATCTTGCTCCGTGCTGTCTCGCCAGCATATTCCATCGGATGAATCTCCACAGGATTGTCGGGGATGGAGGGGCGGTTCTCCCATAGCTCATCGTAGGGGTCGCCAACGGGCATCACGCGGATGCCGAAGGGATTGAGTGCCTGATGAAGCTCGTTAATACCATCGACGGTGTAACACCAACCGTCAACTCCCACTTTGTCATTGCAGTGAAGAACGGTCCTCAGCCAATCCTGGATAGTAGGCGTGTCTTCTAATCCACTTTTCATCAGCTGATACTCACTTCCTTTCAGCTGCTCCTCAGCCTGAAGGAAATAACGGTTGTCAGTCCAGAGAGCGGCTTTATCGAGCGTCACAACAGACGTGCCGGCAGACCCGGTGAAGCCGGAAATCCATTCTCTGCTCTGCCAGCGGCGAGGCACATATTCGCCACAGTGGGGGTCAGTGCTTGGGGTTATAAAGGCATTGAGCCCTTCCTTGCGCATCCATTCGCGCAGACGTGCTATTCTTGAGTTAATCATTTTTTTAGTTTTTAGTTTATAGTTTGTAGTTTGTAGTTTATAGTTTATAGTTTATAGTTTTAGAGTTTAGAGCGGATGGTTTTCCGGAATCTCCAAACCCCATCCGACAGCTAATACACTCCCAGACTATGTGCGAGGTTAAGGTAGTTGGTGGGGTAGTAATAGTCGTATTTTCCGTCGTTGTCGGTATCTTCCATCCATATCTCGATGAACTGCGGACTTGCCTTGGCTGATGATTTGATTTGCAGTCTTACAACGAAATCGTCGGCGGTGTAACTGTATTTGGTCAAATGCATCTTTATCGTAAGTGGCTTTGAAGGCTGCCAGCCGTTCTGCTTAGTGGCGCCCTCAAAATAGGATAGTATTGAAGGCAACGACTTATACTGAAAAAGCTGCGACCAGTCGGAAGGGTAGGCATCTACCACACCTGTGTGGATGTCATGACCCCGTTTGCCGATATAGTTGAGCATTGCCTTACATTCCTCTTTGTCGTTGAAAGCTTGATTGAGCGCACAGACAAAGAGGGCTGGGCAGAGATAGGGGGTGTCGTGGATGTCATCGGTTCCTGCAGGAAGTTCCATGTTCTTGATATCGTCCAGCGTCTCGGGGATGTCGCTGAGTGTCACAATCACAGTTCCCAGGGCGGCTTTGTCGTAGCGGTAGTAGTCGCGTTCACCGTCCCCCACATTCACGCTGTTGTCTGTGGTCAACCCCGAAATATCAATCGTCGCAGTGATTTTCTTTCGCTGTTGTGAACAATTCGTATCGTTGTCGTCAATGGTGCTTTCCTGATCTTGCAAGCTGGCGAAGCCGTTGTCCATTGTACTTTTTTTGTTTTGCTGCTCACACCCTGTCATCTGCAGCCATGCACCGAATATAAGTGTGAAAAGTGTTATTAGTTTAGTCCTCATATCGTTTAGTTTTAGTAATAGTGAAAAAATAAGTTAGGATAATTTATTTTAGATTTTTGAGCTTTTTTTTCAGTTGGACAGAGAGAGTGATGCGGGCATCATCTTAACTTCCTATCCCGCAGGGGTATAACTCCTATTCCCCAAGAATTAACTCCCAAATGAAATTTTAACTCCCATTCAAAGAATTAACTCCCTCTTAAAAAAAATCAAATCATGTTCCGCATCTTGATTTCGATATACTTGTTGAGCACATCAACCGTGAGATGTTCTGGCTCGGTCAGCACCGAAAGGATGCCGTTTTGCTGCAGCAACCTCGCGATACTCTTGCGTTCGTGGGCATATTTCTCTGCAACCACATGACGGTAGTATTCCTCCACGGAGTCAGGTCTGCTTTTCATGTATTCGTTCTGCTCGTTGTCCTCGAAGAAGACGATGAGAAGGCGATGATGTCGGCTTATATGTTTCAGATAGGGTAATTGGCGTCTCACCGCTCCGATGCTGAAGAAGTTCGTGTAGAGGATGATTAGGCTGCGTTTCCTGATGTGTTTCAGGATATGGTTGCTGAGTGTCCGGAAGTCGCTCTCAAGGAAGTCGGTATGTATGCCGTAGAGTGCTTCGAGGATATGGGGCATCTGCATCTGATGGTGTGACGAGGCTAGAAAGGTGCCCGGGTTGTTGTTGAATGTGGCAAGCCCCACGTTGTCGTCTTTCTTCAAGGCGATATGCGACAAGACTAGGGAGGCATTGATGGAATGGTCAAGAAGTGTTATGCCTCTGAAAGTCTGCTGCATCACACGTCCTGTGTCGATAACGTTGTAGATATGCTGTGCACGCTCATCCTCATACACGTTCACCATCAGCTGATGACGTCGTGCCGATGCTTTCCAGTTGATTTTGCGGTAGTCGTCGTCGGGCACATACTCTTTGATTTGAGCAAATTCTGTGGCGTTGCCAATCCGGCGGATGCGCTTGTTGCCGGTGTCGGTGTTTGTGCGGAGTGTGCTCAGCTCATACCTGCTTAGCTGAAGATAAGAGGGATAGACTTTCACATCCTGTGGATTTCCGCACGTGAACCGGCGGCGGACGATGCCTAAGCGGGTGGAGACGAACACAAGGATATGTCCGAAACCATAAACGCCGCGCTCCTTCGGGCAGAGGCTGTAGATTATGCTGACCGGCTCATCTGGCTTAAGACGTACCTGGCGGCTGAAATCGCGTATCTGAAAGATTAAGGGAATCTCGTCGATTACCTCGGCATCCACGGTGAAAGGATAATGCGACAGGATATGAAGATTCACTTCGTTATCATCGCCGTTCGACATACGTTCGCCCACAATCCGGCTGGCTTCAATGCTCCCTTTCCTTCTGTAAAGCCGGAGGGCGTCAACCACCGTCAACACCAGCAGCAGACCTGCCATGATGCATCCGGCAATGAACAGCCTCTGCCACATCGTACCGCAAGCGATAACGAGTATGGACAGCGAGAGCAACAGAAAGAAACGTCTGGTCAGATACATGATAAAAAGAGGATTGGAAGGTTATTTCGGAACTTCTATCTGACTGATGATTTCCTTGATTACTTTCTCAACTGTTAAGCCCTCAAGGTCTGCGTCCGTGTTGAGCATCAGACGGTGACGAAGCACAGGGAATGCCAGCAGTTGGATGTCGTCGGGAGTGACGAAGTCGCGGCCCTGAAGCAAGGCAAGACCTTTGGCGGTTTGCATCAATGAGACAGATGCACGTGGAGAGGCACCGAGGAACAGGTAACGGTTGGTACGGGTGGCTTGCACAATCTGCACGATATAGTTCATCAACGAAGGGTCGATAATCACCTGTGAGGTCAGCTTGCGCATCTGAAGCAGATCTTCAACGGTCAGTACGGCATGCAGATCGTCAAGACGGGTGAAACCGCTGTTGCCGTGATGACGGGTCAGCACCTCCAGCTCTTCTTGGGGAGAGGGGTAGCCCACGTTGATTTTCATCACGAAGCGGTCGAGCTGGGCTTCCGGCAGCTTGTACGTGCCTTCCTGCTCCACAGGGTTCTGGGTGGCGATGATTGTGAACACTGGGTTCATGGGATAAGTGACGGAATCGACTGTCACCTGACGCTCCTGCATCACCTCAAATAGGGCGGCCTGAGTCTTGGCGGGAGCACGGTTAATCTCATCCACAAGCACGATGTCGGCGAACACCGGACCGCGGTGGAAGTCGAAATCACCGCTTTTCATGTTGAACACAGTTGTACCAAGCACATCGCTAGGCATCAGGTCGGGGGTGAACTGAATCCTGCCGAACTGCGTGTCGATGAGCTTGCTGATGGTGCGAGCCATCAGCGTCTTTGCCACTCCGGGCACGCCCTCAAGCAGTATGTGGCCGTTTGCGAGTATCGAGGACAGAATCAAATCCACGGTGAAATGCTGGCCTACAACAACTTTTGATATACATTCTTTTATTTCACGGGCTTTTTCTGCAAACCCGCCGATGTCTGGTCTTTCCATTTTTTTATGCGGTTATGTGGTTTGTTTTGTTTATGTCTAGAAAAACTAGTTAACCTAGTATAACTAGAGAGCCTAGAAAAAAACTGATTTCACAAACGATGGTCTATTTTGTTCAGCTTGTCTATCAGATCCATCATCACTTCTTTGGAGGTGGGAGATTTTTTGACCGACACTTGCTGTTCGATTATCTGTTCGTTCCAGTTCTTAGAACGTTCGTCCTGAAGGATGCGGGCTCTTATCTCTTCTTTTTCTGTCTGTTGCCGACGGAAATAGGCTCTTAGCTGTTGAAGGGTTTGACGAACCTCTTGAGAATCCATCCCCGTGAAGGCGGAAATTCTTTCAACTGCCATCTCACTTTTCTCTGAATCTGTGATGTCCACGCCAGTTTTCTTTTGCACTTTGTCAGAGACCAGCCTGTATTTCAACAGAATGATATGGTCGGTGGCGCGATTGCGTTTGTGCATACTGCCTATCTGCTTGATGAACCCGAGCTGTCCGTTCGTACGTGCTTTGATGACGGGAACCACACGCTGCTTACGCTTGGCACTGAAGAAACAGAAGATGATGAATCCCAGCAGGGTCAGGTTGAACGCAGTCTTCAGTGCGGTGTCGTCAAGTATGTGGCCAATAAGGGATTTGTTATTTTGATTCGGAGGTCTTGAACCTGAACCGGTTCCGTCGAAGTCGTGCGTGGTGTCTAAATGTGTCCTGACGATGGGGTTCTTACCTCCCTGCGACACAATACGCATGATGAGATTATAGTTGTCGCGCTCAAGGATGCCGTAGTTGGTGAACAGCAATGGCATTGAGCATACCACCACACGCCCTTTGCCGTATCGGGCTACCTTCACCATCGGATAATTTACTTTCCCGCCCTGAACCACCTTGTCGGTCCATTTCAGTTGATAATCCTTGGACGTTATCTCTTTTGGGTTTATGGTGTCAGAATCAAAATACTCATATTCCTCATCTATATCGACAGAAATGTCATTGGTGATGATACAGTACTGTCCTACAGGGCTTGAAACCATATAGTTGCGTGCGGGATACATCTCGTCTTTTGGATATCTGACATAAAAATAATGGTCTTTGGTGGGGCGGTTGTCGTAGGAATAATAGGTGGCTATATACATGTTCCATCCGACAGCCATCTCATGTGATAAATTATTCGCACAGACGATGAGGCTGCCTCCGTCTTTCACGAATTTCATCGTTTTATCCATGTTCAGCTCCACATAATTTCTTGTCAGCAGGATGGTGTGGTGCTGATATCCGATCATGCCAGTGAGGGAGTCAGCGGGGATGTCTGTCACCTCATATCCAGGCTTGTAGGAGGCGTGCATTACCGAGTCAAATGCCATCGATCCGTATGGCTGACGGTCATCGGGCAGGAAGGTTGGTTCCCAAGAGAAATTATTTCCTTTCTGAAGGGCAAGAACGGCGACAATCACTATCAGCGTGAAGCCGAGCAGCACGATAAGGAAATTACGCATGCTCATCGCGCACCTCCTTTCTCATTTGAAGGGAATGTGTTTCCGTCACCAACGGCAAAGGAGATTGACGGTGTGCCGGAAATGCTTTCCTGAACTTCTGATGAATTAAGCTCGGCAACCTGCTCTGCTAAAGACTCCGCCTCCGCATAGTCATCGCTGCTGACCTCGTAGAGACCATACCGCACGCGCATAAAAAGGTTTGTCAGCTGACTGAATGGCAGGATGCGTGCCTCCAACGAATAATCTACTGGTGTCTTCTCTGCGTTCCAGGTGAGTTTTCCGCTGTCGCACAGATGTTTGAGTGATTTTAAGTACACCAGACGAACACATGCCTTCCAGTCTCTGGCAAGGCAGGCGGCTTCCAGCTCGTCTGGCAAGTCGTGACCATCTATAGCAAGTTCATTCTCAGGCTCCATCTCGTCTTTCTCTTCCTCTTCCTTTTTCCTCTTCTTCTCAAACACACCCTTTTTATATAGGATGTAGAACACAACAGCAGCAATTGTGAGCAGGAGGAGGACGACGATAATCCATGCCAGTGAAGAGGGGATGCCGCCGGAAACATCGGGCAGGTTCAAGGGATCCCATTCGGAGTAGTCCACGTCACCGTTACCAGAGCGGACAACAGCCGGGGAGGCTTTCTGACTGTAGTAGTCGAAGTCGCCCGACGACCGGAAGTTTTCTATCACCTTCCGGCTGCATCTGATGGTGTCGGATATTGTGCTCATTCGTCTTTCAGGGATTCAAAGGTTTTGACTTTTTCCTTCAGGGAGATCAGGTGCGTACGGTCTTCAAGCGAACCGTATTGGAACGCAATACCGACACCCAACGCCGACAGACCCAAGGCGATGCTGCCAGTCAGGGCGAACAGCAGAAACAGCAGAATAATCCAGTAAACGATATATGCAAAGAGATTATTTCCAGGGTCGGATCCGATTAACTGAATCTTGAAGTCTGTGATAAAGGCAATCAGGCCGATTTCCCAAAGGAATACCAGCATGGCGAGCAACACAAGATAAATGGTGAGCGGCAACGTGTTCCAGAAACGTCCGATTCCGTAGCTTATAGAGCGGTTCATACTCTCAGAATAGGTTTCCTTGCCGAGAATAAAACTGGGTGGTGCCATCTCGAAAATCACAAAAACAATTATGGATACTACGATGGCGAAAAACGTGCCAAATGTTCCACTGTTGCTGAATCCATAATAAGCAAGCACGAGTATGAGCATCATCGGTAAGGAAACGAGAAACCACTTTACTAGATTGAGAAAGTAGGTCATACGGATGTCCTTGAATTTCAAGTTCGTCAGTCTTTCATTGCGGTCATAGTGCGTTTGGACAAGGGTGAGCGACATAGGTAGCACCACCATGAATCCAAGATAGAGGAATAACAGGAAGAAATTATCGTAGGTGTCGTTTTCCATGTGTATGAATCCAAGCCAGGAGAGACTGGTGTCGGCAACGTTATCTTCGATTTCATTCGCTAATGTCAAGATAGCGAACATGATACACAAAGGTGAGGCAGCAATCATGATGTTGCGGAAGAACGGCTTGAAATTCTCCCGGATAAACTCAAAAGTGATGTTCACCTTCTCGCTGGCGCTGCGGCGGATATAGAGAGGCTCCTTAAACATGACGGTTCTCCTTGCGGAATTTGCGGGGATAAATCACGAAATAGAGAATGACAAAGCTGAATTCTAAGAATATGGTGGTGGTGCGGAGTGTGGTCGGCAGTTCTGTGTGACGGGTGATGAATGACTCGATGAAGCCGGCGAGAATTGTGATGGGAACCACGCCAAGCATGATTTTCAGGCCTTGCTTCGCAGAACGTTTAAATGCCTCCAGACGGGAATAGGTCTTGGGAAACAGCCAACCGTGGCCTAGTGTGATGCCGGCTGCACCAGAGATGATGCAAGCTGGTATCTCCAAGGCTCCATGCTGCCAGATGGCGAGCACCGATTCCCAGCCCACTCCATATTGGAAAAAGAAGGTCTGGAAGCTTCCCAACATGATGCCGTTGAAAAACAGGATGATGATGGTGCCGAGACTCGTGAAGATTCCTGCCACAAATGTCTTGAAATCCACCATCAGGTTGTTGAACGTGATTTGAAGAAACGACGACACCTCTGGGCTGGAGCTATAGACATGGGTTGGCTTCCCCTCACGGATGTTTTCTATCGTCATTTCGACATAGCTGTCGCCTATGACATCACGTGCATAATCACGGTCCTGAAGCTGCGAGAACACACCAATCAGTGTGAACAGCATAAAAACCACAAAAGAGAAAAGCAACGACTTGCGGCATTCATACATCACACGAGGCAAATCCTCAGTCCAAACCTTCCACACCCGGTTCCAACGCATCGGCTCTTTACGGTAGATTTTATTGTGCAGCTGGAAAGCCAGCTCATTGAGCTTCTTTGTTGTGATGGAGTCGGGATAATGAGTTTGGGCAAACGACAAATCGGATGTCAGATCAAGATAGGCTTCGGCGATATCGTCATCTCTGGATAACACATTGTTACTCACAAACATGCTTATACGATGCCATTTTGCCGTGTTAAGCCTCACAAAGTCTTTCTCTTTCATATCCCGATTTTTAAATGGGAGTTAATTGTTAAAATGAGAGTTAACGAGTCTTTGGCTCGTGCACGAAAGCTCTGCAAAAGCCTAGCTAACAGAATCTAATCTTCTCGCCTTCTCGTCTTCTTTTCTTTATTTCCTCAAATACTTCTTGTTGTCCTGAATGATGATGCCTTTTGTCGTCTCATCGGCTGGAAGACCGCTGAGGGTATAAGATCTGCCGTTGATCTCCTTTCTGTCCTCGATGACGGTTTTCACACCAGAGGCTTTCTTCTCGGCAAATTCCTTGCGGGCTGCTGCCATCTGCTCAAGGAAACGATCGCTTGTGTGAAGTTTGGCGTATGCTACAGAGGCTGCAAGACGGGCGGCATCAACATCGCTCTGCCAGTGGTAGCCGGCAATCACGCGGCTCTCACCGTACATATAACCACGAGCCATTAGTGTGTCGGCGGCTTCAGGGTTGATTTCCATCAGCAGCAGGGCGGCACTCCAGCCAAGGATTGTGTGTCCGGAAGGATAGGAACCGTTTGTTCTGTGTGACTCTTCCTGCTCAGGAACGAGTGTTGGCTCGTTGAAACGGGCGTATGGGCGCTTGCGCATATAATGTTCCTTCGGCAGGGTGCAGATGCTGTCGCAGGTGGCTGTACCCAATTTCAGCACCTCGTAGATTTTCGGTGTCTCAGTTTCAGATATTTCCATGCCGAAAGGCTCTGAGAACTCCTGGATGATGGTTTTTAGTCCATATACAGCATCGCGCTCAGCGATTTTGGCGCGGTCTGGATTAACAACACGCTGCTCTTTTCCCCACATATACTGCATGATGTCATTCACGAAACGAGTAGAGGTGGTGTCAGGAGGAGCTGGAAGGAATTTCACCATGTCAGGCATTTCCTTTGTTGTGAAATAAGCATCTACTTTCTCGTCTTCCTGTGCGAACACAGACATACTGGCCATTATTGCGAAGGCCAAAAGGTGAAATTTTTTCATAATTTCTATCGCTTTGTTTGAAATGATTGTTTTAAACTGCAAATTTACGCTTTTTCTGTCACATATTCTCTAATTAAAATAAATATATGATAAATTAGTGGCTAAAATTATGTAAATCGTACTTTTCGCTTTTCACTATTCACTTTTTACAATTCAGCTGTTCAGCAATGCTGCCACCTCTGCAGGGTTCAGAGCCCATGCGTAGGTGTAAGTCTCATCAGCATCATCAGCATTTTCCACAATCGTCAGCCCTTGGGATTTCGCTTTGATTTCTAGCAGCTCACCGATGCTGAGTTTTTCTGTCACTTTGCGAAGCAATGCCTCTATCGATCGACTGTCAGCACCACGCAACGTCTGTGAGGTGAAGGGCATCTCAAGCCAGATAATCTCCCGTTTTGCCACGTCAAGCACACCGAACACCAGACCTTTCGAGAGGTTGCTTTCACTGATGCGTACAATATGTTGCACACAAGAGGGGTCGTATGCCACACCTGTCTCATTCGACAGTTTCATCTCATTTTGGGAGTCCATCCAGCCAACCATCAGGTTAGGGGAGAGCGACCCGGTTGAATAGGCATTGCATGTGAACACCGCATATTTGGCTTTTGCCGATTCCAGCTCTGGTATTGACAGCTCGATATACTCGGCGGTGCCCACCATCTCGGGGATGGAGATGATATCGCCTGAATGTTTCGCGCCGGTGCAGGTCAAGTTGTAGTAGGCACATTCTTCTATTCTGCCGTCAGCAAACGATATCCGGCAGCTCAGATCCATGTCGAGATGCTGGGCATGAAGCCCTTTGCCCCACTGCATGAATAGCCGTACGGCATCGCCCTCAACAGGGAAGCGTGTGCCCATTAGCGCACAGGAAGTGTCCTGGATGGTTGTGGTGCGGTCGCCTACGCCTACAGGGATGTTGTGGAGCAACGGGTCGATGTATATGGTCTTCGTTTCGGTGGGGTGGGCTGCAAAACGTCGGGCCATAGAATCTCTATAAAGGTCGTTCACGGCTGCTGCCATCTCTTTAAGTATTTCTTTGTTGTAGAGTGTCAGCAACGGGTTGGAATCAATGGTTTTGGCAACACCCGTGATAGGACGGGCGATGCGTGTAGCCGAAGGGTCGAAATAGGTGTCTGCAGCATTACCTAACGAAAGCAGCAGGCGGGCAGGCAGTTTGTCTGTGACCTCATTGAATGCAGCCAATACATGATCACTTCCGAAACGGAGCATCGAGGCAAACAGGCACCGGGCGAACAGACCGGGGCGCTCTTTCAATAACGACAATGTCGTTGAGGAATCGTTTTCCGACTTAGCTTTATCTACATGACCCTGCCATGTGGAATAGGCTCGATTATAAAACACGTCAAGCAGCCTGGAAAGGTTGCCGAACCCTTCCTTGCGGGAAAATTCTCCCAGACGGAGCGCACGTATCATACGGACCCACATTCCCCGTTTCGGGTTCATTGTCTCTGATGCTGCCTCTGGAGTCATCGGCAACGCATTGAGCCAGCGTGCAACACGACGGCAGGTCCGGCGATCGTATTTCAGCATCAGTTTCTCTTTCATAGCCTTTGCGGCATCTGCACTTTTGTCGAGCGGTCCCCAGATGTGAGTGTACAGACGGCTGGCATGGGCGATGAGCGTCTTTGGCTCGATAAGCTGGATATAGCCGGTCTTTTCATACCATTGATAGCGGAGGATGTCAGTCGGAGTTTTCAGCAACTTGCCTGCTTCATAATCGCGTCCAAGTTCAACTAGCCGCTTGACGACGAGCATGACCGTCTCCTTCATTGTGACTGACGGGGTTTCAGGAAGCGGAAACTCAGCAAGAAGCATGCTGAGCGAGTCCTGTTGGGTGGCGTCGAGGGGGACGGGTGAGGAAAGCAGCGTCTCAAACAAATGCTCCATGTCGCTCTTTGTGAACAGACGCAGTTCTTTCAGTTTGCTGCCTTGACCTCTATACACGAAATCAGCCGTCTTGAACGGTGTCCCGCAGAAGGGGCAGCCGTTGTAACGCTCGATAGGAAAAGTCCCTTCTGGAATCAGATGACCGCAGGGAAGGGTAGTGCCCTTGATGTCGCTGTCTTTACCTAGCAGGTTGACAATCAGTGTGATGATGTGGTCGGAGAGTCTCTCACCTCTAGGCACATTCCATCCTTTCACGAGCGGTGCCCAGTTGAGGCCTACCCTCAGCACTTTGTTGATGACTTTGGTGATTTCTGCCAACCTGACAGGAGACACGTTGTTTAAGGCATGAAGCAGCTCTTCACTCACGCAGTAGCCGTTCTCTTTCAGGCGAGCAATGAACGCCATCACTGCTGCTGTGCTTTCTGAATTCATGTCGATTTCCTCACGCCTTACATCAAAAAAAAGTGCGCGTTGGCGCAATGCCACTTCAGTCAGATTGATTGTGTTCATAAACTGTCATATTAGGAGGTAATTGAGAAACTGAAAAAGCTTAGGGCAACGCCCTATGCATCAAGTCGAAGTAAGTCTCTCTTGGACCTCTTTGTTTATTGTGTCATTCGTAATGGTGAATTATTCGAACACCCCTTTTATTTGTCATTATAAACAGAACAAATGTCTTGCCTTCTTTTCTTCTTATCTTCATGCCTTCTTGTTATTCTTTGCAAAAATACAAAAAAACTGATTCACATACAACAAAACGACATTATTTTATTTCTCCCACACTTCTCAAATCCCCGAATCCGATAGATATTCCCGAATTTACCTAACCCTTCCAGAATCCTCAAATAGTTTCCTTCTCCACAAATAATTCATTTTTCAAATGTTAAAATATATAGTAAATCGTAAATAGTAAATCGTAAATAATTCCATTCTTCTTTTTTTTCCGTATATTTGCACAAAGAAATCTTTTTCGCATCCATAATGGCTCAACATACATTTATAACGGGGCAGTTCGTACGTATCGACCAGCAGCTGGCTAATGCAGGACAGAGGGTTGTGGCGGCAATTCTTGACCTTATCTTCAAATTTCTTCTAGCATCATCGCTAATCTCACTTGTCTTGGGAGCAGGAGGGGTCTTTTATCACTACGAAAGCGAAAACATGAACACGTTCTTGTATTTTTTCGTTGTGTTGCTGCCAGTACTCTGCTATGATATGATTTTTGAATTTTTTTGCAACGGACGGTCATTAGGAAAGATGATTATGGGATTGAGGGTGGTGGCTTCAGACGGTTCAAAGCCCTCTTCCACCTCCATTTTCTTCCGTTTTATTTTCTACTTGCTTGAAGGATACACTGGTTTTGGCATTGTCGTAATGCTCTTCACGAAAGATAACCAGCGGTTGGGCGACATTGCAGGCGAGACTTATGTCATCAAGACCAGATCTGTATATATGGGCAATATGCTGGCTGCTGCAAAAAACCAGTTTCCGCAGGGATATGTGCCGGTATATCCGCAGGCAGCACAGCTCTCAATGCGGCAGGTGGAGGTGATTCAGGAATGTTACTTCGCCAAAGGGGAAGATGCATATCCCACGAAAGTGGAGCTCGCCCAGAAAATCTGTCAGTTTCTCAAAATCAATGTCTCCAATGTGCCTATCCACCAGTTTTTCTCCCAGTTGATTTACGACTACCGGTTTATTAATGCGGAATAGTTGGAATATGCCCACAATCAGATGATAAAGCTATCGTCTTGTCTTCTCGTCTTTTTGTCTTCTCAAAAATTACCAACTTTTTTTTACAATTATCATAATTATGCCAAGATTTTCTTTAAGATCATTTTTGTTCTGGATTATTGCCCTGGCGGCTCTGGCAGCAGATGCGCAGATGGTCAATCCTGCAAAGTTCACTTCTAGCTTCAATAAATTATCCGACACGGCAGCGGAAATTGTTTTCACTGGCACCATCGAGCCGGGATGGCATGTCTATTCAACGGATGTGGGCGACGACGGACCCACAGCAGCCACATTCAATGTGGACAACATATCGGGTGCCGTGCTCGACGGACCGCTCAAGGCGGTTGGTAATCCCATCCGTAAACACGACGATATGTTCGACATGGAAGTCAGCTATTTCGAGCATTCCGCAAAGTTTGTGCAGAAGTTGAAGCTTACCGGCGGAAAGTATGCAGTGGAGGGTTATCTTCAGTATGGGGCATGCAACGACCAGACTTGTGTCCCGCCGAAGAATGTGGAGGTGAAGTTCACTGGGGAGGTGCCTGCTCAAGCAGCAAAAAATCAGCAGACCGCTCCTGCACAAGATAAAAATAAGAATGGGAAAAAGGAACCTGATGCACAGCAGACACCACAGGCACAGAGCAGTCAGGTTGATACGAAAAACACTGCCATTGCAGTAGCTGCAGCTGCCAATGCCGAGCAAAAAGCTTTGGTTGACGGGAAGGACGGTGCCAGTTCTGTTGACAGTAAAAAAAAAGAGGATAAAGAATCCGTAGAGGATGAGCCAGACGACTACTCGCTTGCCTATGCGTCAGACTCTGTGCTGACCGACAGCATGGGAACAGGCGAGGGGACTGACTCTATTTCTGTCGCTGCTGCTCTTGGAGATGAGGGGCTTTGGACACCTGTGATTTCCGAGCTGAAAGCGTTCGACAAAGGGGGGAATGCGAATGCGTCGGACAGCCCACTGTGGAAGATTTTTCTCTTGGGGCTGCTCGGTGGATTGGTGGCACTGGTCACCCCTTGTGTGTGGCCGATCATCCCCATGACGGTCAGTTTCTTCCTAAAACGGTCAGGCGATAAGAAGAAGGGCATCCGTGACGCATGGATCTACGGACTGAGCATCGTCGTGATTTATGTGCTCCTCGGATTACTCGTCACAGGCCTCTTCGGTGCCAGCGCACTTAACTCTTTGTCAACCAATGCAATATTCAACATATTCTTCTTCCTGCTTTTACTTGTCTTTGCAGCATCGTTCTTCGGAGCGTTTGAGCTGACGCTGCCTTCTTCATGGAGCAGTGCGGTCGATTCAAAGGCGGAGAAGACGGGCGGGCTCATTGGTATATTCTTGATGGCGTTTACGCTCACACTCGTCAGCTTCTCATGCACTGGACCTATCATCGGATTCCTGCTCGTGGAGGTGGCTGCCGACGGAGGAAGTATCATCGCCCCGACTGTGGGAATGCTCGGTTTTGCCATTGCACTCGCCTTACCATTCACGTTGTTCGCACTCTTCCCGAGCTGGCTCAAGTCGATGCCGAAGTCGGGCGGATGGATGAACACGGTGAAGGTGGTGCTCGGATTCATCGAGCTGGCATTCGCGCTAAAATTCCTCTCCGTAGCTGACCTTGCCTACGGCTGGCGGATTCTCGACCGCGAGACGTTCCTTGCGCTCTGGATAGTGATTTTTGGATTGCTCGGTCTCTACCTGCTCGGAAAAATCAAGTTCAAACACGATGATGACGACACACATATCGGTGTGTTCCGGTTCTTCCTCGCACTGATTTCGCTGGCATTCGCCGTCTATATGATTCCTGGACTGTGGGGGGCTCCGCTAAAAGCTGTCAGTGCGTTCGCACCGCCGATGAAGACGCAGGACTTCAACCTCGCTCCCGAGCAGGAGGTGAAGCCGATGTTCACCGATTATGAGGAAGGTATGGCGTATGCCAAAGCCCACAACAAACCGGTGCTGATAGACTTTACGGGATATGGTTGTGTGAACTGCCGCAAGATGGAGGCTGCTGTGTGGACCGACAGCCGAGTGGCGGATAAGATGACCAACGACTACGTGCTTATACAGCTGTATGTTGATGAGAAGAAAAACCTCGACGAGCCGATGATTGTCAACGAAAACGGAGAGGAGCGCAAGCTTCGCACCGTAGGCGACAAATGGAGTTATCTACAGAGTCATAAGTTCGGTGCCAACGCTCAGCCGTTCTATGTCCTCCTTGATGGCAATGGACGGCTCCTTAACAAAGCCTACTCCTACGATGAGAATATCGACCACTATCTCGAATTCCTCGACACCGGCATGAAACGGTTTGAATAAGTTCTGTGTTGATTTTTAGGTGGTTATATGCTATTTTAGTTAATTTTCTGACTGAAGTTTCTGAAGTTCTTACAAGATTAATGACAGCTGGAGTTGTGGACCGTTTTAGAGTGACTGCTCCAATAGATGATCATTTGCAAAACTATCCTCCACGAGCCGAAGGCTCGTTAACTCCTATTTTAAATTCTGAACCACTTGCATAAATCTTACATCTTACATATTTAAATCTTTAAATTAACTCAGCTTCCTTTTTTACTTCCGAAACTTAAATTATAATGAGAACAATCAACGTTGCCGTCAGTGATGAAATACATGCAGCTTGCCCTGATTTCAAGGGGTGTATGGTGAGAGCGCAGATTGAGAACACAACATATAATGAGGAACTATGGAAGGAGATAGAGGAGGAAATCTCCCGTCTGACAGCCAGAAATACCACGGAGAGCATCAAGCTTATCAGCGGAATTGCTGCCACCCGGCGTGCCTATAAGAGCTGCGGAAAGGATCCGAGTCGCTATCGGCCCTCGTGTGAACAGCTCATCAGAAGGGTGATTCAGGGAAAAGGGCTATATCAGATTGACACCGTGGTTGACCTCGTAAACCTGGCTTCTATCCGCTATGCCTACAGCATCGGCGGGTTTGACCTCGACAAGGTTGAGGGCGATAAGGTGGTGCTGGGCATTGGTAGGGAAAAGGAACCTTACGAGGGAATCGGAAGAGGAACTCTCAACATCGCAGGAATGCCGGTCTATCGGGATTCCATCGGTGGTATCGGCACGCCGACCAGCGACCATGAGCGTACGAAAATCAGTCTCGACACCACCCATTTCCTCGCTTTTGTCAACGGATACGACGGCAATGCTGAAAATACAAAAGCATGTGGACTGTTTATTGCCCACATGCTGGAGAAATATGCTAATGCCTGCGATATTTCTGTGGAAGAATACTGTTGATTTTAGTTTTTAGGGTTTCTTTTTCAGGGTGTTTGATAGAGGATTTATTTCCATTGTCCGATTATGAAAGGAGTGTGCTGCCAGACGTAAAATAACCTCGGCTCCTAGCTGTCGAAAAGAGGTGAAAGTACCACACAAGAAAAGAAATAAATCTTAAATCCTATATTCTTAAATCGTAAATAATCTTCACTCTTCTCTTGGTAATATGATTGGAGTGTCAGTATCCTTGTCTGCAGGCCTTCTTACCACGTTTCCGCTCGACTGCATGTAAAGGGAGGGGTCAACAAGGTGCTTGGTTGTTGCTTTTTCAAAAATAAACGTCATATATTTGTCTGTCACCTGTTTACCTTTGGTGCCTTTATTCTTTATGAAACTGTTGACGGTTCCTTTACCGCTTGATTTGATGGTGAGGATTTTGTCGTCTTTGGAGTCGAGCAACACAAGCTTTCCTTTTTCTGGAATAGAAATCACCCAATCACCATGCAGGAGGTGACCCGATTCAACAGGCCTGTCGTGGAAGGTAACATTTCCTTTTACCGTATATACTTTGTAAAACTGTGCATGAGCCTGTAGGGACCACAGGGCGACAAGCAGACTGATAATAAGTGTTCTCATAAAACAATATAAGTTTATAATTTTAATATTTTAATAATTTAATAAGAAGTTGATTCTTCCAATTGGGAGTTGATTTTTAGAGAAAATGGGAGCTTCATTTGTGTGTGATAGGGAGTTGACCAAAGGATGGCTCTCTCTTATTTAAACATAGAGTTCTCCACAAAAGGATGCTTGCTTTTTGTGCGGATGGCAGCTATAATCCCCGCATAGTAGAATCGGGCTATCACAACCAATGCCATCAGGCTCAGTATGAGCGTGGCGTCAAGGTAGATATTGGCATGCTTGAACATCTTGTAACAAATCCAGTTAGCCACTGTCAGACCGATTGCGAGGATGATGGTCGTCAGCAAAGACGATTTAAACAGGAAAACAAGAAACATGTTCTTGTTATGTTTGTTCACAAAATTAACTATGCTCTGGAAAAACAACTCAAACAGCAGACAGAGAACAATTGCAACAACCCAACTCAGCCAGCCAGGAGCGTTGCTGATGTCCTTCCGCTGGAGTATGGTCTCCAGGGTGTAGGCCTGAATCTCCACCCCTGATATTTTGCCGACAGGAGAGCGGTGGGTATCTGCTTCCTCTGTCAGTGCACCCGTAATCACAATGTGGTTGCTGATATAGTCCTCGTTGTCGTCTAGTTCATCGGGAGTTATGATACGGAACACGTAGTTGCCGTAGTTGATGTAAGAATTGTCGGCAGGTTTTCCTATACTGCTGTCGAATGCCTTGGCGATGGCGTATGAAAAAGACGGCACCTTCTCTGCGTTAAGCGACTGCTCAGTCGTGTAACTACGGATGGTATTCTTTTCCATGTTGTCGGTCAGGTTGGTGTAACCTTCCTCGATTTTCACGCTGTCACAGAAGAACGACTGCAGCTGGTTGGTGAAGCTGGCTTTCTCGGGATTGTAGTCTAAGAGTTTATTACCGAATATGAATTTGGATTCCAGATTTCCCAATGCATCTATCAGCAACTGGTTACCTGTATGGTCGTCTTTCAACCCCTGGAATATCACGTCAACACCAACTACGGCCGGCTCCATCGCGTCAATCTGGGTCAGAAGCTCAGCCAAGTCACCACGATCATGGAGTGAGGTCATATCCACTATCGTCACGAGGTCGGAGGTGTCGGGCTTCTCGTGAAGACGGATGTTCTGGAAATATAGGTCGG
The DNA here is from genome assembly GCA_016284045.1 of Bacteroidaceae bacterium. Taxonomy (GTDB): domain Bacteria; phylum Bacteroidota; class Bacteroidia; order Bacteroidales; family Bacteroidaceae; genus UBA3839. Next base: position 36,200 of record JAEEOB010000220.1, read on the forward strand.
AGAAGTTCATATTGCTGTAGGCGCGTGAAATCGGGTTAAGAAACGACACGCTAAAAACCAATATGGCTGCCAGTCCCAATAGTACTACAGCAAGTGCTACGACAAAAATATGCTCAATGAAATGATGAACGATTTTTCGCATAAGGAAAGTCCTGTGAAAGAATATGCTTCTCGTTATGGTTATTAGTCGTTGAATTTGAAAAAAAGCAGGAAAGGGAGTGGACGTCCGCTTTCCTGCTTTTTATTATCAGGTGACAATTAATGGAATGGAACGCCGTCGATTGGACGGTTAGGGTCGTGGAACGGTACCGTGATAGTCATCTCACAAGGAACATACGTGCCGTCGGTTGCCAGACAGGGCTCCCATTTCGGCATGATGCTTACTATGCGTAGTGCTTCACGGTCGAGTCCTGGACTTACGGGTCTTACAACGCGAGGGTCGCGGAGCGTGCCGTCGGGCATGACAGTGAAAGCCACATCTACATTGCCGCTGACTTTTGTACGGAGCTCACGCTCAGGATAGCGGGTGTTGCTTGAGATGAACTTGGCCATTTCAACTGCGCCTCCGGGGAAAGAAGGGTTGCGAGCGATTTTGGTTGTTAAAATCACAGGTCCGCCGCTTGTCACCTGTCCCTGATTACCGTTGTTGTCGTGGAGTTCAGGACGCTGAGGTGCCTCTATTTCCACACGCACAATATGGCGTGTCTCGTAAGGCTTGCCGGCTGCAGTTTTAGCCGGATTCCATTTCTTCACCTTGCTTACAACGCGTACTGCCTCGGAATCCAGCTCAGGATACTGAGAAGGAGTTGAAATCTGATAGTCGCTGCCCTTGCCCTTGGGGTCAACATTGAAGTTCACGAACAATGTGCCGCTGGTGCCTTTCTCTATCAGTGACTCAGGATACCGGAAGTTGGCACGGACATACTGACGCCATGCCTCCTCACCACCGGGATATACGAAACCGTCGTCAACTCCTTCGTATTCACCGTCATAATCAGGCTGTTTGAACTGAACCTGGATAATCACCGGCTTGTCCTGTTTCTGAGGAACCCAGTTCTTCACGAGCTTTACAACACGTACTGCCTCTTTGTCAAGCTCAGGATATTTTGACTTGCTCGACACCTTGATGTCGTGAGCCTGGCCTTTCTTGTCGATTACTGCCATCACATAGACCACTCCGACAACGTCGGCAGCAGACTCAGGACGGACAATGTTCTGGTCGAAGAAATCCTGCATCGCTTCAGGTCCGCCTGGATAATAGAAGTCCTTATCCTGGGCGTTGGCTGTCATTGCTGTCAATGCCAGCAACATGATAGAAAAAATCTTTTTCATAATCGTTTTTGTTGGTAATCTGTTATTTTTTTGATTAATATGGCCGATTGATTGGCGATTAATTTTGCAAATTTACTAAAAAAATATAACTTTGCAACGTTTTTCTGAATATTTTATGTAAAATATAGAATTATAACTTGGTATTGACGATGAAACGAGGAATTGATTAAGAATTACTAATGCCTCGTATTCTCTTTAATACTCTCTCTCTTTGATATTTTATATCACTTTAATATTTCATAACAATGGACAACAAACAAAACGGACAGCAACTACAAATTGAGATTAAGCCAGATGTGGCACAGGGAGTGTATTCTAACTTGGTGGCGATCACACATTCATCATCAGAAGTGATTCTCGATTTTATATCCATGATGCCGGGAATGCCAAAGGCAGAGGTGAAATCAAGGATTGTCATGGCACCCGAACATGCAAAACGGCTCCTCGCAGCACTTGGTGACAATATCCGGAAATACGAGAATCAGTTTGGAGAAATCAGTATCCGACAGGCACAGCCAAGACCGGGAAGCACTATAGCACCTTTCAACATTAACAACCAGGGAGAGGCGTGAGGTTTGAGTTTTGAGTTTTCAAAAATAAAAATGAGGGATTAAAATGGTGATTCATTTAATCCCTCATTTTTATTTCCTTACTTCCATTTCAATTTCTTGTTGAATAGATTGTTGTCCCTTGATTCTATCCATTTGAACAGACGGTTCAGACCCTCGTTCAAGGTGGAGGAAGGGCAAGCCATGTTCACTCGCAAGAAGCATTCGCCTGCTGAACCATAAATGCTGCCGGGGCTGAAAAACACTTTGGCTTCGTCGGCAAGGCGGGCATGGAGTTCGTCGGAACTGATGCCGAGCGTTTTGCACAATGCATGGCAGTCAAGCCAACCGAGATAGGTGCCTTCAAGCGGCATATTGATAATGAGTCCTTTGCCTTCTTCCTCTACGCGGCGTTGGAGAATAAGATAGTTTTTTTCTATGTGACGGTTGAGTTGCTCAATCCAGTCTTCACACTCGTTGTAAGCGGCTATCGTCGCAACGATGCCGAAGGGATTGACATCGCATACCTCGTTGATGTTGATGGCGCGGTCAATACGACGTCGCAGGCCTTCGTCACGACAGATGATGTTGGCGATTTGAAGTCCTGCGATATTGAACGATTTGGATGCTGAAATGCAGGAGATGGATGTGGCGATATCGCTCACTGTGGCATAGGGGATATAGCTCTGTCCGGGCATGACGAGCTCGTTGTGAATCTCGTCGGATATCACGGTAACGTTGTGACGGCGGCAGATGTCGGAAATACGCTCCAATTCATCTTTTTTCCACACTCTTCCTCCTGGATTATGGGGATTGCAGAGTATGAATGCCACTACTTTGCTGTCGGAGCAGCGCCGCTCAAAGTCATCCCAGTCAATGTGATACTTACCGTCGTCTCCGATGACGAGCGGGGACTCCTCTGCCACACAGCCGCTGTTGCGTATGCAGGAGAAGAAGCAGTTATAGACAGGGGTGGTCAGCAGCACTTTGTCGCCAGGCAGGGTCAGGGCTTTCAGACAGCAGGAGATGGCAGGTACCACACCGATGGTGTACTGTATCCATTCGCGGCGGATGTCCCAGCCGTGTCGGCGGCTGAACCAATTGATGACAGCATCGTAATATGCGTCGGGAACGATGCTGTAACCGAACACATGGTGGTCAAGACGTTTCTGCATTGCTTCCACAATTGGAGTTGCTGCCTCAAAATCCATGTCAGCAACCCAAAGGGGAAGGACACCCTCGGCCATCTCGTCCCATTTCACACTGCCGCTTCCGCTGCGGTCAATGTGTTTGTCAAAATCATAGGTTTTCATGATAAGCTATATGTTTAGATAGAGAGAATTTCTACAATCTTACCTGTCTTCTCGTTTTCTTGTCTTCTCGTCTTCTTGCCTTCTTGTCTTCTCGTTTTCGCGTCTTCTCTAAATAGTAATTCTCTACCCTTTTCTCGTCTCTATAATGCAGTTGGCGGGCAGACGGATATTGTCGTCGATTGTCACGCTACCGATCTCATCGGCAATGATATGCCCTGATGTTGGATTTTTGATGTTTGTCACGCTCCCTTTTATGTCTGCTTGAAGCGTTGAATATTCAAACATGCGGTCGCAGTCAGTACCGAACGTGCAGTTTTCGATAATTAGCCCCTCGGCATAACAGAGCACCTGCTCACCGGTGATATGGCAATTCACCAGATGGAGATTCTTTGAGTGCCAGCCAAGATATTCGCCATGAAGTTCTGAGTCGTAGATGGTCACATTTTCTACTTCCCAAAAGGCATCTTTCGTGTCGATGAACGAATTGTGAATCTCCACATTCTTCACGTACTGAAACACGTATTTCGAGTCACTTTTCAGACCGTCGATACGGATATTCTCGCAGAGCATGAACGGATAGGTACCGTCATGAATCTCCAAATTTTTGATGTCCAGATTCTTGCACTTCCAGAATGTCTCGTCGGCATCGTTGATGACAACGTTTCTTATACGGATATTTTCCATCTCACGGAACATCTTCGGACCGTCTATCACTGTGTCAGTCATCAGCAGATTGTCCGAATACCACAGTGCGGAACGGGCACCCACCTTGAAATGGCAGTTACTGATTTGGAAGCCATGAACATGCCAAAAGGGATATTTCCCTTCAAACAGGCAGCTCAAAGCCACGATGTCGCTACATTCCTTGATGGCGGACTCACCTTCGCCGATAGTAACGCGCTCAAGCCGCAAACCGTGCGACTCAAACAACGGTCGTTCCCCCTCAAAATAACTATCCCTGATATTTTTCATATTTTGTTAAAAAAAATAAATTCTTTCCTGCGTTTGGTATCGTATATGATGCAACAGAATGGCAACATCCTAAATCAACTTACTTTTAGAATTCCATTTTTACTTCCATTTTTACTTCCATTTTTACTTCCATTTTTATTTCCATTTTTACTTCCATTTTTACTTCCATTTAATCAAACCTTAAATGCTTTCAGCCATCTGCCTGACTTCAGTCTCAGCAAAAACAGCAGTCCTCGTAAACACAGCTCGATACACATGGCAAGCCAGACACCGTTAAGGCCCATTGTCGGGGCAAGCACAATTGCGAGCGTGATTCTGAATATCCAAATGCTGCCCAAGTTCATGCTGCTAGGAATCAGCGTGTCGCCTGCACCCACGAATGCACCGTAGCAGACAATCGATGCAGCGAACAGCGGCTCGGCAAATGCCTCAATTCGCAAAGCACTGACACCCAAATCGATAATCTCGTTAACGGGTGTCATAATGCTCATCATCACAGGAGCTGCTACATACATCATTATGCCCATTATGGTCATCACTGCCATTCCGATTCCAACAGTCATATAAGCAAAGCGCTTGGCTAAGTCACTCCGTTTTGCACCTACGCTCTGACCAACCAGGGTCGTAGCGGCATCGGCAATGCCATAGCCGGGCATATAACACAGGCTTTCCGCGTTCACGCCGAAGGCATTGGCAGCGATGGCGAACATACCGAGAGGCGCAACAATCATTGTTGTGCAGATCTGAGCACCGCACATCACCATCCGTTCACAGGCTATCGGCAAACCAAGCCTGAAGGCTTTCTTCAGCACACGGCTCGTCGGACGGAACATCCGTAGGGTTGATACCTCCTGTTTTAACTTACCGAACAGACTCATTGTCCGGGAACGGTAACAGAGATGGTAGAAAAGCAGTACACAGCCAATCACTTCTGCCACCGCGGTTCCCACTGCCGCTCCGACAACTCCCAATCCTGCACCATACACATGGATGGACATGCCTAGCACATTGTAGTCGGCGGAAGGGAAGATAAACAGGAAGTTAAACACCACATCGAGCACACAAAGCAGCATGTTGATCATGCTGGGCAACTTCACATTACCACTACAACGAAGCATCGCACTCATCATAAATGTCATCTCGAACATCGGAATAGTGAGCGCAAACACGAGGAAATAGCCGGAGGCGCCAGCATGAAGAGACTCATCGCCACCCAGCCATATCGGCAGCCTGCCACTGACAGCGACTGCCACAACACAAAGGGTGAGGCTCATTGCCATGGCTGTCGTGAAAGCCTGACGGAGGATGCTCCGGGCATCTTTTGGCTTGCTCGCTCCGATTTTATGAGCCACCTGGACGCTGAAGCCGGTAGCAATACTTGAGCACAAGCCCCAAAACAGCCATGTCGTGGTCGCAATCAGACCGATGCTAGCCGCACCCTCGGCTCCAAGACGGCCAACCATCGAAGCGTCGATATATTCCATGAGAATATGCGAAATCTGGGCAAGCATGGCAGGAATGGCAAGCCGAACTGTCAGGCTCAGTTGCTCATACCCTGACATAACTCCGCTGCCGCTTCGCACTTTCTCAAGCAGCACATCGGTCTTGCTCATCTGTTTTGTCGCTTCCATCTCAATATTATGCAAATTTACGATTAAGCGAGCACAAAAACAAATAAAACGCAGTTTTAATTTGTATTTGTCGAGCGATAGTAAATTCGACGAAGTCAAATATCGATTAAGCGAGCACAAAAACAAATAAAACACAGTTTTAATTTGTATTTGTCGAGCGATAGTAAATTCGACGAAGTCAAATAACGATTAAGCGAGCACAAAAACAAATAAAACGCAGTTTTAATTTGTATTTGTCGAGCGATAGTAAATTCGACGAAGTCAAGTAACGATTAAGCGAGCACAAAAACAAATAAAACGCAGTTTTTAATTTGTATTTGTCGAGCGATAGTAAATTCAGGGATGCTAGATTTCCGAAATGAAAAGGATTTATGCGGGGTAAAATAAAAAACGGGTTTGTATATATAAAGACAGCACTATCCATGATTGAGCAGATAGTGCTGTCTTTTTTCAGATTCTCCTGTTTCCAATGCTTGTTCTTATCTGATCCAACCGAAGAAGAACAGCACTGCGGCAGCATCACGCTGGCTAACCCCTTTAGCATATCCGATAGTGGAGTGGGAGGAGTTCAGGATGGTGCCGTCGCTGCGGATATAACCGATTGTGGAGTGAGAGGAGTTAAGCACAGTCCCGTCGTTACGCACATATCCGATGGTGGAGTGGGAGGAGTTCTGGACTGTCCCGTCGTTGCGGATATAGCCGATAGTGGAATGAGATGAGTTCTCGATGGTTCCGTCGTTGCGGATATAGCCCTGAGTGGCGTGCGACGAGTTATACACCGTGCCGTCTTTCACGTAGCCCGCAGTGGCATGTGAACTGTTGTATATCGTCTGTGCCTGCATGCCTGCCGGTAGCAAGAGCATGGCTGCTAATGTGATGATTTTTGTTATAAGCTTCATAATCGTCAGGTTTTATAGGGGGTTACATTGCTTTTTTTCTTCACCTGCAAAGTTAGTGCTTTCACACCGTTCTGTCACAGGGATTTCCCTTATTTCCCATAGGGATTTCGATATTCGTTTGAGGAACTGCCCTATTGCCTCGATTGTCATTACCAGAAGTCTTGACAGTTATCTCGTCTTCTCGTAAAATTATAAAAAAACTAAATGATTAAATAAATCGTAAATAAAAATCACTTCAACAGCTCCTCAACATATTTCAAGGCATTATTGATACCCGACATATCGCGAGGACCGTCCATATAACCGCCGGAACGGACTGACTTCCCTTCGGAGAATCTCGCTTCGAACCGCCAGCTCGAACCGTCGGTCACACCTGGGTTCATATAATCGCTTTTATAGGTCTGAATCTTACCCTTACGGAATATCTCAACAAGGTCGTCACCCACTTTCGAGTCGAATATCTTCTCCTTGCGCTCTGGCTCCTTATCGGTGAACTTGGTTCCTGCATCATTCATGTAACTCACTTTGTAACGGCCGTCAGACTGCAGCTCAACAGTCCACTCCGGACCGCCAGGACGCATGCTCCCCTTGTTGGAATAATGGAAATAGGTGAGTTTACCCTCTGGGAACGGGGTGTCGGGGAGTGTGAATTCACATTCGCTGTCGAAGAAACTGGTTATCGCATTCACGATACCGAAATCCTTTGGGCTCACTTTGGTGGCGTTGATAAGCAGAGCGGCAGACTCATGCTGCGTGCCTAAATGCCATTCCAACCCTTTCACGCCTTTTTTCGACGTGTAGTCCTGATAATAATCATCGTGCTGATAAACATGCTCCAAAATGTCCTGAAGCATCTCTATCCTTCTGGGGTCTAACATCTTGTATTCCAATAAGTCGCCTTTCTTGTATTTCACCTCAAAGAATCCATGCTCATTCTTCACATCAAGGTCGGTCGTCTCTTCGTCGTTCTCCAAAATCGTAAAACGAATGGCTTTCAGGGGACCGGGCTTCTTGTCGCCTGTGTAAGCTTTCTCCTTTCCGTGTTTCACGTCTTTTGGCAGATTGCTCTGGGCGTTGCATGGGGATGTCAATGCAGTCATGGCTAACAACATGATAAAAGTGATTGTCTTGTACATAGCTTTGTCATTTGTTTATGGTTAGTTAATATGTTCTTCTTGCTTTCTCTTCTTCTCTTCGTCTTTTGCCTGCGAAGTTATAACAAAAAAACAGAACAAACAACTTATAATGATTCTTTTTTGTTTGTAAATTGTTAAATAAAATAAAATACAGTTAAAAAATATAAAATATTCGCTTCCTGACAAATAAATTAATGTCTTTTTTCACGAAGTTACACATATTTTTTGTAACTTTGCACCGCTTTTTGGACTATGTGCCAAAATGAACGTCGCGAGAGGCGCTCAGATAAGCAACTGCAGGAGAATAATGCGCTATATATAATAAAGGTGTAGGGATGCACCAGTTATGAGAAGTGCAGTAAGCGGTTGAGGTATTACCCGGCTGAAGATTCTCCATCAATGGAATGAAAATAATATACAATAAATAATAACATAAAAATTTTTAAAATGCCTACTATTCAGCAATTAGTTAGAAAAGGACGGAAAGTGATGGTAGACAAAAGCAAATCCCCTGCACTGGACTCTTGTCCGCAGCGTCGTGGCGTTTGTGTACGTGTCTATACTACTACTCCGAAAAAGCCTAATTCGGCGATGAGAAAGGTGGCGCGTGTAAGGCTCACCAACAAAAAGGAAGTTAACTCATATATCCCAGGAGAGGGACACAACCTTCAGGAGCACTCAATCGTGCTCGTTAGAGGTGGACGTGTGAAAGACCTTCCTGGTGTTCGCTACCACATCATCCGCGGTGCACTCGATACCGCTGGTGTTGCCAGCAGAACTCAGAGACGAAGCAAGTATGGCGCTAAACGCCCGAAGGCTAAGAAGTAATCAAAAAGAAGTTTAAATCAAAACATTTAGTTTGTCTTTAGCTATTTTTTATGCTGGTTGAGTAAATATCCCGGAGGGGACGTTGAAGAACGCTGATGGCAGCCGGACAGACTGAAAAAAAAGTACAAACAAAATGAGAAAAGCAAAACCGAAGAAGAGGGTAATCCTGCCGGATCCCGTCTATGGCGATGTGAAGGTCACTAAGTTCGTTAACAACCTCATGTATGATGGCAAGAAGAGTGTTGCTTACTCTATTTTCTACAACTCTCTCGCTCTCGTAGAGAAAAAACTCAAGGACGAGGAGAAGTCATCTCTCGAAATATGGAAGAAGGCTCTCGACAACATCACTCCTATGGTGGAGGTGAAGAGCAGACGTATTGGTGGTGCTACATTCCAGGTTCCTACTGAAATCAGACCAGACAGAAAAGAGGCTATCTCAATGAAAAACCTCATCCTCTATGCACGTAAGCGCTCTGGTAAGAGCATGGCTGAGAAGCTCAGCGCTGAAATTGTGGATGCTTATAACCAGCAGGGAGGTGCCTTCAAACGTAAGGAGGATATGCACCGCATGGCTGAGGCTAACAGAGCTTTCGCTCACTTCAGATTCTAAAAAAACAACACGCAAGGCGTAAACACACGGCAGAGAAAAGGCGTACTACTCACGCCGCTGCTTAAGAACCACGTTAGTTTTTAAGGTAAAAAAGAAATTAAAAAAAGGACAAGTTTTTTATTATGGCAAAACGTGATTTGCATTTGACGCGAAACATCGGCATCATGGCCCATATCGATGCAGGTAAGACTACCACTTCCGAGCGCATCCTTTTCTACACGGGAAAAACCCACAAGATTGGTGAAGTGCACGACGGTGCTGCTACTATGGACTGGATGGCACAGGAGCAGGAGAGAGGAATAACCATCACTTCTGCTGCCACTACATGTTTCTGGGACTATCAGGGAGACCATTATCAGATCAACCTGATTGACACTCCCGGACACGTGGACTTCACCGCAGAGGTGGAGCGCTCACTACGTGTGCTCGACGGTGCTGTGGCTACCTATTGCGCTGTCGGAGGCGTACAGCCACAGTCTGAAACCGTGTGGCGTCAGGCAGATAAATACAAGGTGCCGCGTATCGGATATGTCAACAAGATGGACCGTAGCGGAGCCGACTTCTACGAGGTGGTAAGACAAATGAAGGAAATCCTCGGAGCAAATGCTGTGCCGGTGGTCATTCCAATCGGAGCGGAGGAGAAGTTCAAAGGTGTCGTGGACCTCGTCAAGATGAAGGCAATTCTATGGCATGACGAAACCATGGGAGCTGACTACGACGTAGAGGACATTCCTGCTGATATGATTGATGAGGCTGAGGAATGGAGAGGTAAGCTGTTGGAGTCTGTAGCAGAATACGACGACGCGCTCATGGAGAAGTTCTTCGATGACCCCTCAACCATCACAGAGGAGGAAATCATTCGCGCCATCCGACAGGCTACCATTGCACAGGCTTGCACACCCATGGTTTGTGGATCATCATTTAAGAACAAGGGAGTGCAGACTCTCCTTGACTATGTGTGCGCTTTCCTTCCGTCACCGCTCGACACGGAGAACGTGGTGGGCGAGAACCCCGTTACCAAAGAAGAGGAAGACCGTAAGCCGGATGCAGAAGACAAGACTGCAGCGCTTGCTTTCAAAATCGCTACTGACCCATACGTCGGACGTCTCACTTTCATCCGTGTCTATTCCGGAAAGATTGTGTCTGGATCATACGTTTTTAACCCACGTTCGGGAAAGAAAGAGCGTATCAGCAGACTCTTCCAGATGCACTCCAACCATCAGAACCCGGTTGAGGAAATCTGTGCCGGCGATATCGGTGCTGTGGTGGGACTGAAGGACATCCACACTGGAGACACTCTCTGCGATGAGAGTGCACCTATCGTGCTTGAGTCTATGGACTTTCCTGATCCCGTTATCGGCATCGCTGTCGAGCCAAAGACTCAGAAGGACCTTGATAAACTCTCTGTAGGACTTGCTAAGTTGGCAGAGGAAGACCCTACGTTCACTGTACGTACCGACGAGCAGAGCGGACAAACCGTCATCTCGGGTATGGGAGAGCTACATCTCGACATCATCATCGACCGACTCAAACGTGAGTTCAAGGTGGAATGTAATCAGGGACGCCCGCAAGTGAACTATAAGGAGGCAATCACCAACACTGTCAACCTCCGGGAGGTTTATAAGAAGCAGTCGGGTGGACGTGGTAAGTTTGCTGACATCATCGTCAACGTCGGACCAGTCGATGACGACTTCAAAGAGGGAGGACTCCAGTTCTCAGACTCCGTTAAAGGAGGTAACATTCCGAAGGAGTTCATTCCGTCCGTGCAGAAGGGATTCACAAACGCCATGAAGAACGGTGTGCTTGGAGGATTCCCCATGGACAGCTTGAAGGTAGAATTGCTCGACGGTTCATTCCATCCAGTTGATTCCGACCAGCTGTCGTTCGAAATCGCTGCTATGCAGGCTTACAAGAACGCCTGCTCTAAGGCAAATCCCGTGCTTATGGAGCCTATCATGAAACTTGAGGTGGTTACACCGGAAGAGAACATGGGCGATGTCATCGGAGACCTCAACAAAAGACGTGGACAAGTGGAAGGCACAGAAGCAACACGATCAGGAGCCACTATCGTAAAGGCGATGGTGCCACTCGCTGAAATGTTCGGATATGTAACCACACTACGAACCATCACATCGGGAAGGGCTACCAGCTCGATGCAATACGACCACCATGCACCTGTCAGCAACACCATTGCGAAGGCTGTGCTCACTGAGTGCGGAGGAAGGGTCGATTTATTAAAATAAGAAGGAAAAGGGATGTGTGTTAGCGTATGACTCTTAACGCACACCCCTCTGACTGTTTAAATTATCAATAACTAATCAAAAAACTGTAAAAATGAGTCAGAGAATTCGTATCAAGCTCAAGTCTTACGACCACAATCTCGTGGACAAGTCCGCAGAGAAAATCGTGAAAACCGTCAAGGCTACAGACGCTACTGTCAGTGGACCTATTCCACTGCCTACACACAAGCGCATCTTCACTGTTAACCGCAGTACGTTCGTAAACAAGAAAAGCCGTGAGCAGTTTGAACTCAGCACTTACAAAAGGCTTATCGACATTTACAACGCTACACCGAAAACAGTGGACAGCCTCATGAAGCTCGAATTGCCTAGCGGAGTGGAAGTGGAGATTAAAGTCTAATCAACGAAATCAAGAGAACTATCAATTTTTAAATCAATTTGAAATGCCAGGATTAATTGGAAAGAAAATCGGAATGACATCCGTTTTCAGTGCCGAGGGCAAAAATCTGCCATGCACTGTTATCGAAGTAGGTCCTTGTGTTGTCACCCAGCTGAAAACCACCGAGAAAGACGGATACAATGCCGTACAGGTGGGATTCCAGGAGGCGAAGGAGAAAAACACCTCTAAGCCTATGAAAGGACATTTTGCCAAGGCGGGGACAACGCCTAAGAGACACTTGGCCGAGTTCACATTTGATGAGGAGTACAACCTGGGCGATGTCATCACCGTTCAGCTCTTTGAAGATGTGCCATACGTTGACGTTGTCGGCACATCTAAGGGTAAGGGATTCGCCGGAGTTGTAAAACGCCATGGGTTTGGAGGTGTCGGACAGGCTACACACGGCCAGGACGACCGTCAGAGAGCACCAGGTTCTATCGGTGCATGTGCCACACCGTCGCGCGTATATAAGAACCTCCCGATGGCCGGCCAGATGGGTAATGAGAGAGTGACTACTCATAACCTGCGAGTGATTAAGGTGATTCCTGAACACAACCTCCTTCTCGTGAAAGGATCTGTGCCAGGGTCTAAAGGTTCAATCGTAATAATTAAGGCGTAAATGGAATTAGCAGTTTTAAATATAAAAGGCGAGGACACGGGCAGAAAAGTACAGCTCAACGAAGACATCTTCGGCATTGAGCCTAACGACCATGTAATCTATCTCGCTGTGAAGCAGTATCTCGCTGACCAGCGTCAGGGTACTGCTAAGTCTAAGGAAAGAAGTGAGATTGCAGGCTCCACACGTAAGCTCATAAGACAGAAAGGTAGTGGTGGAGCAAGAAGAGGAGATATCAAGTCTCCGCTTCTCAGAGGAGGGGGACGAGTGTTCGGACCAAAACCTCGCGACTATAGCTTTAAACTCAATAAAAAAGTCAAGGAACTCGCGCGTAAAAGCGCTCTCTCGTATAAAGCACTGCAAGACGCTATCATTGTAGTTGAGGACTTCGATTTCGATGTTCCAAAAACTAAAGAATTTAAAAAGATGCAAAAAAATCTTAAAATCGACGATAAGAAACTTTTGCTCGTTTTGCCAGGTGTAAATAAAAACGTATATTTGTCAGCTCGTAATATTCAGCGTGTTGATGTCATGACTGCGACTGATCTGAATACCTATAGGGTAATGAATGCGAATGTCCTGGTCGTGACTGAAAATGCGTTGTCTTTGGTTTGCGCTAAAACCGGAAGACAAGCAGACAGCAAATCCGTAACTGAATAATTATAGGAGGTACGAACATGGGATATATTATTAAACCATTGGTGACTGAGATGATGAACGACATCACTGAGAAGTCGTCACAGGATAAACAAATCACCACAGGAAATAAAAAGACTGTCGAGACGAAAGGAGCTGTTGAGGTAACTAAATCCTATACCGTCAAGTCGAAAAAGCATGGCGAGAGAAAGAAGACTAAGACTGTTTATCAGTACACTAAGCCAGCTAGACAAGTCTATGGATTCATCGTTAAGCCAGAAGCCAACAAAATCGAGATTAAGAAAGAGATTGAACAAAAGTTTAATGTAAATGTAGTTTCCGTCAACACCATCCGTTACAACGGAAAAACAAAAAGACGCTATACACGCTCTGGCGTCATCACGGGAAGGACTAATGCCTTCAAGAAGGCTATCGTCACTCTTCAGGAAGGCGAAACTATCGATTTCTATAGTAACATTTAATAAGTAAAATGGGTATTCGTAAATTCAGACCTACAACTCCAGGTCAAAGACACAAAGCTATTGGTACGTTCGATGATGTTACTACATCAGTACCAGAGAAATCTCTCACTTATGGAAAGAAAAGCACAGGAGGACGTAACAACCAGGGACGTATGACTGTGAGATACAGAGGTGGTGGCCACAAAAGACTCTACCGTGTAATCGATTTCAAGAGAGACAAAGATGGAATACCAGCAGTAGTTAAGACGATTGAGTACGACCCTAACAGATCGGCTCGTATCGCGCTTCTTTTCTATGCTGACGGAGAAAAACGATATATCGTTGCTCCAAATGGACTGCAAGTGGGTGTTACAATCATGTCGGGTGCGGATGCAGCACCAGACCTCGGCAACACTCTCCCTCTCAAAAACATTCCTGTCGGAACTGTCATCCACAACATCGAGCTAAGACCAGGGCAAGGGGCCAAGATGGTTAGGTCGGCAGGTAATTTCGCTCAGTTGACTTCACGTGAAGGGGATTTCTGCGTCATTAAGCTGCCTTCAGGAGAAATCAGAAAGATACACTCTGTTTGCAGAGCTACTATCGGTAGCGTCAGCAACTCCGACCATGCTCTTGAATCATCAGGTAAGGCCGGACGATCAAGATGGCTCGGAAGAAGACCTCACAACAGAGGTGTTGTCATGAACCCGCACGACCATCCTATGGGTGGTGGTGAAGGACGTCAGACCGGTGGACACCCGCGCTCTCGGAACGGACTTTACGCTAAGGGCTTGAAGACACGCTCACCGAAGAAGCACTCTAACAAGTATATTATTGAAAGACGTAAAAAGTAACTAGTTAACTAAGTAGAATATATGAGTCGTTCATTAAAAAAAGGTCCGTATATCAATGTCAAGCTCGAGAAAAAAGTGCTCGAAATGAATGAGAGCGGGAAAAAAACCGTCATCAAAACATGGGCTAGGGCTTCTATGATTTCACCGGACTTCGTTGGACACACTATTGCAGTTCATAACGGTAATAAATTCATTCCTGTATATATCACTGAGAACATGGTCGGACATAAACTCGGAGAGTTCGCACTTACCAGAACCTTCAGAGGACATGCCGGAAACAAGAAAAAGTGAACAGGCACTAAAACCAAGTAATTAATAATGGGAGCAAGAAAAAGAAAAATGGCCGAGAACATTAAAGAGGCCAAGAAGAACATATATTTCGCCACTCTCCGAGATATACCAAGCTCACCACGGAAAATGCGCTATGTCGTCGACTTAGTGCGTGGAATGGAGGTAAACAAGGCACTCGCTACTCTTAAGTTCGTCACTAAACATGCGTCTAGAGACGTTGAGAAAGTTCTAAAGTCTGCGATTGCCAACTGGGAACAGAAAAACAACAGAAAGGCTGACGACGATGAACTTTATATCTCAAGGATTTTTGTCGACGAAGGTCAGACTCTTAAACGTATGCGCCCTGCACCACAGGGAAGAGGTTATAGAATTCGTAAGCGTTCTAACCATGTCACTGTGTTCGTGGACGCCAAAACTAATGAGCAAGAATAATTATGGGACAGAAATGTAATCCAATAAGCAACCGTCTCGGCATCGTGAAGGGTTGGGACTCAAACTGGTTCGGAGGTAAAAACTTCGGAGACAATATCCTCGAAGATAATAAAATACGAAAATACCTCAACGCTAGACTTGCTAACGCCAGCATCTCAAAAATCGTCATCGAAAGGACACTCAAGATGGTCACTATCACCATCTGCACTGCTAGACCGGGAATGATTATCGGAGCGAAAGGCGAGAAAGTCAATGTACTCAAGGAAGAGCTTAAGAAAATCACAGACAAGGACATCCAGATTAATATCTACGAAATCAAAAAGCCCGACCTCGACGCTACTATCGTTGCTAACAACATCGCTAAACAGATTGAAGGCAAGATGGCATACAGAAGAGCTATCAAAACTGCCATAAGCAATGCCATGCACAATGGAGCAGAAGGTATCAAGGTCCAGATTTCTGGACGTCTTAACGGAGCCGAAATGTCTCGGTCTGAAATGTACAAGGAAGGACGTACACCTCTCCACACATTAAGAGCGGACATCGACTACTGCCTCGCTGAAGCGCTCACTAAAGTGGGACTCCTGGGTATCAAGGTGTGGATCTGCCGTGGGGAAATCTTCGGAAAGAAAGACTTGGCACCTAACTACAGTCAGCAGAAAGACGGAGGAAGACCAAATGCCGGTGGTAAGAGATTCAGAAACAGAAAAAACAACCGCTAATCAGAGTTTGAATTATGCTACAGCCAAAAAGACAAAAATACAGAAGACCCCAAAAAGGACGCGGAAGGTGGAGAGGGGTCGCACACCGTGGGACAGAGCTCGCTTTCGGATCATTCGGCATCAAGGCGCTACAGGAAAGATGGATCAGCGCTGCGCAAATTGAAGCTGCACGTGTCGCTATTACACGTTACATGCAACGTCAGGGACAAGTGTGGATCCGTATCTTCCCGGACAAACCTATCACTAAGAAACCTGCCGACGTGCGTATGGGTAAAGGTAAGGGAGACCCCTACAAGTATGTTTTCCCAGCTAAGCCAGGACGTATCCTTTTTGAAGTCGAAGGAGTACCATACGACATCGCTAAGGAAGCACTCAGACTAGGAGCACAAAAGCTGCCTACTACTACAAAGTTTATTGTTAGACGTGATTACGACCAAAACGCTTGATTATTATGAAAATTTCAGAAATCAGAGAACTCACAACTCCAGAACTCGAGGAAAGAATCGAGACGGAAACCGCTAACTATGCGAACATGAAGTTCAACCACACCATCAATCCACTCGAGGATAACTCACAGATCAAGAAATTGCGCCGTGATATTGCACGTATGAAGTGTGAGCTTCATGCCAGACAAACAAATAAATAACCGAAATGGAAGGAAGAAATCTAAGAAAACAAAGAACGGGTGTTGTTGTTAGCGACAAAATGCAAAAAACTATCGTCGTTGCATCCAAATTTAAAGAGAAGCACCCCATTTATGGTAAGTTTGTCAGCAAGACAAAGAAATACCATGCTCACGACGAAAACCAAGAATCACATGTCGGAGACACTGTGCTCATCATGGAAACCAGACCGTTGAGCAAAACTAAGAGATGGAGATTAGTAAGAATTGTAGAAAGAGCTAAGTAATTATGATACAAACAGAAACTAGATTGACAGTTGCCGACAACAGCGGAGCAAGAGAAGTTCTCTGCATCCGTGTGCTCGGTGGCACTAAACGCAGATATGCGACTGTGGGCGATGTCATCGTTGTTACAGTGAAAAGTGCAATCCCTACTTCTGAAATCAAGAAGGGGACAGTGTCCAAGGCTCTTATCGTCAGGACTAAAAAAGAAGTGAGACGACCAGACGGATCATACATCAGATTCGATGACAATGCATGCGTACTGCTCAGCAACGCAGGTGAACCAAGAGGAAGCCGTGTATTCGGACCTGTGGCACGTGAATTGCGTGCTGTCAATATTCCTGCTGCTACGAAGGTCGTTTCTTTGGCTACCGAAGTTCTTTAATAAAAAAAAGAAGTAAACTAATGAGTAAGTTACATATCAAGAAAGGTGACATGGTCGTTGTCAATGCCGGCAACAGCAAAGGACAGAAAGGGAAAGTACTGGCTGTTCTGGTGAAAAAACAACGGGCCATCGTCGAGGGCGTCAATATGGTCTCTAAGAGCACCAAGCCCAGCGCACAGCACCCCCAAGGGGGAATCATTAAGAAAGAGGCACCGATACATATCTCTAACCTCAACCCGGTTGACCCGAAGACTGGAGAGGCTACTAGAATTGGAAGACGAATCGGAGCCAATGGGAAATTAGTTCGTTACGCTAAAAAATCAGGAGAGGAGTTATAATGGCTAATACTGCAAATTTAAAGAATGTGTATGCCGACAAAATCGCACCGGCATTGATGAAACAATTCAACTATTCTTCTCCTATGCAGATTCCTGTGTTGAAGAAGATCGTTGTGAACCAAGGTTTAGGTGCTGCTACTGCTGATAAGAAAATCATTGAGGTGGCAGTCAACGAAATCGCACAAATCACCGGACAGAAACCGGTGGTCACTCTCTCGAAAAAGGATATTTCCAATTTCAGACTACGTAAGAAAATGCCTATCGGAGTTATGGTTACTCTCAGAAGACAGAGAATGTATGAGTTCCTCGAAAGGCTTGTCAGAGTTTCTCTGCCACGTATCAGAGACTTCAAGGGCATTGAGTCTAAGCTTGATGGAAGAGGTAACTACACACTCGGTATTCAAGAGCAAATCATATTCCCGGAAATCAACATCGACCAAGTTGATAAAATTCAGGGTATGAACATAACGTTTGTAACATCAGCGAAGACCGACGAAGAGGGATATGCACTCCTCAAGGCTTTCGGACTTCCTTTTAAGGACGCAAAAAAATAAACTGATATGGCAAAAGAATCAATGAAAGCCCGTGAGGTAAAGCGTGCTAAACTTTGCGCTAAGTATGCCGCTAAAAGAGCGGCTCTCAAGAAAATCGTTGCTACCGGAACACCCGAGGAAGCTTACGAGGCAGCAAGGAAACTGCAGGCCATCCCTGCGAACGCTAACCCTATTCGCCTACACAACAGATGCAAAATCACCGGAAGACCTAGAGGATATATCCGTCAGTTCGGTATATCACGTATCCAGTTCCGTGAAATGGCATCAGCCGGACTTATTCCGGGAGTTAAGAAGGCAAGCTGGTAATAATCAGAACTACTTTTTTATTATTTGTTAAATATTGTCGGGAAAGCCCGATTAATTTAATCTAATTATGACAGATCCTATAGCAGATTATCTGACGCGTTTGAGGAATGCTATCATGGCCAAGCATAAGGTCGTCGAAATTCCTGCGTCTAACTTGAAGAAGGAAATCACTAAGATTCTCTTCGACAAAGGCTATGTACTCAACTACAAATTTATCGAGGAAGGACCACAGGGGGCCATCAAGATTGCGTTGAAGTACGATGCAGCCACTAAAGCAAGCGCTATCAAGTGCTTAAAGAGGGTGTCTCGTCCGGGACTTAGGAAATATACCGGATACAAGGACATGCCAAGAGTTATTAATGGATTGGGCATTGCTATTCTGTCCACGTCCAAAGGTGTAATGACAGACAAGGAAGCTGCCGAACTCAAAATCGGAGGTGAGGTGCTTTGCTATGTCTATTAATCAAGAAGGAGGATAACAAATGTCTAGAATTGGTAAATTGCCTATTAATATTCCTGCTGGAGTTACTATCACTCATAAGGATGACATTGTCACTGTGAAAGGACCTAAAGGAGAACTCTCACAGTATGTGAACCCGGCTATCAAACTTAATGTTGAAGACGGAACTCTCACTCTTGAGGAAAACACCGAAATGATGACCGACAACGTGAAACAGCGTCATGCGTTCCACGGACTCTACAGATCACTCGTCAACAACATGGTCGTAGGTGTGTCGGAAGGTTACAAGAAAACCCTGCAGCTCGTCGGAGTAGGATACCGCGTAAGCAATCAGGGAAATGTGCTGGAGTTTGCACTTGGATATTCACACGCCATTGTTTTTGTCGTGCCTGATGAAGTTAAAGTGGAAACTAAATCAGAGAGAAATCAAGACCCGCTCATCATGCTCGAGTCATGCGACAAGCAGCTGCTCGGACAGGTCTGCGCAAAAATCCGTTCTTTCAGAAAGCCTGAGCCATACAAGGGAAAAGGTATAAGATTCCAGGGCGAGGTTGTCAGAAGAAAGTCGGGTAAGTCAGCTAGTGCAAAATAATTTAATATAGTACGTGTTATGATTACAAAGATAGAAAGACGTATTAAAATCAAATATAGAGTACGTAATAAGATTTCTGGTACTGCTGACCGTCCACGTATGTCTGTCTTCAGAAGCAATAAGCAGATCTACGTGCAGATTATCGACGATGACGCTGCCAAAACACTTGTAGCTGCTAACTCACTTGATCTTGAAAAGATGCCTAAGTGTGAGCAGGCTGCTAAAGTGGGTGAGTTAATTGCTGAAAAGGCAATCAAGGCCGGTATCAATTCTGTGGTATTCGACCGTAATGGTTACCTTTATCATGGTAGAATTAAAGAGGTGGCGGAAGCTGCCCGTAAGGCAGGACTTAAATTTTAAATGGAATTATGGTTAATAGAGTAAAAAAAGGAAACGATATCGAACTTAAAGATCGATTGGTTGCTATTAATCGTGTTACTAAAGTAACAAAGGGTGGTAGAACTTTCACTTTCGCAGCTATTGTCGTCGTTGGAGACGGAAAAGGGATCGTTGGATACGGACTCGGTAAAGCCGGGGAAGTTACTGCCGCTATCGAGAAAGGTGTCGAATCTGCTAAGAAAAATCTAGTCAGAGTCCCTATCATCAACGGTTCTGTGCCACACGAGGCTTACGGCAAATTTGGAGGAGCTAAAGTTCTCATCATGCCGGCTGCAGAAGGTACAGGAGTTGTTGCGGGAGGTGCAATGCGTCAAGTTTTTGAAAGCGTCGGCATCACTGATGTCCTGGCAAAGTCTAAAGGATCATCAAACCCACACAACCTTGTGAAGGCAACTATCCAGACACTGGCTAATATGAGGGATCCTAAGGCGGTAGCTAACGACAGAGGAATTAGTCTTACTAAAGTTTTCAATGGATAAGAAGGAGGACTACTTATGGCAACTATCAAAATCAAACAGGTGAAAAGCCGCAACAACAGGCCTATCGACCAAAAAAGAACACTCGACTCTCTCGGACTCAATAAAATCAACAAGGTCGTTGAGAGAGAAGACACACCTACACTCAGAGGTATGATCAGGAAAGTGCAGCACCTCGTACAGATTATCGACTGATCAGTGTTTAGTATCTAGTTTTAACGTGTAAATTTTATACAAATGGAATTATATAATTTAAAACCAGCTGAAGGTTCTACGCACAACAGCAAACGCGTCGGAAGAGGATACGGATCAGGGAAAGGCCGTACTTCAACACGCGGACATAAGGGTGCGAAGGCGCGTTCCGGTTACTCAAAAAAAATCGGTTTCGAAGGTGGACAGATGCCGCTTCAGAGAAGGGTTCCTAAGTTCGGATTCAAGAACATCAACAGGGTGGAATATAAAGCCATCAACCTTTCGACTATTCAGGCTCTTGCCGACGCCAAGAATCTAGAGCGTGTCACCATAGAAGACTTGATTGCAGCAGGATACATCAACAAGCACCAGCTTGTCAAGGTTCTTGGAAACGGTGAGCTCACTTCCAAAATCGAGGTCGTGGCTCATGCTTTCTCAAAGACAGCTGAAGCTGCAATTACTGAAAAGGGAGGTAACGCTGTAAAGTTGTAAAACGCTGGAACAATGAAAAAGTTTAGTGAATTAAAATTAATTAAGACTATCACGAATATTTGGCATATCGAGGAGCTTAGAACCAGGCTGCTCATCACACTTGGGCTTACTGCCGTGTATCTCTTCGGATGTCAAATTGTGCTGCCTGGTGTCGACAGAAATGCCATCAAGGAAGCTATGCATAATCAGACAAGTGAGGGACTAATGGCATTGCTTAATATGTTCACTGGTGGAGCTTTTGAGAAAGCGTCTATCTTTGGACTTGGTATCATGCCTTATATCTCGGCTTCTATCGTTATGCAACTTCTAGGACTCGTGGTGCCTTATTTCCAGAAAATGCAACGAGAAGGGGAAAGCGGACGAAGGAAAATCAACCAATACACGCGCTATCTCACTGTTCTGATTCTCCTTGTACAAGGACCTTCTTATTTGCTTAACCTCAACATGCAGGTAGGAACACAGGCACTTTATGAGGGAGTCGATTGGACTATGTTCTCCATCACGTCAACCATCATAATGGCTGCGGGTAGTATGTTCGTCCTATGGCTTGGAGAACGTATCACTGACAAGGGCATCGGAAACGGTATTTCCATCATCATTATGATTGGTATCATTGCTGACTTCCCACAAGCATTCGTTCAGGAATTCACCGCCAGAACCAGCTCACAGGGACAAGGAGGACTTGTCATGTTCCTTATTGAAATCGTCGTCTGGTTTGCGGTTATCGCAGCTGCTATCATGCTTGTACAAGGTGTCAGGAGAGTACCAGTGCAGTATGCTAAAAGAGTGGTAGGAAACAGACAGTATGGTGGGGCAAGGCAGTATATTCCCCTTAAACCTTATGCGGCAAATGTGATGCCTATCATTTTCGCTCAGGCCATCATGTTCATTCCTATGTTCATCGGAGGTCTCGTCGGAGGTAAGGAAAGCACTGGAGTCAGACTTCTTAGCGACCCTAGCAGTTGGCTCTACAATTTGATTTTCGCTCTGTTGATCATTTTGTTCACTTACCTTTACACTGCGCTGACAATCAACCCCACGCAGATGGCGGAAGATATGAAGCGTAACAACGGATTCATCCCTGGAGTCAAGCCTGGAAAGAGCACTGCTGAATTCTTGGATAAAATCATGTCTAAAATCACACTGCCAGGATCTCTTTTCCTTGCATTTATAGCTATACTGCCTGTCTTCGCCGGCATGTTTGGTGTGCAGCAGGGATTTGCTAGATTCTTCGGAGGTACGTCGCTTCTCATCCTTGTTGGTGTTGTGCTCGACACTTTACAGCAAATCGAGACTCACCTGCTCATGAGACATTACGATGGTATTCTCGATACAGGAAGAATCCGTGGTTCACATTAATGGAGCCATTTTAAAAGATGATTTATCTTAAAACCGACGATGAGGTGGAACTCCTCAGGGAGGCCAATCTGTTAGTGGCTAGAACCCTGGCCGAAATGGCTAAAATCATTAAGCCAGGAGTCACTACACGACAGTTGGACACCATTGCAGAACAGTTCATAAGGGATCATGGAGCAATCCCTACTTTCAAAGGATTTCCAAACCCTTATGGACAACCTTTTCCGGCCAGCATCTGCACTTCTGTGAATGAACAAGTTGTTCACGGAGTACCAGACGACAAGCCACTCAAAGAAGGAGATATCGTCTCTATTGACTGCGGAACTAAGCTCAACGGATTCTGTGGAGACTCTTGCTACACGTTCGAAGTGGGCGAAGTTGACACACAGGTACACAAGCTGCTCGTCACCACGAAAGAAGCTCTTTACATGGGAATTGAGCAGGCTGTCGTTGGACATAGACTGGGAGATGTTTCCTACGCAGTTCAACAACATTGTACCAAAAACGGATACGGTGTTGTAAGAGAGTTTGTCGGACATGGCATTGGAAAGGATATGCACGAGGAACCACAAGTTCCTAACTATGGGAAAAGAGGTAACGGACTATTACTTAAAAGTGGACTCTGTATTGCTATCGAACCCATGATTACTATGGGCGACCATAAAATCTATCTCGACGAAGATAAATGGACTGTGCACACTAGAGACCATAAACCGGCTGCACATTTCGAGCATACTGTTTGCGTTCGCAAAGGAAAAGCTGATATTCTCTCATCGTTTGAATTTATTGAACAAGTATTAAGAGAAAAATCTATTTAAAATTATGGCTAAACAATCCGCTATTGAACAAGACGGAAAAATTGTGGAAGCTCTCTCAAATGCCATGTTCAGAGTTGAACTCGAGAATGGACATACTATCATTGCTCATATCTCCGGTAAAATGAGAATGCACTACATTAAAATTCTTCCAGGCGACAAAATAAAGGTTGAAATGTCGCCATACGACCTCTCTAAAGGGAGAATCGTTTTTAGATACAAGTAAAGAAATCTGTTCATTTCTTAACGACAAAATTCGCTTATATGAAAACTAAAGCATCTTTGAAAAAACGTACACCTGACTGCGTGATCGTTAGACGTAAGGGACGTTTGTTTGTAATAAACAAGAAGAACCCTAAATTCAAGGTTCGTCAGGGTTAATTCTGTTGTTAAATAAATATTTGAATATATGGCAATAAGAATTGTTGGTGTGGACCTCCCACAAAATAAGAGAGGAGAAATTGCGTTGACATACATCTTTGGTATCGGACGCAGCAGCTCAGCCAAAATCCTTGAGAAGGCTGGAGTGGATAAAGATATTAAAGTCAAAGACTGGACCGACGAGCAGGCTGGAAAAATTCGTTCCGTTATTTCTGCTGAATACAAGGTCGAGGGTGACCTAAGGTCAGAAATACAGCTCAACATCAAGCGTCTTATGGATATCGGATGCTATCGTGGTATCAGACACCGTCTTGGACTACCTGTAAGAGGACAGAGCACTAAAAATAATGCTCGTACCAGAAAAGGTAAGAAGAAGACTGTCGCTAATAAGAAAAAGGCTACTAAATAATTAACGGATATGGCAAAAAAATCAACCCCTGCTAAGAAGAGAGTGGTTAAAATCAGCGCACAGGGGCAGCTGCATGTCCACTCATCGTTTAATAACATTATCGTCACACTAGCCAACAGCGAAGGACAGGCTATTGCATGGTCATCGGCTGGAAAAATGGGTTTCAGAGGATCTAAAAAGAATACACCCTACGCTGCTCAAATGGCTGCACAGGACTGTGCCAAAGTAGCATACGACCTCGGACTCAGAAAGGTCGTTGCCTATGTCAAAGGACCTGGAAACGGAAGAGAAGCTGCTATTCGTGGTGTGCACGGTGCGGGTATCGAGGTAACTGAAATTGTTGATGTGACACCGCTTCCACACAATGGATGTAGGCCACCTAAAAGAAGAAGAGTTTAATTATTTATCTGGACAAGAAGATTTCATGATTTGGCTGTATCTTTCCTTTCTACAGCCGCGGCTGCTTTGATTCTTCTTGTCGAAAAAAATAAATTTTATGGCAAGATATATTGGCCCTAAAACAAGAATCTCACGTAGGTTCGGTGAGGATATTTTCGGTTCAGGAAAAGTGCTTAAACGCAATTTCCCACCTGGACAGCATGGAAATAACCGGAGAAGAAAACAAACTGAGTATGGTTTGATGCTTGCCGAGAAGCAGAAAGCTAAATACACTTACGGAGTACTTGAAAGACAGTTCCGTAATCTCTTCGAGAAAGCATCGGCTAAAGACGGAGTTACTGGTGAGGTACTACTCCAACTTCTTGAGGCCAGACTCGACAATATGGTTTACAGATTGGGTATGGCACCTACAAGAGCTGCTGCTAGACAGCTTGTCAGCCATAGACATATCACTGTCGATGGACAAGTGGTTAACATCCCCTCATTTACCGTCAAAACAGGACAAATCATTGCGGTGAGAGAGAAATCTAAGTCATTGGAGGTTATCAACAATGCACTGGCTGGATTCAATCATAGCAAATATCCTTGGATTGAATGGGATCAGAACCTGATGGGAGGAAAACTGCTGCATTTACCAGAAAGAGCTGACATCCCAGAGAATATCAAAGAGCAGAAGATAGTCGAGTTGTATTCTAAATAAATCATAATCACAATGGCAGTATTAGCATTTCAAAAACCAGAAAAAGTTATAATGTTGGACTCAACCAATACTTTTGGGAAGTTCGAGTTCAGACCGCTGGAGCCTGGCTTCGGAATCACCGTGGGAAATGCACTGCGGAGAATCCTTTTGTCATCTCTCGAAGGATTTGCTATCAACACCGTTAGAATCAGCGGAGTTGAGCATGAATTCCAAACTGTTCCCGGAGTCAAGGAAGACGTTACCAATATTTTCCTCAATCTCAAACAAGTGAGATTTAGGCAGGCTATAGATGGAGAAGATACTGAAAAGGTCGCTATTTCCATTGCTAACGCAACAGAGTTCAAGGCTGGAGATATTCAGAATTATCTCAGTGGATTTGAAGTGTTAAATGCAGATTTGGTTATTTGCCATTTAGATCCGCGAGCAACTCTTGACATTGAACTCACTATCAACAAAGGTAGAGGATATGTACCGGCCGACGAAAACCGTGATTTCTGCAAAGAAGTCAACCAGTTGGCTATCGATTCTATCTATACGCCTATCAGAAATGTCAAATTCGCTGTTGAGAATTATCGAGTAGCACAGAAAACCGACTACGAGAAGCTCATTCTCGAAATCACTACCGATGGATCTATTCATCCTAAGGAAGCACTTAAAGAGGCAGCTAAAATTCTCATTTACCACTTTATGCTCTTCTCAGATGAGAAAATCACTCTTGAGAATAATGATTTTGAGCATAATGAGGAATTTGACGAGGAGATTCTGCGTATGAGACAGTTGCTCAAGACCAAACTTGTCGATATGGACCTATCTGTTCGTGCTCTCAATTGTCTGAAGGCGGCAGGTGTGGAAACATTAGGCGATTTGGTGCAATTTAACAAGACAGATTTGCTCAAGTTCCGCAACTTTGGTAAAAAATCACTTACCGAGCTTGATGAACTGCTTGAAAATATGAGCTTGCAGTTCGGAACAGATATTTCCAAGTATAAATTAGACAAAGATTAAAAACAGATGAGACATAATAAGAAATTCAATCATCTCGGTCGTAAGGCATCTCACAGAAAGGCTATGTTGGCTAATATGGCGATTTCTCTCATTGAGCACAAAAGAATTACTACGACCTTGCAGAAGGCGAAAGAACTACGTAAGTATGTGGAGCCTCTGATTAATAAGACTAAAGAAGACTCCACTAATTCCAGACGTGTTGTTTTCAGCTATTTACAGCGCAAAGAAGCTATCATCGAGCTCTTCGGACCTATTGCTGAGAAAGTGGCAGAGAGACCTGGAGGTTACACCAGAATCATCAAACTGGGTAAACGATATGGTGATGCTGCTGATATGGCTTTTATCGAACTCGTTGACTTCGATGAGAACATGGCTAAGGAGACAAAGAAAAAGCGTACACGCCGTTCTTCAAAAAAAACTGCAGCAACTAAGACTGAGGCTCCTGCTGAAAATAAAGAAGAAGCTAAGACTGAAGAACCTGCCCCTAAGGCTGAAGAACCAAAAGCTGAGGATAAGGCAACAGAGGAGGCTGCTGAATAAGTTTTGTATTTACAGTACTTATACCATAATGCAAAAACCGCGTTTTCTGAAAAGAATTCGCGGTTTTCGCTTTTTTTACCTTTATTTTTTCGTTTCTTGGCTATTTTTTTGTAAGTTTGCATTTAATATATAACTACAGACTACAGATACACAATTATTTCTGAATCCTAACTAAATGCAACGACTATTGTGAATCGTGTTTTTGGACTTTTCACGCTATTCTTTTTGAGCTTTTTTTCTAACATGAATGCTCAAAACTGGTATCAGATGCATATCGACTACGATGAGCATGAATGGCTTTTTCCCGTCAATTTCCAACATGTCAGTTTCTTTGACTTCAACAAAGACAATACAAACATTAATGCACACCTCATCGATGCTGACAGCATCGTTGTGCCGTTCTTTCTCGAAAAACAGAACAATTGGACGGCTGTATCTAACGGAATTACACTCTCTGATGAACTTCAGGAATGGGGGAAAAACAAATATAAGGTTTTTGCCATCTATATTACTACAGATGATGGAGCAGACATTCAATCGAAAGAAGAATATAAGCACTGTTATATCTCTGTTGATGCCATGGGCGAATACCCCGACAACTCTTTGCCTGGGCAAATCAGAGGACGGGGCAACTCCACTTGGGAATGGTATCCCAAGAAGCCTTACCGCATCAAATTCGATGTCTCATCGAAAATGTTTGGCATCAAAAAAAATAAAGACTGGGTACTGCTTGCCAACTATCGTGATGTCACGAAAATGATGAATGTATATACCAACATCACGGCACAGTGGATGGGAATACCGTTCACCACACCTGTACGCTTTGCCGAATTGTTCATAAACGGGGAATACAGGGGTGTCTATCAGGTGGCGGAACAGGTCGAAGTGGGAGGAAACAGGGTGGCAATCAACGAAGAGGAAGGACTCCTACTTACCCTGGATGTAGATGACGGACCTCATTATAGCCCCAACGACAACAATTTCTACACCAAAGTTTATGACATGCCCATGCAGGTGAAAAACCCGAAAAACCTCAGTGGAGAAGAGTTGGATGAAGTCAGAGATGAATTTGCTGTGCTGGAAAACGCCATCAAGGCTCACAATTATAAATTGGTGGACTCTCTTATGGATATTGACTCCTATATCCGCATGATACAGTTACAGGAATTTGTCTATAATGTGGAGCTCTCAGCTCCAAGAAGTGTCTTCCTCTTCCGAGACAAAGGTGGAAAATTCACCTTCGGACCAGCATGGGACTGGGATGCGGGGTTCGACTTCAACTGGAGTGACATGTACACAGGGCATACCTTCTTTACTGATTATCGGGAGACCCTACTCGGAACCAGACCTTACGACAGAAACGGAAACTACCAGTGTCCGAAGTTTTTTACCGATATGTTCGGAAGTGGAATGTTCGTTAAACGTTACAAAGAACTTTGGAATCAGGTCGCAGACTCTATCTATATCCGGAACTGGAATGAGACACAGCCTTACATTGACGCACTGCATGAACTTCAGGCAAAACAAACAACTGGATATACGACACCTATAACCCGTGAGACAGATAGATGGCCTCTCAAAGGATTTGACTTTGACACCGAAATAAAGAAGATGATGCGGTGGCTGCGAAACAGACTCAATTACCTTAACCCCATCATCGAGGCGTACCCCGAGCCCGACGATGACGACATCATCATTATTCCAGATGACTACACTGTTGCAGGGACGATAGAGAAAGCCTACACACTTCAGTTCTCCAGAGGATATAGCCAATATGTTTCTGTCGAAGTGGATCCCGAGGAAATTGCAGATCTCATTGGAGATGATGCCGAAAATCTCTCTAAGAAAACACTTGAGCTGCTGCCGCTCAATTCCGACGGAACAGTGGGAAACAACACGGCGGCTAAGGAATATGGGGCTTGGTTCGACCAGAATGGGGACACGAATCAATGGGCAAACGGTCATGTATATATCGAGTCGGATGAACTGTTCAACATGGCTTGCGGATGTCATCCCAATAACTGCAGGGGGGGAGATGTGCATACAGTAACGATGCAGTACAGACATCATCCAACTGCTAAGGCGGTTAACCTGAAGGTCACATTCACTATCGAAGGAGGTTGGTCATGGCCGTAATGATAGAACTATTGAAATAAATATCCATTAGAATTATACTTTAAAAACAGAATTGTTAGAACCACTCATCATAATCATTGCGAAATATTAAACTGATGAAACGAATGAAAAGATTCTTGATGATAATGTTGCTTGCAGTTGTGGCTTTCCCGGCATGGGCTGAAGATGAAGACAACTACGAGCTTTATCTGGTTGATAGCGTTGGTAAATATACCGCTGTGGGATATGCGGATCTCAGGTGTCTAAGCTTCAGACAGGCTAGGGAAGACCTCGACGGAGACGGAACTTCATCCTATGAGAATTATATGTGCGCACACTACGCTGACGGAACAACGGCGGATTTTAATCTCAAGGGAATGAAAATCATTCTTTTTGATAAGCAGACCTGTCTGGCTGGAGATGTCAATAGCGACGGAGCGGTCGATATCTCCGACGTTGTGGCTATCATCAACTACATGGCTGGTAATTCATCATACCAGAAAAGACTGTGCGACGTGAATTCTGATTACAGCGTGGATATCTCTGATGTCGTCAACATCATCAACATCATGGCGGGAACACCGGTTTATATCGCAGGAGCTGCACTGCCCCGGAATATTTATGTGGATGTTGCTGCTGACCACAATGTGGTGGTATATAAGTTTGACTATGTGAAGGATATCCTGATTTCAAAATATCAGACCTCGCTTCAGACTCTCGCCGGAAGAAATGATTCTTTGAAAATCGTCAGAAACGACGGGCTCAACGACAATTATCTCATAAGGCAGCTCGACAGCATTTATTTTCAGGCACCGGATTCTCTTATGAGAGCATATCTCGATTATCGCGACAAGAAATTCTCTGCTTATTATCCCACATACGCAGATGATTACAGAAACATTTCCGGGTGGACTACCAGAAATAACTGGCAGCTCGCAAACGTCCATGACCCGACTGTCATGAAAGCGGCAGACGGGTATTTCTATATGTCGCAGACCGATGCGGGATTCGGAAATCCACAGGCGGGAAAGGGACATTTCTATGTCAGAAGGTCCAAGGACCTCATCAGATGGGAGCCTGCAAGCAATTACAATAATTCAATGGTCCTGCCCGAATCTGGACCTGTTTGGCTGCTCGATTCTGTTAATGCCGTCAGAGAGAGAAGAGGGCTGAGTAAGCTCACAAGCCTCACAGGACTTGGATACTGGGCACCATGTATGCGTAAAGTGAACGACAACCTCTATAGAATGTACTACAGTGTTGTCATCGGAAATCACATCAAAACCGGTTCTGCTGAATTCGACGGGAGCTGGGAGGAGCCTGCATGGATCGGACTTGCGGAGACCGATAACCCTGCTTCAGGGAAATGGACGGATAAAGGCGGGGTACTTTGCTCGGCATCCGATAAAAGTAAAACGGCTTATGCTAGAAGCAGCACTTCCGACTACAACGCCTACGCAAGGTTCAATGCCATCGACCCCTCTTTCATTATCACACCGACTGGCGAGCACTGGCTCATCTACGGGTCATGGCACAGCGGAATCGCAGCCATTCAGCTCGACCCCGAGACGGGATTCACAAAAACACCTGTTGGAGACCCGTGGAATATCGGGACCGGACAAACCACAACATACGGAAAACTCATCGCTACCAGAAACAAGTCCAGCAGATGGCAGGGTAGCGAGGGCGCAGAAATTGTCTATAACCCGAAAACAGACTATTATTATCTCTTCCTCGCCTACGACGGGCTTGATGTGCCTTACAACACGAGAGTGGTCAGGTCAAAATATGTCAACGGACCATTCACTGGTATGGACGGAAAGAATGTTACTACTACGGGAGGAGATGCCTTCCCGATTATCACACACCCTTATCAGTTCAACAGTAGCCTCGAACACGACGGATGGGTCGGAATCAGCCACTGTGCCGTATGGGAAGACGGGATGGGAAACTGGTTCTTCTCATCACAGGGCAGAAAACCGAATGATTACTCCGTCAACCCCGACTGGGCTGCGAATGCCATCATGATGGGACATGTCAGACGTATTTACTGGACTGCTGACGGATGGCCGGTTGTCTCCCCGGAAAGATATGGAGGGGTTATCGACGCTCCAATATCACGCGACGACCTGGTCGGAGAATGGGAACTTATCAACCTCGCATATTCGTATGGAAACCAGAAGAAATCAGTTAGCCTTAACATCACGCCATCACCCCTCACTACCGAGGTTGGTAAAAACAGGGTGGTGCTCAAAGGTGCTGTCAACGGAAATGGAACTTTCGACCCCAAAAACAACACCATGAAAATTACACCATCGGGAGGTACGGCATTCACTGTGAACGTGGCACGTGAGCTCGACTGGGAATCAACAAAAAGGACATCCACTATCGTATTTGCAGGATACCCTTCCCCCACAACCACTTATTGGGCAAAGAAATCAAAACAATAAGGAGCTTTTACTACTATAAATATGTATTATTTACTAGCATTACGGTTTGTCTTTTTGGACTGCAAACCGTAATGCTTTTTTAAAAATGTAACATTTTTTGTTAAAAATTAAGAGTTATTGCATTCTTGTATCTTAAAATTTGTTTTGTGTCGAAAAATTTTGTTTCTTTGCAAGATATTATGGGTATTTATGCACCTAATGAATACTGACTTTAAAGAAAGGGATATTGACATTTACAGAATGGAAGAATGATAACACCGGTTTATTAACAATCAACAAAACAATAAATAATAACTATCTATTCTAATTTTATGTTGTACAAATCGAAAAGGAAAAGACTGTACAAAGGAGCTCTTATTGGGAGTGCCTTGTGTATTGCAGGCTTGACAATGTTTTCTTGTTCTGATACGTACGACCTGGATACTGAACAGCCTTCCGGGCTCAACACTATCTATGGCTACATGAAAGATCAGGGAAACTTTGAAAATGTACTGCATTTAATCGATGACCTCGGATATACTGAGGTTTTGTCTAAGACGGGTAGTAAAACGCTTTTTGCTGCCAATGACGATGCTTTCAACGAGTTCTACAAGTCCAACGAATGGGGCGTAAAAAACTACAACCAGTTGTCGTTGGCACAGAAGAAACTCCTGCTCAATTCTGCTATGATCGACAACCCCTATCCGACCAGTATGCTTTCAACGGCGGAGGGACCGGTCAAAGGTGAGGTCTGCAGAAGATCATCATCAATGTCTATCTACGACTCTGTGCAGGTCATCAGCACTGCTTCAACGGAACTGCCACAGAACGAGACATGGTTCAACCTCAGAAGCTCACATTCCGAGATTGTGCTCTTCAAGGACAATTCTGCATCCAACCCTATGATCCACTTCACACCGAAGTTCCTCACCTCAGAGCAAATCGAAAGTTCTGATATCGATTTCCTCTACAACGACCCGGCTGGAACACGTCAGTCCGACGACACTTACGTAAACAAGGCAAAGATTGTGGAGACTGAAAACTGTAAGAACGGATTCATTCATGTGGTTGACAGAGTGATTGTGCCGCTCGACAACATGGCGGAGGTCATAAGAAAAGAGAGCAATCTGAGCACATATAGCTCCATTCTTGAACGCTTCTCTGCACCTAGCTACAGCCAGCAGCTTACCTTGGCTTACAACCAGAACAAGGGAACTAATGTCGATTCTGTCTATATTAAGAAGTATTTCTCCGACAGATCGGCAGGGTCAGGATATGATGCGCAGAACCGTCAGACTTACGATGCCGCTGCATACAACCAGATATTCGGTACAGACTATTCTTTTGCCGGTTCTCTTAAGTACGACCCGGGGTGGAACGCTTTCATTCCGGAAATCTTCAACAACCGTACGCCTATGATGGAGGATATGGCTGTAATGCTCGTACCTAACAACGATGCCATGGTTGAATGGTGGAACAACGGAGGTGGTAAGGTTATCAAGGATGCATACGGAACCATTGAGAACACACCTACATCTGTGCTCGCTGAGCTTATCAATGTCAATATGCTCAACTCGCTCATCGCATCCGTTCCTTCCAGATTCAAGACTATTCTCAACGATGCCAACGAGCCGATGGGAGTTACAAGAGAAACTATAGATAAGGTACATCTCGGATGCAATGGTGTGATTTATGAAACCAATAAGGTTTATGCGCCGGCTTCCTATTCATCTGTGCTCTTCCCGGCCGTCATCGACACGGAAAATCTCAATATCATCAAAAACGCTATCGACAACCTCGACTATAAGGCATATCTTAATTCCATGGTGTCAACCTATAGTTTCTTCATCCCGACTAACAACGGACTCCTGACATACGTCGATCCGGTTTCTTACGGAAAAACTACTACTGAGATGTGGGAGTTCCATTTTGACCAGACCAAGACATCTGCACAGCAGATTTATGCCGATGTCTTTGCGTGTGTGAAGGATGAGAACGGACATTGGACCAAGACCGGAGACCGACTAAGACAAATCACAGGGGGTACTGGTAACGCACAAATCAAGAACCGTATGGAGGACATCCTCGACAACATCATCGGTGTGGAGGAAGTGTACGACGGGAAAAAATACATCATTACTAAAGGAAAGAATTTCATTGAAATCGGAGGAACTGCCAATGTGGCTGGATCTATGACCGCTAGTGGAACATGGCAGACTGAAAACGGTGAGCCGTGTGTCGTACAGGAAATCTACAATATGGAGAACGGACGTGCTTACATCGTTGATGGTGTCCTCAGCGGAACCAGATATTCAGTGGCTGACATTCTTGCAGGAAATGAAGACCTCCGCGAGTTCTATAAGATGATGGTAAGTTGTGGACTTCTCGGTATCAGCACATCCGATGGTTACTGCTCTTCTTCACAACATCAGGACAACCAGGAAAACCAGGAACTCGGAATCGTGACACGTGGTAACCTCGTCACTACTTCGGGTACAGGATCCAACCGCAAGACATACTCTTTGTTCAACCAGTTCCACTACACAGTCTATGCACCAACTAATG
>JAEEOB010000221.1 GCA_016284045.1 Bacteroidaceae bacterium
CGTATATCATTGGTGATATCGTCTGGACAGGTCTCGATTATCTGGGCGAGTCGGGCATCGGTCGGTTTTATTATAAAGGGAAAGACCGCCCCGGTGAGCATTATGCCAGTGGCGGACAGCCCGATTGGCATGGTGCCTATTGTGGTGATGTCGATATGACGGGCTGGCGAAAGCCGATCAGCCATTACCGGGAGATGTTATGGAGTTCAGGTGAGTATCTCTATATGGCGGTGAAAGAGCCCTCGGGTTATCAGGGCGATATTGCCCTCACGGCTTGGAGCGTATGGCCCGAGTGGGAATCGTGGAACTGGCAGGGATGGGAAGGAAAGCCCATTGAGGTGGAGGTGTTCACCCGCAGCCCGCAGGTGTCGCTATATCTTAACGGCGAG
Organism: Bacteroidaceae bacterium; assembly: GCA_016284045.1. Lineage (GTDB taxonomy): Bacteria > Bacteroidota > Bacteroidia > Bacteroidales > Bacteroidaceae > UBA3839. Next base: position 390 of record JAEEOB010000221.1, read on the forward strand.
CTGGTCGGAACAAAGCAGGTGGACCGCTCAACACAGTTCAAGGCGGTGTTCTCCGTGCCTTATCAGCCCGGAACCCTTATTGCCAAGGCGGGTGGTAAAGAGGTCTCTCTCACAACAGCGGGAGAACCGGCTGCAATTCGGCTGACAGCCGACAAGACCATACTCAATGCCGACGGACAGGACCTCGCTTTTATCACTTTGGAAGTGGTTGACCGCAAAGGTAATGTGTGTCCTGAAGCAGAGGTCGATTGTCAGGCTGCTCTTGATGGCAAAGGTACTCTCCTTGCGGCAGCCAGTGCTGACCTCCGCGACCGTGAGCCTTACACATCGCCTCGCGTCAAAACATGGAAAGGGCGTGCCATCATCGTAGTGAGAAGCACATCCCTGCCAGGTAAATCCACACTTACAGTCACCGCTCCGACTCTCTCAAAAGGGAAAATCGAGCTGAAAATCAAATAATAGGAGACGCTGCTCTGAAAAGCCGGAACCTTAAATGGCAAATCAGCGGAATTGAAATTTCAATTCCGCTGATTTGCCAGATATGGGCCCAGATGATTTTTGTTCGTATGCACTGTCAAAGTCCTTTCCTCACCTTGTCACGGCTGATTACATGGTCGTTGTTGAGGAAGCTTTTCCAAAAGTCATTGGTGTTGCCATGGTCGAAAGCACCGCCGCCACACCATGGGGCGACAAAAAGCCAGCGGGCACCGTCCTTCTCCATGTTATCCCAGCTGGGCACACTGTTGCATTCCGGCATGGCTATCATCTTGTTGGGATGTGTCTTCTGAAGTTTTTTGAAATCGGCAGACTGGGAAATGTGAGTGCGGTTTCCGCTGGGATAGCCGTCACGGGCAATGATGTCTACATATTCGTCGCCTGGATACCAGTCCTCGTCGTTAAGCTCTGATGTCCATATCCAGAGCAGGTTGTGGATGCCCGACGCTCTGAAATAGTCGAACATATAGATGTAGAGTTGCTTATAGGCGGCGCCGTCCTCGCTGCCCCACCAGAACCATTTCCCTGATGCCTCATGGAGGGGACGCCAAAGGATCGGGATGCCCTGACGCTGGTAAAGCTGGAGCAGTGAGACCACACCGTCGAGCTTCTTCTTGAATATGCGGTTCTCAATGGTGCCGTCTGTCGCTGCCTTTGAGGGGGAGATGTGGCAGGGGATGCTGCCGTAGGTGTAGAACCCTTCCCAGCCGCTTTTATGCTCGGCAAAGGCGTTTGAGGGCATGTGGATATGCCACATGAATCCGACTATGCCGCCAGCGTCGTGCCAGGATTTGGCTGTGTTCGTCCGGTAGCTGATCCAAGTCTGGTCGAAATGTTGAAAGTCAAACACGTTGATTGCCGGATATTTGCCTGATGCTGACTTGATTTTCTCGGCATCGTTGGTGTTGTAGTTCCATTCTGCCTGACAACCGGAGAGAACTTGCTTGCCCCATACTTCATCCTTGAGATAGGTGTATAGAGCTCTTGTGGCTTCATTGGCATCTGGATCGGCTGGTGAAATGTCAATCTGAGCATGGGCTGAGGCGGTGAGGCCAAACAGCAGGATGATGTATGCGTACGTTTTCATTTAATCACTTTCCGGGTGACGACCCGGCCTCCTTTAGTTTTCATTATGATGACATTGATTCCGTCTTGAAGGGCGCTTGTCCGCATGCCGGAGATGGTGTGATACTCGGTACTGATGATTTCATCGTCATTTCCGGATAAGGTCTCTTCGATGGCTGTGACTGTGTTCCCTTCTTTGTCTTTCAGGTTCACGCTCTTCAGGGCGATGGTCTGCTCCTTTTCCGACAGCAAGTTCACACTATATACGTTTTTCTGAAGGCTTGTCAGCTTGATGCTCCCTTTCTGCTCGCCTTTGCCTATCGCTGTGCTTTTCACGTTGCTGGTGTTATAGAGTATCTGCAGGATTACCGGTTCGGGGGCGGGGAATTGAAGTTCTACGTCAACTGCACCTAATTCATGCATGTCAACTCCCGCTTCCCAATACCAACCCACACCGCTGTATGGCTTCATGGCAAGTGTGCAGACTGTACCTTTGTCGGCGCCGCTCACCAATAGCTGGTCCCAGGCGAACAGACTGGGGTGGTCCGTCGCATAACCGCCGTCGTGGCTGAGGTGTGTGACGGCTGTGAGGGTGAAGTTCACGCCTTTGATATGGATGCCCTCTCTCAGCTGACTGATGTTGGACTTGGTGACAATCAGGTCGAAATCACCATGGATGTCACGCGAACCCAGACCATCGAAGTTCGTCCACGATGGACCATGCGATAATTGAAGTTGGGCACCGCTCTCTACGCTTATTGTGAAGCGGATGATGTCGTCGGCACTCACACCGTTGAACTGGCTGCCGGAGATGTTGATCACGTCGCTCCAGCTTACGAACGATTTTGTTCCTTGCCATACGACCGAGGATGATGCCAGGCAACTCATCGTTGTCATCATGAGGATGATGGCGGTCGTGATTTTCTTTATGCTCATTAGGAATAATAGTTTATTGTCAGTAAATTATTGTCTGCAAATATCGCGAATTTATTTTTTTTCAGCAAATATTGAGATGTGAATTATTCCAATGCGGTGCTTCATATTCAAGATAATACTATGATTGGATAAAATAATATTAATTCAAATATCTATTCTATGTCGGAAAATTCTTCATCCTTCGTTTTTCATTCTTCATTTTTTTACGTATCTTTGCCAAAAATATCATTTACGGGTGGTTTCCTCATATTAAATACATTAACTCCATATAGCTAACAACTAATAGAATAATAAAATTATGAGAGAATTAGGAAAACATTTTTTTATCGCTGCTGTCTGCTTTTTGAGTGCTTGCACGATAGCTGTGGCGCAGAATGCCGACTGGACAACCATACACAATGGAATCGAATGGACCGACACTGAAGGGTATATCGTGCAGGCGCATGGCGGAAATTTCCTTCAGCATGGAGACCGCTGGTATCTCATCGGTGAGGACCGCGCACGGTCGTGGAATCCCGATGTCAACCTCTACAGCACCGATGATTTCGTCACTTGGAAGTTTGAGGGAAAGATCATCAAGAATTTCGTCACTCACGAGGCGTTGGGCAACACCCGTATGATTGAGCGGCCGAAACTGATGTATAACAACAAGACGCGTAAATTCGTGGTTTGGTGCCACTGGGAAGCACGCGACTACTCGGCGAGCGAGGCGGCGGTGTTCGAGAGCGACTCTGTGGCGGGACCTTATGAGTGCGTGTGGACCGGCAGGCCCTGCGACACGAAGTCGCGCGACTGCAATGTGTTCGTGGATAACGACGGACAGGCTTATTTCATATCAACCACTGACGAGAACACCAACCTCGGACTGTTCAAACTCTCTGACGACTATCATGCGGCTGTCTCGAAGACCCTACTGTTCGAGGGGCAGCGGCGTGAGGCACCTGCCATCGCTCACATTGGCGACACCTATTATATGATTTCGTCGGCTTGCACAGGATGGGACCCCAACCAGGCGAAAATCGCCACATCAGATGCCATCGACAAAAACTGGTCACCGCTTGAGAATATCGGCGACCGCATCGCTTTCGACACCCAGGCATCCAGCATCCTCACCATCAAAGGCACCGAACAGACCGCCTACATCTATGTGGGCGACCGATGGATGGATCCCGACCTTCCGCGGTCGAAAATCATCATGCTGCCCATCTTCTTCGAAAACGGGAAAATGGTGCTCCGATACTACGACTCCTGGCAAATCGACCTGAAAAGAGGACTTATCCGCACACCTTAATTTCTCTTTCATCGCTTCATGTTACAAGATTTACACAATCTGATACAAACGGGTTGTGCGGAATACCGATTGTTTCGTAACTTTGCAAAAATAATCCGTTGAAAAATTCAAAATATTCTGCTAATTCCTGTAAAAAAATATTCGTTTTAATTCGTGCTGCAAACTTAGAGTAAAGATTCGTCGTCGAAAAATATTTGTTGTCAAAAATAAGAAACTTATGAGGAAATTATTAGTCATTGCTGTGCTAATCGTCAGCAGCGTGTGTGTGAAGGCGCAGTCGCCTTGGACAAAAGGAGCGTTTGAGACACGCCAGTATCGTAACGTCTTTGTGGAGATGGGCTACACGCCAGAGCAGGTGGAGGCAAAGCTCAAAGAGGTGTTCTACGACGTGTTCGAGGGACCGAACAAGGTGTATTTCGAGGTTGAGGACTCACTCGGCTATGTGTCCGACATAAAGAACCACGATGCACGTACCGAAGGAATGTCCTATGGCATGATGATTGCCGTGCAGATGGACCGCAAGGACATCTTCGACCGTCTGTGGCGCTGGAGCCGCAAGTACATGCAGCATCAGGACGGTCCCAGCAAAGGCTATTTCGCCTGGAGCTGCAAGATCGATGGAACTCGCAACAGCCAGGGGGCGGCAAGCGACGGCGAGCTGTATTTCATCACCTCACTCATCTTCGCCAGCAACCGCTGGGGCGACAACACTGGCATTAACTACAAGGCGGAGGCTCAAAAAATCCTTAACTGTACCATGCCGAGAGGGGAGGGACGCGACGAGATGTTTCTCATTGACCCCACTACACATCTGATTACCTTTACGCCATCCGGATTTGGCAAGGGATTTACAGACCCATCTTATCATATTCCTGCATTCTATGAAGTTTGGGCGAAATGGGCGGACGACGGACGGTCGGAGCTTTGGATCGACTGTGCTGCCAAGTCGCGTGAGTTTCTGCATAAGGCCATCAATCCGCAGACTGGACTCAATCCTGATATGTGCAGCTACGACGGACAGGTGATGCCGGGATTTGGAGGAAGACGCAACCCAAGTGCCAATTTCCGCTACGACTCATGGAGAGTGCCGATGAACATCGCGCTCGACTATGAGTGGAGCTGTGCCGACCGGCAGTGGCAGAGCCAATATGGCGAGACTATCCAGAATTTCTTCTATAGCCAGGGAGTCAACGACTTCGTGGACCAGTACCGCATCGACGGAACACTGCCCGAAGAGAATGAGATTCTGCAGGCGGGAGGATTCAGAAAACTGCGTCACAGCATCGGACTCGTGGCTACGCTCGCTGCCGTTTCCGTCACCTGCTCACACGAGAAAAGCCGTGAGTTTGTTGATGCTCTATGGAACGCCAAACACGTACCGTTCGACGACGGATATTTCGATGCCTACTACGACGGGCTACTCCGACTCTTTGCTTTCATGCACCTCAGCGGACACTACCAGATTATATTCCCGAAATAGGTTCTGTTTTTTGGAACTACCCCCTTTCGCAGAAAACCAGAAAACTTAGTAATCCTAGTAGCCCTAGTAATCCTAGTAATCCTAGAAACCCTAGAAAAACCTAGGAAAACCTAGATAATCATAAACTGAAAATTCTCTTTTCCAATTCCAACAGTTTCGCTTTCCTTTCAATTCCTCCCGCATAGCCCGTTATTTTACCACCAACTCCCACAACACGGTGACATGGGACAATAAGCGATATGGGATTATGTCCTACTGCGCCGCCTACCGCACGGGCGAAGATTTTTGTTGTTCCGTACTGATTGGCAATCAGTCTTCCTACTTCACTGTAAGTCAGAGTCTGACCAAATCCGATGTGTAGCAGTTGTTGCCAAACCCTACGTTGAAATTGGCTTCCGCGAAGGAGCAGGGGAGGGATGAAGCCTGGTTCCTTACCAAGGAAATACACATCCAGCCAACGGCGTGTATCATCGAACACAGGCATGATGTCACATTCCTCATACTCATCATTGATTGTGGATCCAAAATGCCTTTGTCCGTCGAACCAAAGTCCGACAAGTGCCGTTCCGTCGCTTGCCATTGTCATGGGACCCAGCGGTGAGTTATAATGTGCCAGATAGTCCATTGCTTTTGTAATTTGATGTTTTATGCAAATTTACTACTTCTTATTCAATTATCAAAACATAGAATAACTAACTGAAGTTTCTGAAGTGCTTAAAAGGATGATGACAGCTGGAGTTGTGGACTGTTATCATACATAAATCTTACCTCTTACAAAAATAAATCTTACCTCTTACAAAAATAAATCTTACCTCTTACATAATTAAATCTTTAAATGAACTTTACTTCAGAAACTTTTGTATAAATTAGTAAATCGTAAATAAATGAGTCGTCTAACAGCCGTAGATGTGATTTCCTACATGGAGTCACTGCATAATGAGCAGCAGCGGAATGTGCTGATGAAGTTTTTCAAGACAGGCCCAGGAGAGTATGGTGAGGGGGATGAGTTTCTCGGCTTGAAAGTCCCGCAGACACGAGAAGTGGTGCGTCATGCCGCAGACTTGCCGCTTACCGAAATTCCTGATTTGCTGATGAGCCGTTGGCATGAGGTCCGTCTATGTGGATTCCTGCTCTTGGTCAGCCGTTTCGGGAAACTGTCCACTAAACGCCTGACAGAAGATGAACAGGCTGTCAGAAAGCGTGACGATTTGGTCAGAATCTATCTCGACTATGCCGACCGGGCAAACAATTGGGATCTCGTCGATCTGTCGGCTCCTAAAATTATCGGTCACTGGCTGCTGCTGCCGTCAAATGTCACCGACAAGACAGCTGTTATCGACAGTCTTGCTTTCAGCCAGAATCTCTGGCATCAGCGCATAAGCATGGTATGCACATGGAAAACCACACAGGCTGGTGACCCAACATGGTGTCTGCGCTATGCGGAGATTCATCTGCGCCATACACACGACCTCATGCAGAAAGCCACTGGATGGATGCTGAGGGAGCTGGGAAAGCGTATCAGCATGGATATGCTCAGGGACTTCCTCACTCAGCATGTGCACGAAATGCCGCGTACCACCCTTCGTTATGCCATTGAGAAGATGTCGCCCGAAGAGCGTCTTTACTGGATGAAACGATAGTGACTGTTGTTTTTTACAACCGTTAATTTCTGTTAATTTCCGCTTGATTCATATCTAATCCCAAAAAAAACACTAACTTTGTATATTTTTAGGGAGGAAAGTCTTTTACCTGACTATGAGTTTTTTCCCTCACAATCACGATGAGAAAAGGAAACAGAAGCCGAAATGGCTTTGTTTTCTTTATTTTCATTGATGTTATGCCTGCTTTGAAATAATAACTAATAACCAATTTTATTCATGAAGAAAAAGTTTTTTGCATTTCTGATGCTGCTCTTCTTGATGTCAACTGTCGCGCTACATGCAGAGTCGTTCGTCAAGAAATCGAGCAGCTATAGCTGTATGGTAGCCGGTAAGAATATCGTACAGTTCAAACTTCCCACATTCGAATACTACTCTGTGCTGACGAATGTGCATGTGGTGGCAGACTCTTACGTCGAGGCCACCGTTGATGGGAAGACCAAGCGGATTATTGAGTGGAAGCATCCGGGAAGCGATGCGAATAACCCCACTTACATGAGGACGCTCGCACCCGGCCAGCTGACCGTGCTTATGACTCGATATGGAAAGAGCAATATCAACATCACATCCAACGACGACTGGAAACAGTTTGAACTCGGAAATGATGACGATGACAAAACGCATTATTCTGCAACTGTCAACTGGGCAGTGCCATACGAATGGCAGGGGAAGCGTATCTCATTTAAACTACATGTGAAATGGGAGGATATCTCTTCTGGCACTGTTGACAAGAATTTCGACCCGTACGACAGTCCGGCACCCCCTGATATATCGCTCAATCTGATGGAACCCATGCTGGCATACGATAAGACCCATATAGGGGAAATCATGATTCCATACTACATTCAGGCTAATAAATGTACGAAGCTGACGCTCCAGTACAAAGATGCGATATCCAATGAACAGAAAGAACTCAGCGTCCAGCCTTTGCTCAGCAGCAATGTGTATGTGCCGATGAACAGGCCCTTGAAAGAGGTAAGGCTCGTAGGAGACCTTATAGATACAGACGGCAATAAGCTTGCAGGACGGATGTCCGACACCATCTCCATCAATATGTTCCATCAGCCCAGCAACTTCACCACAACCATGCTGGATGATGCCACCGTGAAACTCAAATGGAAGGTGAATAATGCCTCTCTCAACGATATTGTGGAAAACGACTTCTGGGAAATTCAACGAAATGTGACGGGGGCAACCGATGATGAGGATGTCAACTGGAAATCCATTTCCCAGATTGAATATATCGACGGGAAAACGGATTATGAGTTTATTGATGATGACCTTATGCCCTATTATCAAGGTAAAGATGTCGTTTATAGGATTCGCCGTATGGCTTCCGGATTCTGGGGATGGAGCACCATCGCTGGCAGGTTGATGGCTGTGTCAGCAGATCTTATCAGACTGCCTCTGTTTGGAGATGCCACTGTCAGGAAGGAAACATGGACAGACGACGACCACACAGTAACCATCAAGTGGAACGAAGCGGATGTGGAGCCTTATATTGATAACCCTGATATCAATATCGGATCGGTTGTCGATGAGAGTGGAATTTTCTATCCCACCAAAGAAGTTGCAGATGAGGCGCAGGTGAATATTAAAGGTTTTGTTGCTTCGCTCAACCCGTTTGTCGTGGTGTCAAATAAATGGCTTGTAACTGAGGGAAATAATGATTTCTGGCCAACAGGTTCATTAACGTATGACATTACCGGCTACAAACCATATTGGACTAAGACTCTATATGAGCAGCAGGAATTTAATTCTTCCAATTGGATTGCAGGGCTTAAGATTATTAAGCCGAACTATAAAATGTGGAGCCAGGTGTTTCAGGCTAACGGAGGAGATGCTTATGACGGGAAAGAATCCCCGGTGATGAATACGCATGTGAATCCCGGCAGTTTCTTCACAATGCTCAGAAATATTTCAGGAAAGGAGTATGATAATGTCTATGTTGAGAACAACGACCAGGAGTTTACCTTTTTCGATGTGAAAGGTTCATGTTATACTTACAGCAGACAATGGGCACGTTCAAAGACTGATAAGAATGTTTTAACTTTTTATCCAGTGTCTTATGCCATTAATAACATTTTACCTACTATTCCAGATAATTATTCAGCCATCTTGTACACTTCTTCATTGAAAACTCATCGTGTCTGGGATAAAAAGGCGAAACTGCTCCTTTATGTGCATAGCATCACAAACAATGGAAAATACACACAGGTGGTTGACATTTCAAACGACGAGAATGCTGTCAAAAACCACATCTATACGTATGCTCTCGAGCGTAAGTGTGTGGATTATGAGTTTGAGCTCGTAATCAAGCGTGGTAACTCGGCTCTGTGCATTGACGGAACCATGAGGAATGAAGACAACCAATATCCTGATAGTGTCAGTATTCCTGTCAGCAAAATCGAAACGGGAGAGGGTGCCAACTACAGTTTTGTGAGAACCGACACAATCTTGACTTTCAACGCTGAGGAGAAACAGAACAGCGTAAGGCTGGAGTGGACCACCAAAGGAGGGGAGCACGACTATTTCCGGCTGTGGAAAAGAAACCAGGCCAACGGAAGCAGTGCTGAATGGGAGGAGGTTGCAACCGACCTCGCACAGACATTCTATGAGGACACGAAAGTGAAACCACAGACGGTTTATGAATATAAGGTGGAGTCCGTTTTCCAGTGCGAAGGATTACTGGTTCATTCGAAAACCTGTACCGGACACTGTACACCGACTGGTATGGTAAGGGGATATCTACGGCTTCCCGACGGAACCGGTCTGGGAGGCTATACTGTCAAGGCTGTACCAGTGGATGGAAAAGCGCCTAAAAATGCTGAAACCAAGACCTGCGTCACAAACAACGACGGATTCTTTGAAATCGGTGGACTCGTATATCAGGGACAGGGATCCTACGATATTCAGGTGGAAACCACTGGCAGTGAATTCTCTCTTGAATCGGTCAGAGTGGATTTCGACACGAATACCAATCTCAAGACAAACGTCATTTTCTATGTTGATACATACTATATCTATTCAGGGAATGTGTATTATGAAGACTCCAGCATTCCTGTGCAGGGGGTTGAGTTCAAGATGGACGGAAAAACCATCACCGACGCCAATGGTGTTGCTATCACAACCAACACCCAGGGAGCGTTTGAACTGAGTATTCCGAAAGGCGAACATCAGGTGCAGGCAGTCAAGGAAGGCCATGTGTTTGAAAACGAAGGATTCTTGCTCGTTCCTAATGCCAAGGAAGGAAAAGAGAGAGACTGGAACTGGAAGGAAAACAAGTCTGAAGTCTTCCTCTGGGATAAGTCGCTTGTCACCCTTCAAGGTAGGGTCATTGGTGGTAACGACCAGGGGAATCTTCCGCTTGGCAAATCTCTGTCGGTCAACAACCTTGGCGACAGCATTAAAATCGTCATGCAGCTTGAAGGCGATAACACTTCGTGGATTGTGAGAGACCAGAAGGATCCAACTGTCACCACAAGAACCGATTACTATAGTTTCGGAAAGGAGGACAAGGACACCACAATGGTATATAACACCAGACATACCATCACCATTTATCCCGATAACCAAACGGGTGAGTTTATGATCAAGCTACATCCTGCCAAATATAAAGTGATTGATATTTCTGCACAGGGGTATGCCACTCTCTTCCAGGAGGGAAAGGTGGGGGAGACGCTCGACCTCTCTTTCAAGGAGAATGGCGATACGGCTGTCTATAACCGCATTTATCATGTGGCACCCACACTCGACATCGTACAGTTCAATCCGAAGAACGAGAATTATTTTGGTGTTAAGCAATGCCTGGCTCAAGACAACGTCGGTAACAAAGACACCGTGACCGTTTGGAACGCAGAAGACGGAACTTATTCTTTCGGACACCCGGTCTTCATGGCTGGTTCACCTTACGGATGGATGATGCAGGCTTGTGAAAAATACTACTACAACAATAATCCTCATAGTGAGGTTGATATCGTGAAACTCGATACGGGTGAGGTACACATTCGTAATGGACTTATCAGCGACCAGAGCATTGAGAAAGTGCAACTTGACAAAACTGGTGGGGGATCCTACCTCTTTACGCCACAGAACTCATCGTTCATGTTCGACAACGACATGGCGCTCAAGACGGTTGGCATCACGCTCCAGTACGACAGCACATACTACGATGTTAAGCCGTTCAACGGACAGACCCTCAAGGGATATGTCATGGTCACACAGCCTAAGAACGATGGAAACATCATTGCATCGGCTGGAACACCACATCTCTTCGATATCCTGCGAGATCCTCCAGGAAGCGGTAGCTCTGCATATATTGAAGCCGGATCAAAATTATCCTATTCCTACAACATGTCATTCGACGCCTCTTTGGGACTCCGGTTCGCCTCGGAGACTTCGGTCAAGCAGTCATACTACACGGGTACGGTAGTTGTGCCTAGCTTCGGAGCTACCGGAGTGGAATACGGTACCATCGACGGAGCATCAAAGAAGAACACGTTCTCATTGGACATCATCTCCAAATTCGGAATCAACTGGACTTGTTCATACAATATCGATGTCACTGAGCGTGTGCAGACTTCCACCAACAAAAAATTCATCGGTCCGCAGAGCGACCTCTTTATCGGTGCTAACGAAAATGTCATCCTGCAGGATGCCGTGGCGGTCAGGGTGATTCCGGAGAGGCAGTATCTGCTCATGAAAAACCATGAGGGAGGCGAATTCCAGACAACTGACGGACATACTGTGAAAGTGAAGAACGGAACAATGAAAAAACTGGCTGAGGGAACTGACTTCAAGGGCAACAAGGTATATCTCGTCAGAGATGAGGTGCTCGGAGTCAGCACTAAAGTACAGTCAACTTTCGTACATTCACAGTATTATATCGTCAATGAGCTTATTCCTAACCTCATGAAGCTCCGAAACTCCATGATTCTGCCTAAAGACTCTGTCAATTATGCACAGGTTCTTGCCGACAAGAAGGGTATAGCGGTCTATGTCAGCAAAGTGGATAAGGATGATAAGAACTTTGGTGTTGAATACCAGAAAATAGATCCGAAGGGAATCTCATGTACCGACAGTGTGGATGCAATCAACCGTCAGGTGACAGCATGGATTGGATTCCTGGTGAAGAACGAGGAAGAGAAATTATCTGTAAGGCCTTCAGACCTCGTGAAGAACTATGATGTGGATGGACTCACATCTGTGCAGTACAGTGAGAATTTCTCCACAACTGATTCATATACACGCTACATCAAATGGCCGATTATCGGGGATGCCGGTTTGGGTATCGGAACGTTGGAAGGACTTATCGGCAAACAGGTGCAGGGCATTTTAAGCAAAGTGGTAAATGAAGGTAAGGAGACGCAATACGAGACCGAATTATTGAATTGGGAAGACCAGGGTGGATTGGTTGTCACGAAGGTGGGGTCTCCTGGATCAGAAGTCGTTGTCAAGTTTTTGCCTGTGTTGAATTTCCAGTTTAACGATAAGAACTCCATGTCATCATCGCTGAACAAGAAAATTGGATTCACGCTAAGCCTCTCGACTAAGTCCAATATGAATATCGATGTATATCGAACTAGAAGCAACATAAACGATATGGACACCACGGTGAATATGGCTGACCACGATGCTTTCTATAATCTCACTGTGAAAAATCTCGAACAAATCCGTATTGGAGGAGGTATTAATCCGGCAAGCTATGTCGAGCTGACTTCCACACCGGTTTATTCCAGCTTCGTCTATCGCACCAGAGGCGGTGTGACTAACAAGCCTTATGAGGATGAGAGAAGGACAGAATGGTACAATCCCGGGACATTGATTGACGCTAAGACCAAGTCTATCGACAACCTGAAAATATGGACCGACCAGCCCGTGGTCAGCAATGTGCCGTTCGATGAGCCTGCAAGGTTCACACTGTTCCTCTCTAACGATACGGACAGACCGAAACAGGCTACGACTTTGTTTACCTACGAACTCGATGATGCATCAAATAAAAACGGTGCGAAACTATTTGTGGACGGAGCCCCTGTGACAGGAAACGGAACGACTGTCTTTATAGATGCAGGCCAGGTGGTGACTAAACAATTGGAGCTCTATCCGGATGCCGCATTCGATTATGAGAACATTGGATTATACCTATTTGACCCAGATGACTTGGCGCAAATTCGTAAGACTTATATTTCAGCGCATTTCGTGCCGACTGCCGGAAAAATCAGAATATCAATGCCCAGCAACAACTGGGTAATTAACACTGAAAGCAGCTACGACGGCAAGCAGCAACTTAACTATATGCCGGTCAGAATTGACGGATTCAACGTGAATGAACGCAATTTCGACCATATCGAACTCCAATACAAACTGTCAACGCAGGGCGATAAGGATTGGGTGAATGTATGCTCCTATTACAATGACAGAGAACTTTTGGCGAAGGCAAGCGGACAGTGCGACACCATTCCTGCTAACGGTGCCATCATAGCAAAATTCTACGGAGAAAAGGACCCTGTGGAACAATATTACGACATCAGGGCGGTGGTTTTCTGCCGGCATGCCAATGGATTCATCACATCATCGTCGGATATTCTTTCTGGTGTGAAAGACACAAGAAGACCGGAAGTGTTCGGAACACCTGAGCCAATTGACGGCATTCTCGATATTGGTGAGAACATCGTAATCACCTTCTCTGAGCCTATAGCAGGGAACTATCTCAGTAAGGCGAATAACTTTGAGGTGCTGGGAACCCCTGTCAGCAATGATATTTCGCTATCTACTTCGCTATCGTTTAACGAATTATCTTTTGGCAGGTCGCAGGCAGAGTGTAATCTTGCGGAAAAAGACTTTACCATTGATCTGATGATTAACCCGGCAAACAACGGAAAGCAGATGGCGGTAATCTCACATGGAGGCTACCAGAATGGAATGCTTTTAGGTCTGACTGCCGACAATAAACTCGCTGCTCAAATCAACGGCATTGTGCTGGTGTCTGACCAGCCGGTGAATTTCAACGGGTTGCATCGGGTGGCATACGCTGTAAAGCAGAACCGCGACACGCTGAACCTCAAGTTCTATGATGGAGGAAAACTCATTGGCGAGAAGTATATTAAGGGTACATACCAAGAGAACGGATACCTTTCTTTAGGACTGTTCTCAGAGTTCAATAACATCTGGAATCCTTATGAGGGCGATATCCTTGACCTCAGAGTGTGGAATCGTTGCCTGTCGGAAAGCGAAATAGGAGGTTTTGCCCAAAAGGTGCTGACAGGATATGAACAAGGACTGATATCATACTATATGCTTAATGAGGGCAATGGTGAAACGGGATATGACAAGGGGGCTAATGGCAATGACCTGAACCTGTTCTTGCATACATGGAAAGTGCCTAACGGTATTTCGCTCAAGATTGACGGAACCGAGGGTGTACTCCTCAAGCCTGAAGTGTTCAAGAGAGATGAACATGAGGATTATACACTGATGTTCTGGTTCAGAATGGATGAACAGACCGGTACACTTATGTCCAACGGACCGGCTATGGATGAGGCCAATGCTGACCAGCACTTCAATATCTTTGTCAACGACCAGCAGAATCTGTGCTTCCGATCTAACGGCATGGAGAGAACGCTTGCTTTCGTTCCTTATTTACAATCATGGCATCACTACGCCATGACTGTGCAACGGTCAAGGAATGTGGCAAACTTCTATCTTGACAAAAAACTTGTGACATCAATACCGGCTGACAGCATCGGAGGTATTGGAGGCAATATGCTTGCACTTGGTGCCACTTACGATGAGAATATGAGCTGTAAGGATGTGATGAATGGACATATCGACCAGGTCGCTATGTTTGCCAGTGCACTCCCGTTGAGCCTTATTGAGACTTACTACAATCAGGTTCCTGTGGGAACAGAGAAAGCTTTGTTGGCATATCTCGGCTTCAGCACCTCTGAAAAACAGGACGATAATAGTCAGCTGCTTGTCCCGACAGGAGTCAGCCTGAAACGGTACATTGACAATCAGGGAAAAATCATAGAGACGAAAATCGACACGCTCATCGACTTCAATGTGGTCAGTGCGAAGGCCGACAGGAACACTTATGCGCTGATGACACAGTCAAGCAAGCTCGACAACGTGAAATACAGCTATGTCGTTGACGGAAATAAGCTCCTTATTAATCTTGATGTGCCTGACACACAGATAGAGAAGACGAATGTATATGTCACCGTGCACGATGTGGCTGACCTCAATGGCAACCTGATGGAAAGTCCGCTGACCATGGACGTGTTCGTCTATCGAAATCCGCTAAGATGGCTTTATCCATCACTTTCTTACGAAGTGCTTTATGGACAAGGTACTGAGTTCTGTGCTGTCATCAAGAATCTGAGCGGTAAGAAGCAGACGTTCGAAATCAAGGATTTGCCTGTCTGGATTTCAGCATCAATGACAGAAGGGGTAATCAATCCTCTTGAAGAACAGGAAATCAGATTTGAGGTGTCTCCTTTTATCAATATTGGTAATTACAAAGAGCTGATCACACTACAGGGAGGAAACGGAATGACAGAGAATCTCACATTGAACATCAAGGTGAGAACCAATGATCCAAACTGGATGGTCAGCGAACAGCTCAAGAATGAGAACCAGGTGATGCAGATGGTAGCTCAGGTCAAGATTGACGGGGTGATTGCTACCGATAAGAATGATATGCTTGCTGTTTTCGGAGATAACCAGGAGGTGCTGGGAGTGGCTCATATCGATGTCGATAACAAGGCGAACGCTTACGAGGCGCTGGCGTATATCATGATTTATGCGCACCCGAACTCCAAGACTCAGCTTTCTTTCAAGTTTTATGATGCGTCAACAGGAAAAATCTACGTGGTAGAACCTAAAGACAAAAACATCTATACTTTCAAACGAAACGAGACTGTTGGATCAGTGAAAAATCCGGTGGTGCTTGAGAATGTCTTCAATGAGGTGGCTACTCTCCAGCTCAAACACGGATGGAACTGGGTTTCATTCAACATTGCGCCTATGGCTGAGACAACAATCGGGAAACTGCTTTACGGAGCGGCAGACTGGGAACCGGGCGACCAGATTGAGATCGTCAACGGGAAAGTTGCCATGCAGTTCTATTGCGTAGAGGATAACAGCACAAGGGGATACAGATGGACGGAAGAGAATAAGGTCGTTACCATTAACCCCAGAATCATGTACCGCATCTATTCGATGAGCCCGAAAGATGTGTATATTGGAGGTGAGGACTGCAGCTATATGAATGTCATTGCCAAGAAAGGATGGAACCGTCTGGCTTATCTCTCTACCATCAACCTTCCTATCAGCCAGGCGATGTCGAAGTATCTGCCTTATGCTAACGAGAATGATGTGCTTAAGTCGCAGGATGCTTTCGCTGTACTGACCGATGACGGGACGGGCAACCTCATCTGGAAAGGTACACTGCGCTTCCTTGAGATGAGAAAAGGATACATGCTTAAACGAAACAGTGACAAAGAGGTGGAGTTTAGTTATCCTCATTATTGGGGGGACAACCGCTACAGCGGAACATCACAGGCACCCGCAAGGAGAAATATCAACGCCACATCGATGAATATCGTTGCGAATGTCGATGGAGTTGATCTCGAGGCAAACGACACGCTTATGGTCTATAATGGCATTGAGTGCTGTGGCGTGGCTGTGGCTGACGACGAAGGCACATTCTATCTCAATGTGGGTGTGGATGAGGATCTTGCCCAGAATCTCACATTCACAATCCAACGGGGTGGGGATGTCGTTGCCGTCAACCGAAGCAGAATTCCGTATAAGCCTGACAATGTGCTTGGTACACCTGATAATCCCACAGTCATTGACTTTGCATCAGTTGACGAGATGGCGGACGACGGAGGGTGGTACACCGTCACTGGTATCAAGCTGAACGAGAAGCCTGTAGAGAAAGGAATGTATATTAACAACGGTAAAGTAATATTCATCAAATGAAAAAGTTATTGATAATCTTTGCAGCCCTCGCCATAATGGCGGGGAGCTGCTCCAAAGAAGAAGGTGATGCCGAACAGCCTAAAGAGAATCCTGGAAACAACCAGGAGGGTGATGGGACAGAAAAGCCCGGAAACAATCCGGAAGATACGATTCCAGTAAATGTTGAAAGCTCATTGCTTGCAGGTAATGACACTCGACCGGACTGGGAAGCACCAAACTACGACAATTGGGAGCAGACCATGTCTGTACGCATTTTGCCTCAGAAGATACTGGAACCGTATGTCACGGAAGGGGATCTTCTTTGTGCGATGATGAACGACGAGGTGAGAGGACTTACAGAGCCGGTGTTTGATCCAGATATGACCTTCTTCCCACTTACTGTCGGAGCTGACGGAGCAGAGGCGAAAATTTTCCTCTATTACTACTGTGACAGTCTCCATAGAATCTATTCCACCGAATGGACCGACTTTAATGCCAGCCTTCCCCCTATGGGAGAAGACGGCATCTACCGGCCAGAATTTGCCAAGTAGCAACCTTTCTGACTTAACAGGCTTTTCTGTTGAATGATTTTTTAAACAGGATTTCAGACTCATTCTGAAATCCTGTTTTTGGGTAGAGTAGTACTAATGGGCGTATAAAATGAAAAACTGTGATCCACTCATAACCAAATCGTTCCCAAACATACGCATGACAGGAGCCCTCGTTTTCTTACGTCGAGCAGCAAAAACGTTTTCTGAATAACACCTTCACACCCTTGCTGTCTAAAACCAACTAACGATTAAAAACCAATGAACTAATAACTAAAAACTAAAAAAAATTTGCATTTAAGCTAATAATTCCTTAATTTTGCGGTAAATAAAAACTACTGCACAATATGAAAACACTAAGACTCTTATTTTTCTTGGCTGTGTTATCCTTTTATTCAACTATTTCTGCACAGCAAACAACAGTAAACAACAAGCCTGCTGCAAACGCACAGACCTTCCAGGCGCCTCCCGGCAAGCAGATTTACATTCCAGAAGATTTAAAAAATAACGACTTCACTAACCCTGAGTCGAATTGGAGCTATGCACGCATGGCTTACACCGACAACATTGTCGTGTTTTGGGAAAAAGGATTCGGAAACGATCTCTCCAACCCTCCGCAGCTTGAAGGACATGACATGTCGGTCGATCTCGACAACTTGCTGCAGAAGCTGGAGCAGTTCTACTGTTTCTACAGAGACCAGCTTAAGTTCGTCTTGCCGGGTTCCAAGTCCGAACAATACCGTATGATGGTCATGCTCAACTATTCGCTTGAGGGAACTGCCTACGGAGGCGACTACGACAACACGATAGGCGCATTATGGATTGCTCCCAACCGTGTAAAAGACAAGACGCTCAACTGCATCGCCCATGAACTCGGTCATTCATTTCAGTCGCAGGTTATGGCTGACGGTGCCGGACAGGCATGGGGCGGGGGTGGCATCTTCGAGATGGCGTCGCAGTGGATGCTCTGGAACGTCAACCCCAATTGGGTTTCTGACGAGAACTACCACTGGCAGGCGTTCCGCAAGTCTTTCCACAAACGATTCCTGGATGGAGAAAATATCTACCGATCGCCATACGTCCTCGAATATTGGGCGATGAAGCATGGAATCACAGTCATAGGTGACCTCTTCAGAGAAGGTAAACGAGGGGAAGACCCGGCATCTACTTATATGCGCCTTTTCAACCTCTCAGCAAACGACATGTCTTTAGAATTGCTCGATTGTTATGAGCGACTCATCACTTTTGACTTCCCCAGGGTAAAGGCAACGCATAAACAACACGCTTGTCAGTTGCTCACTCCTGTTGATATGACCCAGAAGGGAAAGACTACCATCATAACACCCCAAAAAGAATTCCTCCCCGAAACATACGGATTCAATGTCATAGAACTTCCGTTGAGCACTAAAAACAAGTTTGTCACATTCAAGCCACAGCCACAAGACCCCCAAAACGACTTTTATCATTATGGCATTGTTCTTGTCGATAAAGACATGAATGCTTCTTATCCATGGTACTATCGGAAACAAAAAAATAAATTGATTTACAAAACCGATGAGAACACCGCCCACGCCTATCTTGTCGTAGTGGGTTGTCCGAAATCCACATATTCTCCATACACCTTCAACCCCTACAGCCGCGACAAGCGGGACACTCCCAAAGTATATCCATATTCCATCATAATCAAATAGCGTCTTTCCCTGAAACCGCACCCCGCGCATAATAATAACAATTTGTATTCAATTTGGGGTGTCTCCACTGCCGACAATTTCTTTCGCCGGGCTGCTCCTTCCATTCTGAATCGTGCATTGGCGACCCCCCAAAAAAGAATCAATTAAAATCCACAAATCAGAGAATCCCCATCCATTCTGTGTATTTTTCCCCCTTTCCTTTAGGATAATACCCGTGCATTTTAGGAATTTCAGCGGGTTTGGGCATTTGACTTTTCCTAACTTTGCACCGTCTAAAGAATAAACAAGGTTCATTTTAAGTGAACAGTGAATAATGAACAGTGTATTTTACTTTGGCAGATGAGAAGGAAAAGAAGAATGAAGAAAATTAATCCAATAACGAAATAACATAACAAATCGTAAATAGTAGATTTTTAAATAGTAAATTATTATTAACCCTTCGGACGGAGAATTATTTCAAGTCCATTAAAACAAATTAGACTATGATGAAAAATTACATTTTTAAGGTCCTCCTCATGGTAATCAGCATGACGACCGTGACAGTGATGAACTCAGTGGCTGCAGAGCAGACCAAAGTGACTAACGAGCAGAACCACCCACGCTCTACAAAGCTCCGCACTACTTCTGTGAAGCTCAAAAAGACCACCCAAAACCAGAAATATCAAATTGTGAGCCTCGTGGTGGCAAAAAAAGGCATCAAAAGCGCCTATTTCAAAGGCAACACCATCTACGTGTCCTATAATCCAAAATGGATGACAAGCGCAAGTGCTCAAATGGCTGCAAAGGAAGCTTATAACAATGTAGTAGGAAAGCACGGATATCACGGAAATCACTACAATGCACAGCCACAGCCGGGAAGGTATGGAAGCACTGCTCCTGCACCTAACTACCCTCCAAAGCCACAGCCGCAGCCTAACAACCCGCCCAAGCCGCAACCTAACAATCATGGCAATTCCCAGCATGGAAACCATCAGCAGGGGAATCACCACAACAGCTACAACCCACAGCCAGGAAGAAAATAACCTGTTGCTTTATCCCACAAAAAAAGAGGTCAACCGACCTCTTTTTTGTTTGCTGTTTACTTCTCATCTTCTCATCTCCTCGTCTTCTTGTCTTCTTGTCATCATTACCTCGACGACTATTCTGACTGGCATCCACATGTCAAATTCCGTACTCATTCCCCTGTGTTAAGTACTTACCATTGTCAGAGTAAATACACTTTTCACTATTCACTTTTCACTATTCACTAAAAAAAATCTTCATTCTTCATTTTTCATTCTTCATTTTTTTCCGTAAATTTGCAATGGAATCGGTATTTGGGCGTTTTGTGGAAAAATCATCCCGCAGAATAAGTGGAGTTTTATTATCAGATACAGCAACGCCCCTTGCTGCTCCTGTTATTGTTCAACAGTTTAATTATTACAGCAAAATGAAAAAGTATTTAGCTATGCTTATGCTCTGCGCCTTTGCTTCAATGAATGCAGGCGCACAGGAGGTGAAAAAACTGCCTCAGCCTGACCTCACACTCAACGTCACTTTAATGGATGCACTGAAAAACAGGAAGACCGACCGCGAGTTTTCCGACAAAGCCATCTCCGAACAACAGCTCTCGCAAATCCTCTGGGCCACATGCGGAATCAACCGGCCAGAGAAAGGGTTGCTCACCATCCCCACTGCCATGAATGCACAGGATGTGAAAGCATACGTCTGCACGGCTAAAGGGGTGTCGCTCTACGACCCTAAGGCAAACACGCTCACCAGCGTGTCGAAAACCGACATCCGGCCGATGCTTGCGGAAGGGCAGAACGCCATGGCGAAAGCGCCAGTCTTTATCCTCCTTGTCAGCGACCAGACAAAACTGCGCCACAACGGACAGATATACGGGGCTATGGACGCAGGATATGCCTCACAGGACATTTGCCTCATCTGTGCCGCCCTCGGACTCAAAACCGTTCCACGCGCGATGATGAACAAAGAGAAGGTGTCAAAAGAACTGGGTTTTCCGGAAACCATGGTGCTTGAGCTCAACCACCCCATCGGATATTAATTCTTTTGGCTCATGCAAAGCGACATCAGGACGCTTTTCCGGTAAGTCATAATATAAAGAATCAACGGCTGGGGAATGTAAAAATAGTCATCTCCCCAGCCGTCATTCTTTCAGCTATTTTCTCCACAGTCATCCAATGATTAATATTCAGAGTATATACACTTTTCACTATTCACTAAAAAAAACAAATTTCATTCTTCATAAAAAATGCTTTTCATCGATGGACTTCAGCAGGCGGTAAGCCAGTTTGGAAAGGATGTCATGAGCGAACAACGTCTCGTGAATATCCTCTCCGACTTTGGTGCGTTTGAGAATACTGCTCTCAGAAATATCCTTGAGAAAGCCGTTAAGATTAATGTAGCCGCCAAGCTGTTGCTGCTTGAGGTTGAGCCAGACTCCTTCAGAATCTTGAAGATAAATGGGATTGTCGATGATATGGCAAGAGTCAACGGCTTTCAGCCCGAACTGACTCGGATTGTAGTGAGGGGTATGGCGTTTGCCCTGGGGCTGCTCCTAGACCCTTCTGTTCAGCAACCAGTCAAGAACACGGACACTCCTCGTCCCGAAACTCCCGCTACGACCCCTGTCAGCCATGTCGTCAGTATTGCAGGCATGAGCATTAATATGATTAAGGTGGAGAAGGGGGTGTTTTCGATGGGGGGTACCGCTGAACAGGGGCTGTTTGCCTCCTTCGATGAGAAACCGCCTGTATATGCTGAGCTGAACACCTATTATATTGCAGACACTCCTGTTACTCAAGACCTTTGGGAGACGGTGACAGGTGATAACCCCAGTCATTTCAAAGGACCAAAACTGCCTGTGGAACGGGTTACATGGCGTGAATGTAAGCGTTTTATCGCAAAACTTAATATCATGACCGGGTTTGAGTTCCGGTTCCCTACGGAGGCGGAATGGGAGTATGCAGCAAGGGGAGCAAATAAGGGCAAACGACAAATGTTTGCAGGATGTGGAGAAAACGAACTGATTGATTTTGTCTGGTTCGACGCCAACAGCGGTGACCGCACTCATGAAGTAAGACTCAAAAAACCAAACGAGCTGGGTCTTTACGATATGTCGGGAAATATCAACGAGTGGTGCTCCGACTGGTATGCCAACTCTTACGCCAACAACTGTCATTTCCTTAACCCGCAAGGACCGGATTCCGGCTCTTATAAAGTCTGCAGAGGGGGCTGCTGGAAAAGTAAGCCTGCCGATTGTCGTGTCTCTAAGCGCTTCCCCGCTAACCCCGATTTCAGAAACAGCCTAATCGGCTTCCGCCTCGCAGCAACAACGTTATAGGGGCCGACGTTTCCGAACGACGGGCTGAAGATACTCCCCTGAGTCGTACTCACCTTTTTAAATCTAATCATGCCATATATGGCATATCTTAAAAACCAAAATCTCTGTAAAATCTTTCTCATCTTTGTTCGAAAAATAATATAAACTTGAATTATTCCACTTATATAAATGTGCAACCAGTTCTCTGAAAAAACTTACGACGAAGACCAGCTAAAAGCCATCAACGCCAGCCAAGGGCGTTTCCTTGTGCTTGCTCCTCCTGGATGCGGAAAGACCGACATCCTCGCCGAGCGCGTGGTTCGGGCAAGAACATCTGGCGTGGAGTATGAGGACATGATGTGCCTCACCTTCACCAACCGAGCCTCACGTGGCATGCGCGACCGCATCAAAGAGCGTCTCGGCGAGGATGTCTATAACATCTTCGTGGGAAACGTCCATCGCTATTGCAGCAATTTCCTCTTTAACAATGCGGCCATTCCTGAAAACACTGGCATCATCGACGAGGATGATCTTACAGACCTCTGCCTCTCCTTCGACGAGCATTTCTTCCAGTTTCGACCAGGTAGGGTCAATAAGAATCATGTCGGTCTTATCGACAATATCGACGCCTATATTTCGCAGCGCGAGCTCGGACAGCCGGATGAGGCGATATTTATGCCGAAAGAGGAATTTGAGCCTTACTATCAGATTGCCAAAAAGGCTGGCCTCGACCCCGACAGGGTGAGCGTGATGAATCCAAAGGTGAAGTATGCACTGAAATACAGGGAGTATAAGCAAAAACACATGCTCATCAGCTTCTCCGACATCCTCATCCTAGCATACGACAAGATCCGCATGGATGTCAACCGCGAGTATAAGCGGTTCAAATGGATTCAAGTAGATGAGGTGCAGGACCTCAATGCCCTCCAGACTGCCATCATCGATGAACTGACCGATGACGGCGGCGATTTCACCGTGCTCTACCTCGGCGACGAGCAGCAGGCGATTTTCTCGTTCATGGGAGCGAAACTCGGACAACTTGAACGGCTGAAAAGCAAATGTGGCGCCAATATCCTGCATCTCGGCAAGAACTACCGCTCACCCAAATACCTGCTTGATATCTTCAACACGTATGCTAGGGAAGTCCTGAATGTGAACCCCTGTCTGCTGCCAGAGCACACGAGTGAGTGCCGGCCTGAGAAGTTCGACCTTATCCTCACAGGCAACCCCACAGTTGCAGACGAGCTAAACCGCGTGATGAGGATGGTCAGCTATTATCTGAATTTTGATAATGAGCGCATGGCGATTCTCGTCCCGACCAACGACATGGCGGATAAAATCAGCGAAACGCTCATGGACAACAACGTGGCGCATTTCAAGATTTCCGGCATCGACATGTTCCAGACGAAGGACTACAAGACGCTCGCCGCATTTTTCTCCCTCCATGCGAACCTATTCAACTTTGCGGCATGGTCACGGCTCCTCTTCGGAATCGGGGCGAAACCGAACAGGATTCAGGCACGCGAATGGATTGCTGAGATGAAGCGGATGATGATGATTCCTGCCGACATGATGGGCGACAAACCCTATATCGATGAGTTCCACGAACGTTATATGAACTCGGAGTTTGTGTTTTTCGACACCGAGACCACAGGCCTCAATGTCATGGAGGACGACATCGTCCAGATTGCCGCATTCAAGGTGAGAAAGGGACAATATGTGGAGGGATCCGATTTTAATATCATCATCCACACCGACAAGGAAATCCCTCCGATGTTGGGAGAGATTCCAAATCCGTTGATTGAGCTGTATGCTAACTCAAAACACTTTTCCCACGAGGAGGGACTGCGCCTCTTCATCGATTATATAGGCTCTTGCCCCGTTCTCGGACATAACGTCGGCTACGACTATCAGATTCTGCGGTATAACACGATGAGATACCTCCAGGAGGAAGTGGTGTACGACTGCTACGACTCACTCCATCTCATCAAATGTGTGGAGCCGGGTCTGAGGATGTATAAGCTGGAGTTCCTCCTGCGGCAGCTTAATCTTCAGGGGAAGAACTCCCACCTGGCGAATGAGGATATCATGGCGACGAAATCACTCGTGGATTACTGCTGCCAGAAGGCGGTTTCGAAAGCAGCGGACAGACAGGCGTTTTTTGCAAAAACGGAAAACAGGAAAATCAAGAAGCTGCTCATGCCGCTGGCCGCTATCTCAGATAATCTGAAGGGGTTGATGTCGATACCGGTGGCTGTCACCTGTATCACGCTCGTCGATGAGATAAAGAGGGTATATGAGGATATGCGAAAACTTAATTTGATCAAGGATTTGGGCTCTAAGTTCGATTTCTTCCTCACCTACGCCCAAAACGAGTGGATCGATCCAGAGAAAGGGGACGTGGAGACTATACAATCTCAGATTCAGACGCATGTCAACGACATGACTACGAGCATCAACGAGGGAGACCTCATCAATGCGGGCGGACTGATGACTGAGCGTATCTTCGTCATGACCGTACATAAGGGCAAAGGACTGGAGTTTGAGAATGTAGTCATTCTCAGCGCCAACGACGGGGTTTATCCGTTCTTCAAGACTAACGAGGTGCTCAGTGCCCGCCAGTATAATTCGAAGGAGGATGTGGCGAAGGCGGAGCTGGACTACATGGAGTCGGCACGCAAATTCTATGTCGCGCTCTCACGCGCGAAAAAACGACTCTGCATCAGCTATGCCCACGAGAACGACTGGGGACGGAGACAGTTTGCCACTCCCTTCATCAAACCTATCGCCCATTTCTTCCACGGACACTGAATTCCCCCTGCATCTGAACATATTAAAAATCCAGTTGTAGCAGAATCAGTTTGTTTCGTTCTGCCGCAATGGGAATTCGTACATCTGAAATGAAATAAGAATTCTGTACATTTTTATAGAGACTTATTTATCTGTGCCCTCTCTCAGATGGTGCTAACTATTGTCTTGTCTTCTCGTCTTCTTAAATAAGCCCAAAAATCGTAAATCGTTAATCTGTAAATCGTAAATAATATTCATTTCTTCACCATCATTTTCTTGCCGTTTACGATATATACTCCTTTAGGAAGATTCGAGAGGTCGCCCTCAACCCTTCGTCACTGAAGATCATAGACGAAGGGGTTGAGGGTTTCTTGTTTTTCTATGTTTACAGCTTCAATGCCTGTAGCAAGCGGAGCTGCCTGGATGCCGATCTCAGCGGCGGAGGTCCAGGCATTGCCGTTGATTTCCGATTTGGCGACAAACTTGAAGTAACGGCCTTCGGTCGCGCTGCTCAAAGCGGCTATCTGCTCTGACGTGGTGTTCTTGAACTCACCGCTCACTACGGGGCTGCCCCAGGTCTTGCCGTCCATGCTCAAGTAAATCTCGTAGGCTTTCACCATGCCGTTCTGGTTGCCGTCCTGACGGGCGAGATAGGTGAAGGCGGTCACGTTGTAGGTCTGACCCATATCCACGATCAGCGTGTGAGGACAGCGGGGTTCGCTGCCCCAGTATTCCGTGTGCCAGAACGTGTTGTTC
>JAEEOB010000222.1 GCA_016284045.1 Bacteroidaceae bacterium
TGCGTGCTCCGACTCCTCCACCGGCTATGAGCGGATGCTCAACGAAATCGCCTCACACGGCTATGTGGTCGTGGCGATTGGATCGTTCGAGATGACGGGGGATGAGCGTGAGGACGGCGGTTCGAGTGAGACACAGGTGACCACCATCATCGACTGGCTCCAGCGTCAGTACAAATTGGCAAGCACCGACTATTTCCATGCCATCAACCTCAATAACATCGCCATAGCCGGCCATTCATGCGGCGGTGCCCAGGCCATCGCCAACTGCGCCAACACGCGTGTGAAAACCTTGCTTATCATGAATGCGGGCATGGGTGGAATGTCGATGGGAGGCGCATCGCCCCAGACGCTGAAAAGCCTCCACTGTCCACTTATCTATATGACAGGCGGCCCGGACGATGTGGCATACAACAACGCAAAAGGTGACTACGGTAGCATCACGAAAGTGCCGGTGGTGTGGGCAGACTTGCCGACTGCCGGCCATGGTGGCACCTATTACAATCAGGGCGGTGGAGATTTCGGCCGTATGGCCGTGAAATGGATGGACTGGCATCTGAAAGGTTATGACCAGAATGCAAGCATTTTCGTGAAGTCTGGTCAGACACTCTTCCCCAACTGGAAAATCCAGCGAAAGAACTTCGGCACGAAAGACTATGAGGCTCCGTTCCGTCCTATTATCTCGGTGGGTGACACAGTGTTCGACCGTGCTGCTGCAGAGGATGCCTTTGCGTTCGGTGCCGACGTGAGCTTGCTCACGAAACAGGAGAGCGGCCGTACGTTTTACAACCGTAAAGGATTGAAGAAATCAGTGCTTACCATCCTGAAGGAGCAGGGCATGAACAGTATGAGGGTGAGCGTGCTGGTGAACCCTTCCGATGGTGTTTGTAATCCTTCTTATTCCCGTTCGCTCGTGTCAAGAGCCAAGTCGCTGGGAATGAATGTGATGCTCGATATGCATTACAGCGACATCACCGCCGACGGAGGCAGCCAGTATAAGCCAGCAGCATGGAAAAACAACGACTTCGACGCTTTGGCAGAGAACGTGTATAAGCACACCTACTCGATGGTGAACGGAATCAACAGTATCGGAATCAAGCTGAAATGGGTGCAGATAGGTCATGAGCTCGACAACGGCCTGCTCTGGACTGACGGTCTGCTTCAGGAGAATATCGAAGGCTGCGTGAAGTTGCTCAACCGTGCCACAGAGGCGGTGAAGGCCGTGAATCCGGATATTCAGACTGTCATCCACGTTGCCCAGGGTCAGGACACAGAGTGGCTCACCACCTATTTCGACGCTTTGCGCGATGCTGGCGCAAAGTGGGATGTCATAGGACTGTCCGCCTTCCCTAAGGTGTCAAAGATGCAGCCCGACGAGCTTATCGCAAAGACCGTGGAGAATGTGAAGATGCTCCAGGAGCGCTACGGCACGCCGGTGATGATTGTGGAGACGGGTTATTACAACAGCAAGCAGCTGGAGTCGAACCATTTCCTCTGCGACTTCATAAAAGAGCTGATTGACGCCGGTTCCGCCGGACTGTTCTACATGGAGCCTGAGATGACTGACGACTGTGACCAGGGTGCCTGGAACATCATAGACCGCAAACCGTCGATTGCTCTCGACGCTTTCCTCGGACTGCGCCACTCGGAGGTGCCTTATCTGATGACGATTGCCTGGGACCTCAAGGATGACACTGTGCTCGACGGTGATAACACCATCACTGTTCCTGTGAATGTGCAGCATATCCGTGATCGAGATGAGCTTGTAGAGCTGATGAGCGGGCTAAATGTGGTGGGCAGCAGCACAGAGCGTCCCTATAATGTGGAATGGACGGAGCCTGCACGCGGTCTGAACAAGGTGCATGCCATAGCCTCCTCGTCGGACAATCTGACCGTATCAACCGACACGGTGAATGTCATCGTAGGACCTGCTTTAAAACTCGCAGGTGGTGAGGCCATAGCCGGTGACGACGAGACGCAGCCTGAGCAATACTGGGATATCACGTTCCTGCAGCCCGGCAGTTATCAGCTGGTGTTTAAATACGCCACCGACAAACGACAGTCGTGCAACATCTATGTGGATGGTGAGAAGGGTGCTTTCCTCTCGTTCTCTGCTTCAGAAGGGAAGGCCGGCTATCAGAAAGTGGGTCATCAGGCAGCAGAGGCCGGCACTTACAGAATCTCGCTTAAGCCTTATACCACCAGCGAGATGCCTAAGGTGGAGACGCTTTGGGTGGTTCCCTTAGAAGGTCAGCCAGTGCCGTTGCTGGGTGAAGGCACAGGTATCCAGTCGGTCAATGCTGATGAGGCAGGTACTGTTGTGTATGACCTCTCCGGCAGAATCGTGGATTTCAGCAAGACACCTAAGAAGGGTGTGTATATCATCAAGTCGGCAGGGCAGACAAGGAAAGGGTATTTATATTGATTAGGAGAAAATTTTTCAAATGGGAATTAACTCCTTCGGAATTTTTTATCTGAAACAATCCTACAGGCAGATTTTCCTGATTTCGGCGTTTTTCATGGGTGTGATGTCGCTGATCTCCACACCACGGAGCACACATTGTATGACGCGGCAGAAGAGTCCGTGAGTGATGGCGAGTATCCTTTGATCGGGGTAGGTGGATTTTATGTAGTCGATGAAAACCTGTGCCCTGGCTTTCATTTGCTTCACGGTCTCCGCATCTTTGGGTATTTCGATGCGTGTTTTTCCGTCAGCAATCATGCCGGTGGCAGCCCCCCAGCCACGCTCGCGCAGCAGTTTTGTTGTGATGATTTCGGGCAGGGTGGGGATTTCGGCTTTAAGGATGTCGTAGGTGTCGGTGCAACGTTTCAGGTCGCTGCACACCACCTTGTCTGGATTCAGATTACGGACATCCTCAGCCAATGCCCGTGCCTGCGCCTTTCCTTTCTCAGTGAGTGTGCCGGGCATGTGTCCTTGCAGGATATGCTTTACGTTCTCTTCGGTCTCTCCGTGGCGTAAAAGATAAACTGTGGTCATTATTTTCATTTGGAGTTAAATTCCTTCGGATGGAGTTAATTTTCTTCGAAAATGGAGTGGAAAAAACGCAAACACTCCATCAACAAATCAAACTCACTATAAACTAAAAACTATAAACTAAAAACTACAAACTAACATATCCTTCCATCTTCTTGATGACCCCTTGCCACCCAGCTTTGTCGAAATAGCGTTTCACGATGCGATAGCCGTCGCCGTAGATTGGACTGGGGTCTTGCTGGAGCAAGTCGATTTTCACCTCAGCATGTTTTGTTTTGATTTGAGAGTAAATCTCATAGCTTCCCAGGTCGCAGAATCCTTCGCAGATACGTTGTGGTGCATTTAGCTTCCGCTGGTATTGCCATATATGGAGGATTTCGTGTGCGAGAATACCAGCCATGGCAGTGTGTGATAGGTTGCGAATCACCCTGATGTCGTATCTGCTGCCGTTATACATGGCCAGCCCGAGCACGTCGCCTGATATGATGGGCTGGCTCAGCTGCTTCATTTCCTCCACGCTTAACATCTCGAGATGAAACCGGTCGATTTCTCCCAGCCCAGTCTGTCTGTAGTGCTCACGTATCATTTTGATGATATGTTTCGCGTCTTTCAACGTGGTGTGGTAGCTCTGACAGCTACTGCACAGGTATTTTCCCTCTGCAATCATGATGGCTTTCTCATTGCAGAATGAACAACAGCTGATACACAGATGCCTCGGATGGCTTGAACAGATTTTTTGCCCGTAGAGGTCAATAAAGTAAGGTCCGATGATTTTCTTTCCGCAGTAGCAGCAAGTGTCTGTTTGCAGCAGTTTCCTTGGTACGTAATTTCGTTTTATGTCATCGAAAAGTCCTTTGCTTCTGTCGATGATGTTGTTGAACACTGATGTCGGTTTTTCGATGTCCATTAGTCATTAAAATGGGTAAGTGGCACAAAATTATGCAAAAAAAACGGTTTTTTGTGAGATAAGGTATGAAAATCCGAAAATTTTCCATAAATTTGCAAAAAAATATGCGTTTTTGCGCTTAAATAATCATTGACGATATGAAAAAGACTCTGTTTTTCGTTGCGGCTCTGTTCTTGCTGTTAGTAAGCATGACCTCCCCGATTGATACCATCAACATACCGAATCCGTTTAAGCCAAAGGCAATAACCCTTTCGTTCAACTATCTTCGTCAAGATGGTCCTGGATCGAATCAGTATGCAGTCTGGATTGAAAACGAGAAAGGTGAGGTGGTGAGGACACTGTTTGTTACCTCTTTTACTACTCAGGGCCGTATGCGCGATGGCGAGGCGCTTGTTCGTGGCTATGTGAAGCGTCCGGCCTGTGTGCCGACATGGGTGGAGCATGCAAATCCTGAGCTGATGTCTGACCAGGTACTTGATGGTTTTACCGGTGCTACCCCCCGCAGTGGCAACCAGTTGTATAAGTGGGACTTCAAGGATGCTTACGGCAATTTGGTGCCCAATGGCAAATACACGATTTATCTAGAGGCCACGCTCTTTAACGAGAGTTCAGTGCTCTATGCTTACGACTTCATGATTCCGGCAAAGAAAAATAAAAAGACGCTTATAGCTCATGCCGGAGGCAGCGACCAATCGCACCGGAATATGATCTCAGATGTGAAGGTGAGGTTGAAATAATATCCTCATCGTTGAAGAAAGATTAAAACCGCCGTCGTGAAATCATCCACGACGGCGGTTTTTTGTGCTGAGTCCTTGGCTTATCTTAAAGCGGATACTCCTCGAATGCGTAGAGGACGGTAGAGAGATAGCGCTCACCTGTGTCGGGCAGGAGTGCAACGATGGTCTTTCCTTTGTTCTCTGGGCGCTTAGCCACTTCAGCGGCAGCGAAAGCAGCTGCGCCGGCAGAAATTCCCACAAGCAGTCCTTCCTGCTGTCCCAGTTCGCGTGATGTGCGAATGGCATCATCGTTATCTACATCAAACACCTCGTCAATCACCTCGGAGTTGTAAGTCTTCGGCACGAATCCAGCCCCAATCCCCTGGATTTTATGTGGCCCACTCTTTCCTCCGTTGAGCACAGGAGAGGCAGAGGGCTCCACAGCTATGATTTTCACGTCGGGGTTCTTCTCCTTTAGCAGCTTGCCAACACCAGACACTGTTCCGCCGGTACCCACACCTGCCACGAAAATGTCGATTTTCCCGTCTGTGTCATCCCATATCTCGTTTCCTGTGGTGGCATAGTGCTTTGCCGGGTTTGCCGGGTTCTCAAACTGCTGGAGGATGACACTGCCAGGTGTCTGGTCGCGCAGTTCCTCTGCTGCTTTGATGGCTCCGGGCATACCGTCTTTTCCTGAGGTAAGTACTACCTGTGCCCCGTATGCCTTCACGAGGTTTCGCCGTTCCACGCTCATGGTCTCCGGCATGGTGAGCACCAGCTTGTAGCCTTTCACAGCTGCCACGAGTGCCAATCCCACCCCGGTGTTGCCACTGGTAGGCTCGATGATGGTGGCACCTGGTTTCAGAATGCCTTTCGCCTCGGCGTCCTCAATCATCGCCAGTGCGATACGGTCTTTCACGCTTCCGCCCGGGTTGAAATATTCCACCTTGGCGATAATCGGTTTCTCAATCTTTTTACTCTCAGAAAACTTGTTGAGTTCCACCAGCGGTGTGCCTCCAATCAAGTCTGTCAGTTTTTTAACAATCTTTCCCATGTCCTTATTGATTTTTGTTTGTTTCAGATATTTTTTGTGTTTCCGGCAGCTGCCGACTAATTATTATGCAAAGTTAAGAATAATTAAGTGAATAGTGAAAAGTGAATAGTAAAAAGTGTAATTACTGTCATAGTTGTTCTTAAATTCGTGTGGCGAGTGGTAATTAAATCTGGTCCAGCGCCTGCTTCAGGTCGTCGATGATGTCGTCGATATGCTCGGTGCCAACGCTCAGACGGACAGTAGAAGGAGTGATGTGCTGCTGTTCAAGCTCTTCGGGTGAGAGCTGCGAGTGTGTGGTGGTGTAAGGGTGGATGACGAGGCTCTTCACGTCGCCCACGTTGGCAAGCAGAGAGAAAATCTGCAGCGCGTCGATGAATTTCCATGTCTCCTCCTGTCCGCCGTTGATTTCAAATGTGAAGATGGAGGCGGCTCCGTTGGGGTAGAGGCTCTGATAGAGCGCGTGGTCCTCGTGCGACGGCTGCGACGGGTGGTTCACTTTCTTCACTTTCGGATGGTTAGCAAGGAATTCCACTACTTTCAGCGCGTTCTCCACGTGGCGTTCGATTCTCAGGCTCAGCGTTTCCACACCCTGCAGGAGAATGAACGCGTTGAACGGTGAGATGGCAGCTCCTGTGTCGCGGAGGATGACGGCGCGTATGCGTGTGACGAACGCTGCCGGTCCTGCCACATCGGCAAATACTGCTCCATGATAGCTTGGATCAGGCTTGGCGAGGGTGGGGAACTTGTCGGCATTGGCTTTCCAGTCGAATGTGCCGCCGTCCACGATGATGCCTCCGAGTGATGTGCCGTGTCCGCCTAAGAATTTGGTGGCTGAATGAACAACGATGTCTGCTCCGTGCTCAATCGGACGGATGACGTAGGGTGTGCCGAACGTGTTGTCCACGATGAGCGGAATGTTGTGCTTGTGAGCCACAGCTGCCACAGCCTCGATATTCGTCACGCCCGAGTTCGGGTTTCCGAACGTCTCCACGAACACCGCCTTGGTGTTGGGCTGAATGGCTGCTTCCAGTGTTACGAGGTCGTTCACCTTCACGATGGTGTTGCTCACCCCCTGATTTGCGAGCGTGTGGGTGATGAGGTTGAAAGAGCCTCCGTAGAGGTCGTCGGCTGCCACGATATGGTCGCCCGCAACAGCGATGTTCTGCAGGGCGTAGGTGATGGCAGCCGCTCCGCTTGCCACAGCCAAACCAGCCACACCTCCCTCGAGTGCTGCCACGCGCTCTTCAAGCACGCTCTGTGTGGTGTTGGTCAGTCGTCCGTAGATGTTGCCGGCGTCACGCAGCCCGAAGCGGTCGGCTGCATGCTGTGAGTTGCGGAACACGTAGGATGCGGTCTGATAAATTGGTACTGCCCGTGAGTCGGTTGCGGGGTCTGGGTTCTCTTGTCCAACATGAAGCTGGAGCGTCTCGAAATGTAAATTCTTGTTTGCCATATTTATGTTTTTTTTGAGTTAAAATTTCATTTGGGAGATAATCCTTCGGATGGAGTTAAAGTCCTTTCGGAATTGGAAGTTAAAAGGGACGATAGTTGATTATCAGTCTATTCATTTTTTACCTTTGTTTTTGAAATCGAGTGCAAAGTTACGAACTTTAGAAATATCCTCCAAGGAATAAACTTAAACTAAGAAAACCATTCTATGATATTGTTTGTTTATGTTGTTCTGTTCTGTTTTGCCTTTTATTTTGGCATTGATTGCAGAATATTTTTCTACTGTGGTTTGTGGATATTTTTGCGGAGATGTGAAAAAATGTTTAAACATGCTGATTATTAGGGAAAAAATGCGTAACTTTGCATTTGAATTGAATGAATGTTAACAGAAATCCCAGGTCCGTGACGGAAAAATGGGGTTTCATAAAGAATGAATTTATGAGAAAGAGATTATTGTGGATGATCTCCGTCTTTTTTTGTTTTTGTGTGAATATGCAGGCACAAAAAGCGAGTGATTCCGAATGGAACGACCTGATTTGGTCGATTGCTCAGCATGAGAGCAAGCAGAATGCGAATGCAAGAAACGGCCAGTATCTTGGCATTCTTCAGATTTCTCCCGTTTTGGTGAATGAATGCAACAAGATTGCAGGTTACCGTAAATTCACAAATGCCGACCGTGCCAGTCGTGAGAAGTCTATTGAGATGTTCAACACGATCCAGGGACGTTATAATCCTCATCGCGACATGAACCTTGCTGTCAGATTATGGGGCGCAGGTCTGGTGGCTCTTAGAAACCCGAATGTCGGGCAACGTGCATACCGTGAGGTGATGGCGATTTATAACCGGCACAGAGCTGGACGGTTGTAGTTTAGTTTTTGGTTTTTAGTTTTTAGAAGATTAGATTTAAAGACGGACGAAAGTTTTGTGGTTTTTGACAATAACCACAGAGTTTGCGTAGATATTTGACTAATGCTCAACAAATTGGTCGCTTCGATCAGAATGCTTAAA
The DNA here is from genome assembly GCA_016284045.1 of Bacteroidaceae bacterium. Lineage (GTDB taxonomy): Bacteria > Bacteroidota > Bacteroidia > Bacteroidales > Bacteroidaceae > UBA3839. Next base: position 8,127 of record JAEEOB010000222.1, read on the forward strand.
AATATAATTCAAATTATTTTCAGGCATTCTGGTCGAAGCGACCTTTTTGAAATAAACAGGTATCAAGGTTGTTTTTGTTTCTGGATGGAATTGAGCAGGTCGGCTTTTCCGTCGGAGAGCAGTTTGAGGATAAGCTCTCCGAACAGCGTGTTCTGCCATGCGAACCAGGGGCGTGTGTATCGGCTTGCGTCGTCCTTGTTGAACGCCTCGTGGATGAATCCCGTTCCAGCGTCGGTGTCAACCAGCGTCTGCAGGCATTGGCGTATCTCTTCGTCGTCGGTTGATGTGAATGCCCGCATCATAATCGACATGGGCCAAACCATGTCGTAGCCCACGTGGGGTCCTCCTATTCCCTCTCCGGCATTCCCATGGAAGAAGTAGGGGTTGCTGTCGCTCCATACAAAGCGCCTTGTGTTCTGATAGACTGGGTCGCTGAGCGGTACATCCCCGAGGTAAGCCATCGCCAGGAGTGACGGCACGTTGGCGTCGTCCATCAGGAGCTGGTTGCCGAAACCGTCCACCTCGTAGGCATAGATGTCGCCGAAGGTGGGGTGATGGTGTATGGCGTATTGACGGAGCGCGGTTTCCACCTCGTTTGCCAGCGCTGTACATTCGTTTGCGAGTGCTGTGTCGTTGTTCACTTTTTTTAGAATCTCGGCAGCTTTCCTGAGATTTGACACTGCCATGAAGTTGGAAGGAACGAGGAAGAGCAGTACTGTAGCGTCGTCGCTTGGCCGGAAAGCGGATGCGATCAGTCCGCAGGGCCGTACTGGGTTGCCGTATCCGTTATGGCTCATGGTGTCGTACTGTGCGCTGGTGCGCCGTTGGAAGCGGTAGGGTCCCGGACCTTCCTTTCGCTGCTGCTCTCTGAAAGTCCGCAGAATCTTTCCGACGGCTTCCTTCCATAATTCTCCGAAGATGCTGTCGTCGCCTGTCACGAGCCAATATTGGTAGGCGAGCCTTAGGGGGTAGCATAGCGAGTCGATTTCATATTTCCGCTCATGCAGGTAGGGGTTCATGTCGGTCAGGTCGCTTGCCCATTCGCTTCCTGTCGGTCCCATGTTGAACGCGTTGGCGTAGGGGTCGATGCAGATGAGGCGGAACTGCCGGAGAATCGTTCCGCGAATCATTTTGCGAATCTCCTCGTCTTCTTTCGCGAACTGTACGTAGGGCCACACCTGTGCCCCGGAGTCGCGGAGCCACATGGCGTGGATGTCGCCTGTATATATAAAGGTGTCGTCAGTGCCGTCTTTGTCGGTGTAGTGGACAGTGGTGTCGAGGGTGTTCGGGAAGCAGTTCTCAAACATCCAAGCGAGATAAGGGGCGTTTTTCAGCTGTTCCTTCACCTCCTGAATTTTCTTTTCTATCGTGGCGTTACGGAACAAACGCTGCCCGGGTGCCGGGCGGCGTGATAGGCGTATGTTGTCTGCCGGTGTTGCGATTTGCCTGGCGAACGGGATCTGGCTGCCGTCCTCATTGTTTTGTGCGGCAACGGCAAGAGGAAACAATGTGGCTAAAAGGATGCTGAATATTTTCATGACTTTCGTTATATTTACTGTGCGCAAATATACAAAAAATTATATAATCCCGAAAAAATAAAGTAGAATTATTATAAAGTAAAAATATTTTCTCTGGCTCAGACCTCCTCGTTCCTCAATAAACAAAAAAAGAGCCGCAATAGCTCTTTTTTAGTCGGGAAGAGGCGACTCGAACGCCCGACCTCCTCGTCCCTAACGAGGTGCGCTAACCAACTGCGCTACTTCCCGAAAAATTTGAAAATTTTTTTGAAAAAGTCGGGAAGAGGCGACTCGAACGCCCGACCCCTACGTCCCGAACGTAGTGCGCTACCAACTGCGCTACTTCCCGTGAATTTTCAGGTCTTTTTTCAAATTCGACTGCAAAGTTACAAAAAAATATTGTCATGACAATCTTTTTTCGTGAAAAATTTTGTCAGTTTAAAAAAAATACCTAACTTTGCACCCGCAAACGAAAAAAAACGGATTGCACAACATAAAAAGATGGTGCCATAGCTCAGTAGGTAGAGCATCGGACTGAAAATCCGTGTGTCCCCGGTTCGAATCCTGGTGGCACCACCACGAAAAACCCAAATAACTGAAATCCAGTTGTTTGGGTTCTTTATTTGTGTTTAATGTCGAAATATATTACACCACATTTGCACTTCATTTACGAAGCAGGGCGGTTATAGTCTTTGTATCGCAGTTGTTTTTCTGCATTATCAATGACTATTCGTTATGGGGACACCTTTATAGCAACAAAACACTTCCATTGTAATGCTTTGGGGTATTACGCAAAGAGCGTGTGCCGGAATGACACACGCTCTTTATGGGTTTGCTATGTTTATATTTTATACGATAGCCCGGACCATTCTCAATTCTACGGTTTTGTTGTCTTTGTAGAAGAACACTTTGCAGTGGAGTTCGCTTTCGACAGAACCGATAATCTCCATCCTGAAGAATTTGTATTCTTTCACAGTGGCCTCTACAACTGCATTTTTGATGGTGTATGCTGTGCCATCGCTGTATTTGTACTCTTCGCGTGTGGATTCATCAGCAGTTCCATTTTCATCATAGAAGAATTTAGCACATTTGAAATTTTTGTTGCTTGCGCTGAATTTGATATTAAAGCAGAGGGGAGAATCCTCTGTCCATGTGCCGTCTTCCTGCTTCACAGAGGAGATAGACCATCCTGTGCCGTTGATGGAATTTCTTAGCACATAATCACTGTTTTTCTCGCCGTCCTCTTTGTCGGCGCATGAGGTTGTGACAGCTAAACCGCCTACAAGCATGATGGCGGCAAACATCCAAAAGATAGATTTTTTCATTTTTGCTGATTTTGTTGATTTTGTTTTGGTTGAAAGATTCAATTTTTGAAAATATAGAAATTATTATGCAAAGTTACACATTTTTGGACACATTGGTGCACTATCTTGTTATTTTAACAGTTGCTCGATGTGCTGACGCAGCACATTCAAGTCGTAGGGTTTGACCTCGTCGGGCAGCGGATTGCCTTCTGTGTCGAAAAGGATGTAAGTGGGGTAGTGGCTGACACCTAAATATTTTTCTACTGCCGCTTCCTGATTGGTGGGAAGATTGTAGTGGATGCTGTTGCTGCCCGTCAGCTCATATTCGCTGATGACGCTTCGCCAAGCCTTGTCGGATGAGTTGTTGCAGAGATAGAGGTAAGTGACAGGCAGGCCGGCGAGAGCCTGGTGCATGGGTTTTGTCAGTCGTTTCAGGTTGGACTTGCATGGTACACACCACGTGCCCCATATATCAAGATAGACCACTCTTCCGCGGTAGGGGGCCAGAATCTTGCCAAGAATCTCCTTGCCGTCGGTCAGACCTTCTATCATCTCGTTCGGCATCAGACTACCGCCCCCTTGTCCGATGTTGGCTGCCAGTGCCTCTAAATCATCGCTTCTCTGCAGAATCAGCTGCTTGTAGAACGGTGACCTCACGTTTTCAGTCAATGCCTTCCGGAGCAGGTCGGTTAAGGGTACGTGAGCCTGCTCTAACTGCGAATAGATGGCGACAGCTTTTGACAGGTCTTTCAGCTCATCCGTCAGGTCCAGCTGGTCGGTTCTTCCAATGTTTTTCAGCAGCACCTGCTCCTGTGGCTCCGTTGAGCTGAGAATCCCCAGTAGCAGAGAGCCTTTCCCGGTCATCTTACTGATCAGGTCGTGGAACGGATGGTTTTCCATCTCCGGTTCTGGTGTTTCCTGTTCTGCTTTCAAAATGAAATCAGTCATTTCCTGCCGCAACAGGTGTAGGCTGTCCATGTAAGCCTCATCAAATTGGTCTTTTTTCTCTTCTGCGATGTCAATTGCCGCCTCAATGAATTCGGTGGAATAGTTGGTTTTCCGTGGTTCTAAAAGTTCCGCAGTGTAGTTGTCAATGACATATGCCAGATTGTTTTGCTGAAGAGTGTAAGGTCGGGGCAGGTCTGTTATCACGTTGTCGTGGATCCATTTCCACAGCTTTCCGTCTTTGCACTGGCGAACATCTCTGCTCTCATAACGTCGTTGCACCAGCTGAAAGGCAGCTCCCATCTTCCATATCCACCGGCACAGCTGCCTATAACGTTTCGACAGGTTGGGTGACTCCTGTTCGGTTCTGTCCCATTGCTCCTGTGCTTTTTGAAGGTCGTTCTCCACAGCCGCAAGCAACTCCGCATCGGTTTTTTCGGAAAATTCGTGGATTTGAATCTTTGTCCTGGGCATTCCGTGGGCAATCATCTCGTTGTTGAGCCGTGCGTCCTTTCCCATGACGAACGTCTGTCCTGTAGCTCCGTCCATGAAGATGAAATAGGTGTGTCCGGGTGTGAGAATCAGTTCTGTCCAAAGCAGGTTCACGATTCCTGTATTGGTCAGGCTGATGTCGAACCGGAAACGACCGAGGCTGTCGGTAATAACTGGCTGCTCATCGTCGAACACCGTCTGCAAGGGGTTGCTCACCCGGAGTTTCAACTTCTCTTCTTGTCTGGGCGGTACATTGATGAGACATCCGCATAGTGTGGCTTTTCCGCCTTTAAATCCGTTGTCCACGAAGTCGCTCCCGTCTTTCGTGGGATAGTCGGGCAGAGTCTTGTCTGTCAGCTTGGAAATGCGGTGCTGCTGTTTGCTGATTTGGAGGGTACGGTCTGTCAGCCGCAACGGCAGCAGCTCACATCCGTTGACGAGCACAAACTCGCCGTTCTCAGGGTCAGCCTTCTGATAGTCCCAGCATTCACAGTTATATACGGCAAAATCGTCGAACAGGCCAATGAGCCAGTCGCCCGTCTCTTCATCCCTCAGACAGAGGTTAAGACCGGATTTCACTTGTCCGTGTATGGCCGTTGCCACTGCGACAAACAAAAATGAGATGATAAACTTCCTCATGCTTTTTTCTACAAAGAATTACTATTTAGCTTTTTTAATAGTATATACGTAGAAAAAACGTAATTGTTGCAGTTGTTCGGCTCATTTTTGATTTTTTAGCATCTATGAAAGGCAGTCAGTGATTCATCAAATGGATAGTCATCCAGCATGTTTCTCTGCTTAATCAACATAGTAGGCAGCCCAGTCCACCAAGTCCTGGCGCACGTATCCCACTTTTCCCTTGATACGGATTTTATACCATCCCTTCACTTTTCCAAGGCAGTCGAAAAAGCAGTCGGGATAGTCTTTCTCGCCGTCGGCCTCCGTGATCTGGGTGATTACAGGTGTTTTGACTGAGGGACCCTTACGTACGTTGATGTTACCATTCACATCACCGCGTCTGCCAACATGGCCCTTGCCTTTTTCTGGCGTCCATATTTCCACACGATACCCTTTCTTGGGAACCTCCTCTTCCCAGTCAACGGGATTTGCTATGTAGGTTGTGGCAGTCTGACGTACATAACGGCCGACAAGTGTGCCGTCGTTGCTGACCACTACTTTCATACTGTTCTGCTGAGCAAAAAGTGCAGACACACAAAACAATGCCGCAAATAAAAATGCAAATCGTCTCATAATGATAAGTTGTTTTAGCTTACCGTCCCTTGGGGGAAGGTAAAAGAGAAAAAGACTCTAATTATTTCGTGAAAAAACAGGAATTGAGATTTTTTTTGTAAATTTGTATGTGATTAGTGCGACAAGTGTCACAATTGATACTCAAATGCTACTTTTCGTACAAATTTAGAGATATTTCACGAAATGTGCAAACATTTGAGCGAAAATCGCATATTGACTCAGACGAAAACAAAACTTTTAAGATTGAATCAAAACGTTAATCGAATGAAAGACAAACGAGTAGTAATTGTCGGTGCATCATCTGGCATTGGCAGGGAGGTTGCGAGGCTCTTTTTGAAAGCAGGCTGCATGGTGGGTGTGGCAGCCCGCCGTGAGAATCGGCTGAAAGAGCTGGCGGATGAGTTTCCCGGTCGGGTGGTGTGTCAGCAGATAGATGTGACAGATGCGGATTGTGTTAAACCGCTGGAGCAGCTGATAGGCAAGTTGGGCGGTATGGACATTTATTTCCATGTGGCTGGAATGGGACACCAGAACACAGGCCTTGACCCGGATATTGAGAACCGCACAGTGCTGACCAACGTGTTGGGGTTCACCTCGATGATTGACTCTGCGTTCAATTACTTCGCCAGCCGTGGCGGTGGTCAGATAGGAGCTGTCAGCAGCATCGCCGGCACTCGGGGAATAGGGCCTGCTCCGTCGTATTCAGCTACGAAAGCCTTTCAGAACAAATATCTTGAGGCACTCGCCCAGCTGTCGCACAGCCGCAGGCTTGGCATCGCCGTCACCGACATCCGTCCCGGCTTCGTGGATACCGCACTGCTCGACGGCGATTTCCGTTATCCCATGAAGATGAAGGCAGAGAAAGTGGCGCGGGCCATCTTCCGCGCGTTGAAACGCAAGCAGGCGGTTGTCACCATCGACTGGCGCTATCGCTTGCTTGTGTTTTTCTGGCGTCTGGTGCCATCTCCGCTGTGGAGACGGATGCGTCTGGTGAAATGATTCTCAGGTCATTTTTTTATTGGGTCAGATTCTTTTCTTCGCTTCATTTCTGCTTCTACCTCCTTCATGAAAAGTGCAATATCAGCGGCAAACTCCTCCGCATCGAAATAATCGGGTGCGTAGTGTTTCGGGTCAATGCCATACCATTCCAGCTGCTCTTTCTCTTCCTGCGTCTTTCTTTTATGTGTACATATTTCAAGCAGTTCGTTGTAGCCCCACACCCCGCCGCAGTCTTCTGGAGGACACTGACCTTGACCTTTCACGAGAATCACCTCCGGTGTCTCGTCAGGAGCATATTCCCGGATTCCCTTCACCCACACGTCGTGTTCCCAGCTGTCGCCGAAGTCATATTCAAAGCGGATTCGCTTTCCTTTTTCTGACAGCACTGCACCAATGGGGGTCTCATCGGCGTTGTAGGAGCGGGTAAAGAAGGCCGAGAATAAAGTTTTCTCTTCCTTTATATCTTGTGTCGATTTAAAATATATATAACCTTTGCCTTTGTACTGGGCAAATTGGTGGAGATGGCAGTCCCCCCATCCCATGGCCATGATCAGCACTTTTGCAAGCAGCTCCAACGACATGTTTGAGGGCACTTTCAGCTCACGCCAAATCTTCACCGGCGCATTGTTCAGTTTGATGCGAATATGCAGCTCTTTTACCTCGGAGGTGTCTAGAAACAGTCCTTTCGGAACACCGCCCCATAAGCTTTGGTCCGCGAATTCCTCATCGTCCTCATTGTCATCCTCGTCTTCATCTTCATCTTCTTCCAGGCTTACCGTCCAGTTGCGGAATAAGTCACCGCCGGGGTCATCCTCATCGAATTGGACATCACTGTAATCCACGTCGTCTATATCCCTGCCCGAATTGGCGAGTTCAAACACTTTTTTCTCGTCGATGCCAAACACCTTCATCATCGTGAACAGCTCTTCGGGTTTTGTGATTCCCAGTTCTTCCAATTGCCGGTGGATTTCTGGTGTGAAATTATCGTTGTTGAAGCAGTCTATAATTTTTTTCTTAGAATCGTCGGCCGACTGGTTCTCGGGATGGAGTTTCACTATTTTTGCCATGTTATTCTGTTTTTTTTACAAAGGTATCGAGTTTTGCCGGATTACCCAATTCTTTATCTATAAAAATGGCTTTTCGGGATAAAAAAGTGGCGAATGGTTGTATAATCAGCAAATCCATGAACTTTTGAGTGAAATAACCGCAAAAAAACTGGATAAAATGAAACGGATACGGAGGAAAATGCGTAAATTTGCAAATGCTACAGACTAAACATTTTTATTATGAAGAAAATAGCATTATTGATAGTCGTTATGCTGTCGGTTGTGCTTCCGGCGGCTGCACAAACTGTTTCCCAACTGGATGGGACATCGAAATATCAACTCACTGTCGGCAATTTGTGTATGACCGTGGATGCAGGAGCGGGAGCGAAAATTCTATCCTTCACCTGTGACGGCAAGGAGGTTATCTCACAATCCACATGGCCGGAGACATTCGGCAGTACGTTTTGGACCAGTCCGCAGAAAGAATGGAACTGGCCACCGGTGCAGGAGTACGACAAGAAGCCATACGAGGTGGAGCAGGCTGAAGGTAAGCTCGTTGTGAAGAGCCAGGTGTCGGAGCGGTTGAAGTACCGTATCCGCAAGGAGTTCAGTGCTGATGAGGCAAGCAAGTCGTTTGTAGTTACCTATTCCATAATCAACGAGGGTCAGGAGGCTCGTAAGGTGGCACCTTGGGAGATTACCCGGGTGGTGAACGATGGTGTGATATTCTTCGACGCTCCAGCAGAAAGTGTCTGGCCCGCCGGTCTTATGCAGTTTAAGGATGCTCATGGTGTTGCCTGGTATCATGCCGACGCAGCGCAACAGAACCGAAAGGTAAATGCCGACGGCAAGGGCTGGCTCGCTTATGCCAACAACGGGCTGCTGCTCATCAAGCAGTTTGAGGACCTTGATCTTTCACAGCCTGCGCCAGAGGAGGCGGAAGTGCAGGTGTATGTGAACCGCGGCAAGACCTACATCGAGCTGGAGAGCCAAGGAGCTTACACGCTTCTGCAGCCGGGCGAGTCGCTTAAATGGACTGTCAACTGGTATCTCGTTCCCACACAGCTTTCCGCAGAGCCGTCCGAACAGTTGCTGCAGCAGGTCAGGGAGGTGTTGCCGAAATAACAATTGCTACCCACATTGCTGATGTGCATGCTGCGGTTTCAGGGGAGACGCCCCACGGGGAGTCTCTACTGTGGGGCACAGAAGGTTGCGGGGATGAGAAAGGTGCTGGGTGACGTGCATGCTGCGGTTTCAGTAGAGACGCCCCACGGGGAGTCTCTTTTATGTGTCTATTTTTTTATGTAATTGTGGAGTTGAATTTCGAATTTGCATAAGAAATGGCAGGTAATTTATACCTATATTCGTTATTTGTCGAAAAAGTGAGCACAAATATGTACAACAAACGAGGACATGTCAATGACATGCCCTCGTGATTTTTGATGTTACTTTTGATATGGTCCCTAATACTCTTCCTCGTCGAAGAAGAAATCTTCTTTTGACGGGTAGTCGGGCCAGATTTCCTCAATTGATTCGTAAACATCTCCCTCGTCATCAATCTCGTTCAGGTTTTCGATTACTTCCATCGGTGCTCCTGAGCGCATCGCATAGTCGATAAGCTCTTCCTTTGTAGCAGGCCAGGGAGCATCCTCTAATGAGATGGCTAATTCAAGTGTCCAATACATATTGCTTCTCTTTTTAGATTTATCAGTGGCTGACACATGGTGAAATCACCTGTTATTACAGCCGCTTGGCTAATTTGGTTAATAAAAAATATTGTCAAAAAACACTGCCGGCTCAATGCCGTTTAAAAATTTTGCGCAAAAATAGAAAAAATTTTTCTATCTACAAGTGTTTTCCCATATTATTTCATTATTATTAGCAATTAAATTCATTTTTCGTGCCAAAACGAAAAGAAAATCGGAAAGACGGTTGATATAACGCACAACATTTGCGTCAATATCACCTTTTTTTTGTTCTGCCAATTGGTTGCTTAATTCCAGGATTCGCCGCTCGGTTCTGCGGCATACTGTCCGGCACACATGACAAACCGCCGCTCCCCGGCTTCCACCTGGCAGGATGAATGCACGGAGGGGCGGGATCGAGGCCTCGATTCGGTCGATAGCTGCTTCAATCAT
>JAEEOB010000223.1 GCA_016284045.1 Bacteroidaceae bacterium
GATAAATCGCAGGAATCTGCTTGTAGATGATACTTTCTGCCCCCAATTCCTTCTTGTAGTGCGTTTTCAGCATATCCGTAATCTCCAGCACCTGGCTGGCGCTTGTCTCATGGTGGAGAATCAGTCCGCCGTAGGTCAGTCCTTGATGTGAATAGACCGTATGAGATGCCGCATCATAATTGGCAGGAAAACAAGCCAACACCTTGTCCCGCTTACGTATCATCACCGAGCAGTCCTGGAACCTGTCGCGGTGATAGTCCATAAAGCGCCGGTCGAGCAGAAACGTGCCGTTACGGCTTGTGCTTATGCTCTCGTTCCAGAGCTGTTCGTCAGTTTCATTATAGGGGGTAAGTGTCAGCATCTTTTTTTAGTTTGTAAGGACTTACTTCTCGTATGTCCAAAATTTTTCATTCTTCATTTTTCATCCCGATATATTCATCATAATCCTTCATATATCCGTCGGTGTTGTATTCCTCTGAAGCCAGCACCACACAGATGGTGCCCGTGCTGAAATTACGCAGCTCACACCACACGTTCTTGCGGATATGAATGCCTTTCGTAGGGCTGTCCATCCTCACAACGATGCGTTCATGCCCGTCGTCAACCACCATGTCGAAACTGCCGTTCACTGCCACCACCACCTCCTCGCAGCTCCGGTGGGCATGGCCCCCGCGGGTCTTACCCTCACCGATGCCATAAATCCAAAACACCCGCTTCACCTCAAACGGTAGTCGGTTTCCTTCGGCGATTGTCAGGCTGCCACGGTGGTCGGTCACTTCCGGAAAATGGATAACGATATCTTCTTCTTTCATGCGCTTTCAGATTTCTGACTATGATAAATCAGAGTTGTGGGAATAAATCGTAAATTGTAAAATCGTAAAAAGCTTTAATTGCCTGTTTTTTCTTGTTCCTCGTGATATTGAGTCCGCACACGGCTTAATGTCTCTGGGGTCATCTGCAGATAGGATGCCACTATGTTCAAGGGGGTACGGCGGATTATCTCAGGATATTCCTCAAGGGTCTGACGGTAACGTTCCATGGCACTTGAGAAACGAAGGGTGTTGGCTTTGCGTTGAGACAGAATCAGAGACTCTTTCAATATCGAATTTAGTATGTAAAACAGCTCAAAAGACTTGTGCGAAGCACGGACTATGTCTTCATAGGGCAGGGCATAAATCCAGCATGGCTCCAGACATTCTATCGACAGATGAGAGGGTGACTGGTTGAACAGACTCTCTATGCAGATGATCATACTGCCCTCATAACCGATATGCTCTGTTAGCAGTTTTCCTTTTTTTATATATGTCTGACGAACTAAGCCACGGTCAATGTAATAGATATGTTTGCACACACTGCCTTCTTCAAGCACGATGTCGCCTTTAAGCGTACGAATTGGGATGATAATCTGAGACAGCCATTCCAAGTTTTCACTGCTCAGTTTACCATCCTCGCCATATTTCTGGGCAAATAGACGTGCTATTTCTCGTTTCTTTTCCATTGATTTTCCTTTTTTTACCCCCTTTCCTAAATAATTTCCAAATATTATTAAATCATTTTTTTATCATTTCCTCAATCCTTTTAAGCATAGTAACCACCATAAACTAAAAACAAAAAAACGAAATTCCGAAAAAACTAACCATACACCCTTTCGCCGAAAATCCGTGTGCCAATCCTCACCAGGGTGCTGCCATGCCGCAAAGCAATCTGATAATCGTCGCTCATGCCCATCGACAACTCTTTGAAATCGTCGTTCTCGGGAAAAAATGATGTTTTCACTTCCTCAAAAATCTGGCGGGCAAGCGCGAATTCCCGGTCTATCTGTTCTGTGTCGTCAGTAAACGTGGCCATACACATCAGGCCGCATATTTTTGCATGGGAGAGTTCCTGATGAACGCCCGTGGAAAGAAATGACTTCATCTCATCGGGCGTAAAACCGTATTTAGTCTGTTCCTGAGCGATATGAAGCTGCAGGAGGCAGGGGACTGGTCTGCCGATGCGTTTTCCCTGGCGGTCGATTTCACGAAGTAGTTTCTCTGTATCTACTGCGTGAATCAGACCGATAAACGGTGCGATATATTTCACCTTGTTCGTCTGAAGATGCCCCGTGAAATGCCATTCGATATCCTTGGGCAGCTCATCCACTTTGCTCATCAGCTCCTGGACATGATTCTCACCGAACACACGCTGACCGGCATCGTATGCTTCCTGGATGGCTGAAGCGGGATGATATTTGGATACAGCCACTAGTCTGACACCGCATGGCAGCTCTGACTGTATGTCTTGTATAACTTCTTTAATCACAATACTGCAATCTTTATTCTGCTTCTTCGGGGATTTCGCCGTTCTTCTGTTCTTTGCTCACCACCTCAAATGGGAACACATCGAGGATGTTCGTCTCCTGTATAGTATGAATCTCGTAATCTGCCATACTACCTCTCATTCCGTTCACAAATGTATCGACGGCATTCTGGAAGTCGCTCGCCTGAACCAGGATAAACGAGGCGCTTTTTTTCTCTTTCTGGCTCTTCTCATCGTAGGTGATGAACATAGCTTTCACTTTATACCATTTGTCAGCACTGTCTGCGTCGTTTGTGAACATCTCTGAATAGTTTACACGGCGAATGTTCGCTACTTCCAACTCACCATTGCAATAAGGAGTGATTTCTTTGATGATTCGTGCTTCTGCCTCAGTGAAATTCAGGGCGTCAACTAAATAGGGTTCTGTCACTTTCTTTTGGGTTCCATCCTCGAGTGTCTTCTCTGTCTTTACCTTACACTCGAACCAGTTGTTCATCAACATGATTTCTTCGTTTATTATGATTAGTTTTAAAAATTTATGCAAATATAATAAAAATAATTGACATATATCAATAATTCCCCCATCAAAATGTAGGGACTTGTATTATGTCATTCAAGTTTCTGAAGTTATTATTTATTGTTTTACAACACATTATCAGTTGTGCTATGGCAATCAAACCGGATGGTTTTTTGTTAAGCGAAGCGTTTTTTGAAGAACGAAGTTCTACTTTTTGTTCAGTTTTGTCAGCACGTAGTGCGGTATGGGTTGTGGGCATGGTTGCGGAAAACTTGTTTTCAGGCAAGCATGGCTGCAATCCATACCATTGGGCGCAGCCCATGACAAAACGTTTTTTTTTCTTTTTTTGTTGATTGAACATCCGAAACTTGAATTATGTCATAAAAATTCAAATATCTCAATACAAAAATATATCGTAAATTATTTAACCGCTTCTCCCACTTGGTCTGCAATCTGACGCATCCCTTTGACTGTCGGGTGTCCGTTCTGTTTGTCTATATCATGGAGCTGTATCATTTTCACGCCGTAATGATTGCAGATAGTCTGCATCGAAGACGGAATTTCTTCACGCAGCTCGCAGTTTGAAATCACGTAGAGGTCAGCAGTGGGATAACGGTTCTGAAGCTGTTCCAACAGATAGGCGAAGGCAGGGCGGAAACTATAGAATTCCTCGTCTTTGAAGTTCTCGTATTTGAAATCACCGATTGGACTTCCTGCCCAGGCGTCGTTTGTGGCTCCGAACAACAGGATGATGTCGGGATTCCCCAAATTGTCAACACGGGTGATGAACGACCGGTTTTTATAGTCCTGTTTGTTGTAGCCGGTATAGCTTATTGTAGCACCCGACCAGGAGTTGTTGCGTTCCAGTTTCCAACCTTTCTCTTTGATAAGCTGCCACCACCAAGTCTGCTTCACATCAACTACGTCGGTGCGGTTCAGTGTTTTTCCTTTAAAATACCATAGTTCCATGGTGTCTGGAGTGATATATCCTTCAAAAGTGGAGTAGGAGTCTCCGAATATCGTCACAGATGGCTTACACTGAGCAAACAGTAGCAGACTGAATAAGCATGCCATGCCTAATGTGAAAAATCTTTTATTCATTTTTTTATATAATTGTTTTATATAATTGGGAGTTTTTGTTACTTCATCAGCTTCTTGACAAATTTGTTCCCGACCTCCAGAAATAAATCATGTCCTTTCGCATTCAAATGCGCATTATCTGTAGGGCTCTGAAAATAATTCTTGCGGAAATCGGCATCCCTGACTTTGATGATGCTTTTCTTGCTGTAGTTGTTCAGAAACGCCACCTTTTTCTTTTTACAAACCTCTTTGATCACTTTACATACTGGACCGAATCCAGCATGGTCAACCCACCACGGAGAAACCCATCCGATGCGGGCATTCGGACAGTGAGTACGGATTTTGTCAATCAGCAGCAGGGCTGAGTCTTTAAACTGTGACAGTTTATCTTTGTCTTCACCGATTTTCACGGCGTCGTTATGACCAGCGATAATCACCACGATGTCGCTGTTCGGATCCATTTCCTGATAACGGACCAGCAACGACGGGCCAAATCCCTCTTTGCTGCGGTCGAACGCCACACAACCGCCGTTACGGCCGTGGTTGCGGTAGTCCAGACCGTTTATCGTTGCCACTTTGTAATGCCATGTCTCTTCGTATGGACGTTTGTGGTTCCTCACGTAGGAGTCGCCAAGAACACTGATGATTATTGTCTGACCAGTGTAAATCGATGTGGCAAGGGTGTCGCCATAGCTGATGTGGCTGGTTTGCCCGAATGTCAAAATGGGCATCATCATCGCCAAGAGAGTTGTCAAAATATTTTTCATGAGCATATAACTGTGTTTGTCTGAAGGGTGTTTCGCACAAAAAAGGTCATCATACCAGTCAATGTCCTTAAGTGATTAATGTCACAATGTTAGATTTTTTCTGAGTGGACTTACATGGATGTAAACCACAATTTAGTAGGCTTATGAAATGGTATGCGACCTTTATGTCTGCAAAGATAGCGTTTTTATTTTTTTAAATCGCAATTATTCCAAATTTATTACTGTTTTTATAGGCTTTTAACATTTATGCGGTCTTTTATTTCTTTATCAGATGACCCGTTTTCTTCCCTTTCTGTCTGTTCAATTATCCGAATATTGTTTTTATTATGCGTTTTTTAGCCAATTATGACATTTTTCCCAATTTTTTTCTTTATATTTGCATATAATTTAAACTACTGAAGAGAGAATCTCTAACTAAACTACAAGCTAAACTGATGAAATTAATGGTAAAAACTGCCATTTGCCTTATTGTGTCCTTTTGGATGGATTGGGCAGATGCCGAAGCAAAGAAACCCGTTAGGGAGAATTGGCCTAATGGAGAGCCCATGGACTCTTGGTTTGCCGACACAGTAAAAATTAATGTCGAGAAGCTCGGAAAGAGATATGTCATCACAGACTATGGTGTGCGGCAGCATACAGAGGATGTCCAGACCAAAACCATTCAGGCGGTTATTGATAAGGCGGCTGACAATGGGGGAGGGGTCATCGTGATTCCAAAAGGCACATTCTTCACCGGCAATCTCTTTTTCCGGCAGGGCACTCATCTCTACCTTGAAGAGGGGGCGGTGCTCAAAGGCTCTGAGCGTATCCGCGACTTTGAAATCCGTGAGACTCGAATCGAAGGGCAGACCTGCAAGTATTTCACTGCACTTGTCAATGCCGACGGTCTCGACGGGTTTACGATTGCAGGAAAGGGAACCATCGACGGAAACGGCACTTCCTATTGGGAGGAGTTCTGGATAAGGCGGCAGTGGAACCGTGAGTGTACCAACAAAGACGCACAGCGTCCAAGACTTACCTACATCTCCAATTCCAAAAACGTCACCATCCAGGATGTTCGTCTAATCAACTCGCCGTTCTGGACCAACCATATCTATAAGTGTGACCATGTACGTTTTCTCGACCTCTATATCTATTCCTCGACGGAAGATATCAAAGGGCCGTCAACCGACGCCATCGACATCGATGTCTGTCATGACATCCTCGTCAGAGGATGCTACATGAATGTCAACGATGATGCGGTAGTGCTCAAAGGGGGTAAAGGCACGTTTGCCGACCTCGCCCCGGAGAACGGTCCTTGTTATAACATCCTTGTGGAGAACTGCCATTACGGCACCACTCACGGCTGCATCACGCTCGGCTCTGAGTCCATTCACGACTGGAACGTCATCATGCGCAACTGCCATGCCGACAACACGAACAACGTGCTGTGGCTTAAGATGCGGCCCGACACCCCGCAGCATTACGAATATGTGAGGGTGGAGAATTTCACAGGCAACTGCCGCAACTTCCTGCTTGTCAAGCCGTGGACGCAGTTCTATCAGAAAGAGGACCGGGATGATATGCCGCTCTCTCAGTGTAACGACATATCTTTTAATAATATCCGAATGAACTGTGGCACATTCTTCAATGTGGAAGGCTCCGACAAATATGTCCTCAAAAACTTTGCATTCACCGACATCGACAGCAAAGACAAAGCCAAAGAAAAAGCATTCACAAAACGGCCCGTTGAGGGACTCACCCTCAATAATGTGGTCATCAACAACGAAATTGTCAAATAGTTTGCGGAAAAACCGTAATCATTTCACAAAAAAAGTCCGTATGGTTTTATTCAATCATACGGACTTCCACTGTTTTTGGAGATATAGGCTCCAACCGTGCCCTGACAATAAGCTGACATCGACAGGATGGTCAACGCAAACATTAAGAATAATTTTTTCATTGCTTTTGTTTTTAAGGTTTGTGTTTAGTTGGACATAACGCGACAAAATGAATAACTTCACACAACATTGCCAAAGAAAACACCTTTTTTTTTTGATTTGCATCTTTCTTTTCTTAACTTTGCAGTGTAAATCTGAATTTTTGGAACCACACTAATTCTTTTGTCATGCAAATCGTATCACCATCGCTTTTGGCAGCGAATTTCGCCAATCTGGAGAAAGACATTGAGATGATAAACAACAGCAACGCCGACTGGCTGCATCTGGATGTCATGGACGGAGTGTTTGTGCCCAATATCAGTTTCGGATTTCCTGTCTTGCAGGCTGTGGCCAAAATATGCAGGAAACCTCTCGACGTGCATCTGATGATCGTGAAACCTGAGAAGTTCGTCAAGGAGGTGGCGGCCCTCGGAGCCATGATGATGAATGTGCATTATGAGGCGTGCCTCCACCTGAACCGCGTCATCCACGAGATTCACGAGGCGGGAATGAAGGCTGGTGTAACGCTCAACCCCTCCACGCCCGTTTGCCTACTTGAGGACGTCATCCGCGATGTGGATATGGTGTTGCTCATGACCGTCAACCCGGGATTCGGAGGGCAGAAATTCATTGAGCATTCTCTCGACAAGGTGGAGCAACTCCGGCAAATGATTGTTCGTACAGGGTCCAAGGCACTTATTGAAGTTGACGGCGGTGTCAACAAAACAACCGCTGTGCAGCTGGCACAGGCTGGAACAGATGTGCTTGTGGCTGGTAGCTACGTCTTTGGAGCTGAAAACCCCTATGAACGCATCGACTATCTCAAGAATCTTTGATACGAAGATCCGAAGACAAGAAGACGAGAAGCCAAGACGTTTGTCATGATAACGGCTGAATAATCAACAATCTAATCTCGCTTAATCTCAAGTTTGGTGTTGTTCATCTGAAAAATTCGATAATTCTGGAAATTCCTGTGAATCACTATTCATGATTAATATCCATAGTCCTGAGTAAAAACACTTTTCACTATTCACTTCGTAGAATCTTGTCACGACTCGGCAGAATTTAAGCAAGCTTATTCTGCTCTCGCTGCTCCAAGATTTCACTTTTCACTTAAAAACTCCATGTGGAACTCTTATCCCATACTGCGGCCCACGTTAGCCACACTTGCCGGTATGGCGGTCGCCAATTTGCTGCTGGAGAGAGTTCATTTTCCTCTTTATATTCTTTATTCGCTCCTCGTTATTGCGGTTGCACTCACCGCTTGGTTATTTTATCATAAGTCCAGACGATATGCTTCATCCCAACCGTTTGGAGTGGCTGCTCTTGTCGCTTTTTTTCTTTTCGGTGCCACCATGGCGCAATGGCGTTTTTTTGATGTAGAGGCAAAAACCATTGATACGCGTAAATGCAGGTATGGTGTCGTCGATTCCAAACCGGTGGAGAGAACGAAATGGTGGGTGTTCAAGTTCCGTGATCAGCACGGTGGCACTTACATGGCATATCTTGCTAAGGGCGACACGGCAAACCATCAGTCTCCCGATCTGCTCAAGGGCGACAGCATCTGGCTGATGACCTATTTCAATATCCCCACATCTCCTTATCTGAAAGCTGAATGGCAACGTGAGAACGATGTCTATCAGTTTAAGAAGAAATTAAGGAAGATTTCAAAGGGTGTGAAAAAGATACTGAAAAAGACTGAGAAGAAAATAAGGAAGGAAAAAGAAAAGCAGGAGACAAAGAATAAAGAAAAGTCTGAGTCGAAGAGATATGAGAAGCAAGTGACAAAGAAAAAGGAAGGACAGAAAAAGAAGAAGAGACGGCACAGGAGAAGACATAGTAAAAAGCAGGCCCGACAGTCGTCAACTGCTGATGAACAGCGTGGCGACAGCGTGAGCCGTAATGGTACACTTGCTGCCGATACCACCGCAACCGATTCTGTCCGAAACGACAACAACGGCTACTCCGATTTTCTTTTCTACCAGGGCATTCCGTCGGTGATTTACGGCTCCGACGGGGCATGGGGATTATGCTATCAAGACTCGGCAGCCCAAGCAGCTTTCCGTATGCATCTGCTGACCGACAAGGACCTTGCCCAGTCCATGCGCGACCAGTATGGACAGGCCGATTTCACAGACGAGGCACTCGCCATCATCGACGCGATGACCACAGGCGAAAAGACCGACATCTCTCCCCAACTCCGCGAACAGTTCTCCAATGCGGGAATCAGCCATGTGCTCGCCCTTTCGGGATTCCACCTCACCATCATCGTGTCACTCATCGACATCCTGCTGCTTAGAGGACTTTTCACAAGAAGATGGCGGCAAATCACAGCGCTGCTCGTCATCCCGTTTATCTGGCTTTTTGCCTTTGTCGCCGGATTCCCTCTGTCGCTTGTCAGGGCAACCATCATGTGCAGTGTGTTTCAGATTGCTTTGGTAATCGGGCACGGACAGCAGCTGAAGAACGCGGCGGCGATTGCCGGATTTTTCATGATTGTCGCCAATCCCATGTTCATAATGAATCTGGGATTCCAGCTCTCATTTCTATCCATCATCGGCATTGCGGTGATGGGAGCTCCTTTATGCACATGGCTGGGACAGAAGACGGGACGATGGGCGATCATTCTCGACATCATCTGCATTTCAGTCACCTGCACGCTCTTCACTTTCCCTGTCGTTGCATATCATTTCGGTAAAGTGCCGCTTTATTCCATCATGAGCAATCTCGCTGTGTCGGTCATCGCTACGCTCTTCATGTGGGCTGCCGTCATCTGGTGGATTTTCTCCTGGTGGACGCTTGTCTGCGGATGGCTCACAACACTCATCAACTGGCTCACAAAAGCCATGGTGCTCGTGGCTGACAAGGTTTCCGGGCTTCCGGGTGCTGTCGTCAACTACCGGCCGAACATCTGGGAGGTCGTGATTATCTACATCATCATCTCATCCTTGCTGTTTTTCGTATATAACAAAAAACGGAAATACCTGGGTATTTCCGCTGCTTTATTTATATCATTGCCGCTCATCCATTTTATTTTCTGACAATCTTGGTGGTCAGATGCTCTGCCGTGTCCCATCCCTCAGCATGGCTGAACCATTCCTTTGCACTGTGAAAGCCTTCCGTCTCTT
>JAEEOB010000224.1 GCA_016284045.1 Bacteroidaceae bacterium
ATCCGCATGGTTTTTGTTGAACGCAGTGTTTTTTGTGCGAAACATAGTTGAGCATTTTTTTGTTTTGTCTTTTCACCCACGTTTCTGTCAGTGTAAGCCCTGACAGAATCAGCTAAGCATTTAGTCACAGTAAAACCTTATCATCTAAGACAAAACCTTTTTTTATGATAATTAAGAGTTTCATTACCGCTTTCAAAGCTTGAATTAAGAGGTGTTCTGCAAATCCGGATGTCGGAACGGTCCATCTGAAATGTCTGGTAGATGAGCCCGTCGTGGATGTCGATTCCCTCCGATTCGTGTTTGGTTCCGGAGTTGTGTCTGGAGGTGATGGATCTCAGCTTGGGGTCGTAGATGGCGATATGTGCGTCCATAGGGTTTTTCTTGCTGGCGGACCCGCCACAGGAGAGGTAAATCAGTCCGTCGTGGAATATGCAGTCCTGCAGGTTGCCGCACCGTGCATGTATGGTGAAGCGGTCGCCGTCGTAACGGATGCTGTCGGTGACATCACCGTTGCCGCTCTGGGGAAACCTGAACTCTCTGACGATGAAATCGACTGTCTGCTTGGCTGTCGCACCGCTGCTTTTCTCCTCGTCGTAGCCAAACACCCAGCCTTTGCCTATGCCGAAGTCGAAGGCGGCGATGAAATTGGGCAGGATGAGTCCGCCCATCTTCAGACGGAAATAACGGATGAGCCGGCAGGTACGCAGCTGCTTTCCTTTTCCGGTCAGGGTGTTTGTCAGTGTGTTGTAGTTGTGGTTGATGTCGATGACCGCCACCGTCCCGTATCTCTCTTTGCCGGACAGCCGGTCGTCGCCAAGCATCACGTAGAGGTAGGGCAGTCCTCCTTCTTCTTTTGTGTAGCCCGGTTCGTCGGAATATTCATCGCTGAACGCCACGGATCCGAGATGCATGGCATTGGCGTAGTCGGGTGCCTCCGACATGGGGATGTAGAAACTCTCCACCTGCCGCATGGTGGCGATATCCACCACCTGACAGTAGCCACCGTTGCGGAACTGATAGAGCCTGCCGCCGTAAATCGCCATCCCCTGCGGGGTGATGCTGTTGTTGAACCGCAGCTTCCTGTTGATGACCGTCGTTCCGTCGGGGTATCTCCGCCGCCGGCTGTATATTTTTGTTTTGCTGATATGCTCGTCG
Organism: Bacteroidaceae bacterium; assembly: GCA_016284045.1. Classification (GTDB taxonomy): domain Bacteria; phylum Bacteroidota; class Bacteroidia; order Bacteroidales; family Bacteroidaceae; genus UBA3839. The sequence continues at coordinate 1,156 of JAEEOB010000224.1, forward strand.
ATGACTCCCACCTGGTCGGGCAGGGGGCCTTCCTTCGTCTGTGCATAGAGGCTGGACTGCACGAAGATGAGAAGAAAGAGAATGATATTTGTATATCGCATTTTACACTTTATAAAATAAAAAAACGCCTTGTCCAAATAGGGCAAGGCGTTATTCTAATTAAATCTCACGGATATTAATAAACTCAAAATTTGGTTTTTCTAATAGTTCATATACCTTTTTTGCCTCAGTATCAGCAGAGACAAAAGCAACTATTTCTGGATCAGCACTTGCTTGAGCAAACATTTTGGTATCATTAGGAATGATGACACGAGGTTGTATCACAACTCCACGTTCTTGTTTCGTTTTAATAATTGTGCGCATAAAAACAGATGCCTGCTCAGCATGAGAATAAAGAAATGGTACATATTGCAAATATCTTGTGGGAAGATACCGCAACTCACCTTTCACACCATATTCAGCCAATGCTATGGTCGAGACTTTGCATAAAGTGCCGCTGGTGACAAATTTTTTAAATAGATTAAGAGCTACCTGATGAAGAGGTTCGCTTGGGTTCATTAATCTAATTAAGAACCCGGTATCCAGTAGAACGGCCTTTGCCATATCATTCACCCCTTAATTCGTGAATCCAAAGGTCGGCATCTTTAACATCATTCCAAGCAGGAGCAGACATGCTGATGAGATTTGTCATATAATCGTCATCAAAGGATGTGTTCTTTTGGTCAGCCGCCATTCGTGAAAACAACATATCAACCTGAATTTGAACCCAGGTGTTCTCATCCATGCCGTTTGCAATGGTCGGCCTTATTACCTCCATCACTGCATCGTCAATAGAAATTTTATATGTGCACATATCCTTTTTTTTAATTTTTGCTACAAAATTACTATTTATATGTTATATTACCAAATAATCGACCAAATCTTAATGTATTTTGCATAATTTCTTTTTTTTATTTAACTTTGCATGAAAGAAAAACTAAACAATTCAAGTTTCGGATGTTCAATCAACAAAAAAAAGATAAAAAAACGTTTTGTCATGGGCTGCGCCCAATGGTATGGATTGCAGGCATGCTTGCCTGAAAACAAGTTTTCAGCAACCATGCCCACAACCCATACCGCACTACGTGCTGACAAAACTTAACAAAAAGTAGAACTTCGTTCTTCAAAAAACGCTTCGCTTAACACA
>JAEEOB010000225.1 GCA_016284045.1 Bacteroidaceae bacterium
GACAATGTGACATTTGACTTTGTGACGTTAAGGTAAAAACGTAAATCGTAAATTTGTAAATCGTAAATAATTAAATCCGTCCCATCTCGCAATAGCTGTAATAGCCGTTGTCAGTTACAATCACATGGTCGAGCAGCCGGATGTCGAGCACGCTGAGCGCGTTCTTCACTGCACGGGTCAGGTTATCGTCGTCTTTGCTTGGACGCAGGCTGCCGGAAGGATGATTATGAACCAGCACCACGCTGCTTGCCTCGGCGAGGATGGCTTTCTTGCAAAGGATTCGCACATCAACCACGGTGGCGGTTCTGCCGCCTTCGCTGAGCTTCACCTTACGTAGCATCTTGCCGCGGTTGTTGAGCATCAGTGCCCAGCTTTCCTCATGCGTCAGGTTTTGGATATAAACCCTCATCATATTAAAGATGCTTTCGCCAGTGGTAAGGGAGGTCAAATCACCCATGTTTTGTTTCAAACGGCGGTTGCTCAGCTCAAGGGCGGCCTTGATGGTGATGGCTTTCGCTTCGCCTATGCCGTTATACATCATCAGGTCCTCGATGGTGAAGCGGTTCAGGTTAGCCAGGTTATTCTCTGCGTCGGACAGAATATCAGTCATCAGTTCAGTGGCATTTTTTTGCGTGGAGCCGCTGCCAATCAGGATGGCGAAGAGTTCAGCGTCTGTTAGCTTCTCTGCTCCGTATTCAGCCAGTTTCTCACGCGGACGGCTGCTCTGGTCGATGTCTTTCATCGACACATGCCGGAATCTGTCATCCGAGAATTCATCATCCACCACAGGGTTTATGTCGTAATCATTTTCCATTATTTTCCTTTTAATTTCTTCCTATCCCGAAGGGATATAATTCCCATCCCCAGGATTAACTCCAATTCCGAAGGAATTATAACTCCATCCCGATGGGATATAACTCCAAATGAAATTATAACTCCATTCAAAGAATTAACTCCCTTTTAAAAAATCAATAAAAATTCTTCTGGAATGCGGCGAACTCGTCTTTTTTCAGCACGCAGCGTTTCCACCATGCGGTGAGGAATCCGAATCCGTAGCCGAAGAGCTGCACGAACGATGACTTCACGGAAAGGTAGCCGATGACCATCGATTTGTTTCTCACCGACGAGTCGATGAACACGAGCAGGATATAAAGCAGTATGGGAAGGAGCGGAAGCACCCACCATCCTAGGTGGGTCTTGCCGAGCGGAAATCCCTGGCAGAACGTCTCGCCCATGGCGGGGTCGAGTGCAAGCAGACGGAGCACTACGGCGGTTATGATAAGCAGGATCACGCCCACTGTGAACACCATTGGCAGCAGATGCACAAGTTTCAGCGTGCCGGGATGCCGTTTCGTCAGGTTGATGCGGGCGATGCCGGAGTTGAACACCTGCTTGAAAAACTTGTCGAGGTTCGTACGGCGTTTATGCCACACCCAAGCGTCGGGATAGAGGCGGGTGGTATAGCCGTTCTCTAGCAGACGGTAGCTGAAGTCGATATCCTCGCCGAAACGCATCTTCGAGAAGCCGCTGATTTTCTGATACACCTCGCGCTTCACGCCCAGGTTGTAGGAGCGGGGATGAAACTTGTCGAGCTTCGCCTTGCCGCCGCGGATGCCGCCTGTGGTGAAAAACGAGGTCATCGAGTAGGAGATGGCTTTCTGCATGTCGGTGAACGACTCATGGGCACGGTCAGGACCGCCGAAGGCATCGCACGGATGCTCCTTCAGGCTCTGCTCCACTGCTGCCATATAGCCCTCGGGAAGCACCACGTCGGAGTCGAGGATAATCACATACTCGCTCTCCGAGCGTTCCACTCCGTAGTTGCGCGACGGACCGGGACCGGAGTTTTCTTTCATGTAATAGTGGATGGTGAGCTGGTCGGCATATTTGTCGCACACCTCCTTGCAGGGCTTCGACGAACCGTCTTCCACGATGATCACGTCGAAGTCCGTCAGTGTCTGACGAGTCAGGCTCTCAAGCAGCTCGTCCACCTCATCCGGACGGTTGAACACCGGGACTATGATTGAATATTTTGGCACGTTTAAAGTTAAAATAGATATTATATATTTGAATAGTTATTATAGATTGTGATAGATTGTATAATGAAAAAATAACTCCCATTCCGAAGGAATTAACTCCAATTTCTGAAAGAAATTTAACTCCATTCCGCAGGAATATAATTCCATTTTCGCAGAAAATTAACTCCCATCTAAATATCATCATTGGGATCCCGTTTCGTCAGATCACCGATGTAAGCCACGTTCACCTTTCCTTTCTCGTCAATCAGCAAGTTGATGTGTTCGTCATACTGGTTGTGGATGGCGATGGAGATATGGGGGAGCGGACCGCCATCGGAGATGTCGCTGACGGTGGCGCCGGGATATTTGTTGAGAATCTTACCTTTGATGTCGTTGAGAATCTCGACGGCGCGGAAGCTGTCGTATTCATCGATGATGGTTGCCACGGCGCTCCTCACTTTCTTTGTAGGCTGCTGGCGGTAGAGCATCACGTCGGCTTTGTAGCCGGCGAAAGTGCCGTTCACGAAGATGTCGCCGATGTCGTGCGAGAACCTGCGCATATAGCCTTTCTTGTTCAGCTCTTTGTTGAATGTCGACACCTTGTTGCCTAATTCCACACCCATGAAACTCAGGTGCTGGGCATCGGCGCTCATGATGCTGAATATGGTCAGCAGTATAAATATCACTCGTCTCATTATTCCTCTTTTTACAATTATTTGGCGAATTTACAAAAAAAACATGACATTATCGCAGAATCGTACCAAAAACTTGTTTTTACCGTTTTTTTATTTTTTAGTTTAAAGTTTATAGATTATAGTTTATAGTTTATAGATATTGGTTTTTGTAACCATTAGAAAACCCGTCACGGGAACGTTTCCAAATCCCCACCCACGCATGAAATAGCCGTAGTTGCTGTAGAGACTCCCCGTGGGGTGTCTAAAAAAAATCGTACTCCGCCCGAAAGGACATCTACTGGATTGTGGTCGTCTTAGCCGCACATCTGACCAGCGCAGCACGGTCTTAAACCATCCGCACGGTAAATGATTCTTAATCAAGAAAAAAAACTCGCAGAGGTGAGCAACGTCGAGGGATTCTACGAGTGGACGCTCTACCTTATTTTCTATATGCTGAACATCTATGTGGTGACGCAGTAGAAATGTGCGGGTGGATGGGTGGATATGGTTGTCCACATGCCCGACACCATCTATGTAGTCGAGCTGAAATCAACGGCACGGCGCAGGATGCTCTCGACCAAAAAAACTCCCACCGTTAAGTCATTCCTTACGCCACCTCTGGCAAGCGGGTGGTAAAAGTCGGCGTGAGTTTTTCAAAGGAATCTAAAACCGTGGAGGATTGGATAATTATATCTTAGTCAGTTTTGTGTGTCTGATAATGGAAGAAGATTGAAAATAGTTATCCAAGTTATATGGGTATTTGATGAAGGCGGAATGAGAACTTGTTAATTCCCAATTTGTTATATGTCTTTTTCTGTGTTATTCTCGCTCTTGTCGATTTCACTCACAGAAAAATCAACACAGACAAAAGACTCGTCACTCAACACAATTTCTGCCTTTTTATAGGCTTTCCTCACCATATATAAGGCCTCATCCTTGGAAGGCGCTTCAACACAGACATCTTTTGACAGATACTCTTCTATTGTAACTATATATTGCATGTGGTTGTGGCTTTTGATTATAGGATAAATGAACGTTGAGAATCTATTATGGCATTTTCATATTGTCGGTTAAGTTCATCGTAGGACAGAAAATGCACCCTGTGGTCTTTTTTGATGTCGCGGAAAGCGGTTTCATTCAGCTTTCTCAAAAACTCCTCTTTGCGGTAGTCGTCTGCCACGATAACCATACGGGCATAAAAGTCCTGTAAATCGCAAAACTTAAGTAATGAGTTTTGAATGTCAGTTGAATGTTCCACTTCAAAAAACGAATGTGGCATGCCCCGTTCATTAAACCATATCACATCAATAGTGCTTGACCGCTGTACCAAATGTGGATATGTATAGTTTGGCAATTCTTCCATACTTCTTAGTTCTCCCAAAGTCGCTTCTTGAAGGAACATACGGTTTTTATCCTGATTAGGAACGAATGTCTCAAAATGGCGGAGTTCACCGACCTTTAGTAAAAGTCCCTGATAATAGTAATGTGTGAATTGTTGCACCTCATTAGAATCTGCATTGTTTGGAGTTACTTCTATAATACCATTAGCTTCCAGTTGCTGACGATATTTTTCCAAAGCGTAAAGTCCCTTACGAACTACATATATTCCTTTTGTATGTCGGACTATTCGCCGGATAGATGCCTGAGGTGTTTTTGTTCCCCAAATACAATCAGAATTTTGTAATGCCACTTGATATATCTTCCCAAGCGGAGCTATTCCGCCTAAACTTTCTATGGCATCTATTACCGTCTGAGATTGTGTCATGATTGTTTAATTATTAGCAAATAAAAAACAAGAAATCTTTATTCTCAATTATCAACTTTTGGTTGCAAAAATACAAAAACGAGTTGGGAATAACAAATAATAGAGGATATAATTGTTTTTCAGATTACCTTCATCCTTCTTTTTTCAAAGTTGATAATATATAAATAACTCAAGTTTCTGAAGTCATTATTTATTGTTTTCCAAAACATTATCAGTTGTGTTATGGCAATCAAACCGGATGGCTTTGTGTTAAGCGAAGCGTTTTTTGAAGAACGAAGTTCTACTTTTTGTTATAATTCTCTAATCCGAACTATTCAAGCAAATAATCAAGCATCATTATCATCACAAAACCGATGGCGAACAATATGGTGCTGAGGTTTGTGTGCTTTCCGCTGCTTGCCTCAGGGATAAGTTCCTCCACCACCACATACAGCATTGCTCCTGCAGCGAATGAAAGAAGATAAGGCAGCGCAGGAACGAAAAATGTGGCAAGCAGCAATACAAGTATGGCACCAAAGGGTTGTGCAAGTCCACTTAGGCATCCCAATATGAATGATTTTCTGATTGACTTTCCTGACGCCCGCATAGGAATTGACACCACCGCCCCTTCTGGTAT
>JAEEOB010000226.1 GCA_016284045.1 Bacteroidaceae bacterium
AAGAGATACGCCGTGGGGTGTTTAAAAAAACTGTAATCAACCCATCCTCAAATGCAAGGCTGTTGGGGAAGCGTTTTCAAACACAGATTCACGCATGAAATAGCCGTAGAGCATGTAGAGACTCCCCGTGGGGAACTCAGCGCAGAATCGATTGATAATCGATTGTGTGATGAGGTGGTGCAGCACTCGGCTTGTGCAAGCCAAGGAACGAAGGCGAAGCAGAAGACGTTAAGTGCAAAGGTGGGGCCTAAAAGAAAAACCGTAATCAACCCATCCTCAAAGGCAAGGCTGTTGGGGAAGCGTTTTCAAATACAGATTCACGCTGTAGAGCATGAAGAGACGCGCCGTGGTGCATCTAAAAAACAACTGTAATCCGCCATCAAAAAATCAAAACAATAACTAAAAACTAGAATCTAACAACTATAATTAAAGTCTTATACCAATCGATGCACAGACAAACCAGTCGGTGAGTTGTCCGTTGTTTTTCTTGCGTTTGTCGTAAAAAGAGTTGAGCTGTCCGTAGGTGTTGAAAAACCACTGACGTGCGTTGTATGTGACCGACAGGCGTGAATCGAGGTTAAACGAGGGTTTTCCCCGCTGGATGATTTTTCCCGTCTGCCATATTTTGTATTCATCAGGCTGCGGAAGCAACACGTCTTCCTCCGGATGCTCCCGCTGTGCCTTGTATGCCTCTTTGAGGTTGGAATTGTAGAAGCGCATAGAAAACCGGTTGTAGAACGTAAGCATGGGCACAGCCATGGCGCTGACGAGGAGTCCTTTTACCGGCACCCAGTTGTAGGCGTATCCCGCGCCTGCGCTGAACTGGCTCTGGCGCATCTTCGCCACGTCGTTCATAAACAGTATGACATTTGCGTTCTGGTCATGGGCATATTCAATTCTGGAGTTATAGTACATCACAGCCGCCATAGGCGATCCTGCCGACCGTTTCTGGATGACGCTCATATCGTAAGCCGCCGCATACGAGAACCGCTTCTTGTTGAACATATAATATGCATCGAATATGATGGTTCTTGTTTCTATGGGCTTAGGGAGCGAATAACGGATACGTATGTTGTTCCATTCATCGCGCACCATTCCGGAGATGCCCACCGACGGGTTGTCGTCCTTGAAGTTATGCAGCCGGAAATTCACTCCATAAGCGCCCCCTGTGACTCCCGCTTTGAGAAGCGTTCCTTTGTCGCCTCCCACATTTTTCGAAAAACCGATGCCGTAGCCACGGTATCCCGCCCACAGTCCGACGTAAGTGGAAGGGGTGGTCTTGATATGTGGACGTGTGATGACCTCACCGTAGCCGTCGTTCAGCACCTCATTGCCGTTGATGACAGATTTCATCCTCAGATCAGACTGGTTGACATTACCCTGAGCGATAATCTGCCATGGTTTCTCAGGGGCACAGATATAAGCTTTATCCACTCCCCTCACGCTGATGGAGTCGATTGCCGTTTCCACTTTTCTTGCCAATTCCTTGGCTTTCTCGCGCCGTCTTTCCCTCGCAGTCTTACCGTCGGTCTGTGCCATTACCGTGAGACTGAACATCACCGCGACTAAAAAAAGAATGGTGTGTTTCACTTTCCAATAATCTTATCGTTTGCAAAGTTAACAAAAAGATTTGACATTCATTTGCTCATACGTTTCAAATTATAGCCAAATTGAAACATAAATGGGGGATTTAGTTTTTAGTCTTTTGATTTTAGTTTTTAGCTGTCATTTTTAGCGGTTGAAAATAAGGCGGAAAAGAACCGATGGATGGGTGTTGTACTGCTTTATTTAGACGCACCACGGCGCGTCTCTACGTTAATATAATAGGTTCTCAACTTTCGGATTTACCATATGGGATGATTCCTAGACAATTAAGGAGAAAATAAAAATAAAAAAACTTCTTTTTAGTTGTAAAACGTTTTTGGGGTTGATTCTTGAAGAAGATAATGGAGACGAAAGAAAAAAGGATAAAGTGTGTGACACTTAAAAAGAGGAAAAAAGCAGTCCATAAATGAACTGAAAAAAACCGCTGATGCGGAAAAAACCATCTGGATGATTTCCTATTAAATGACATCAAAACGCACAACTAATGGGAGGCGACGTTTTCTTACGTCGCCAGTAACCACATTTCTGAATCGAAGAAAGACAATCTTAGAAAAACTAATCTTCTGCTAATCAGTACTGATTACTCGGATGCCGTATGAAAACGGCACCTACTAAAGCAATCCCTGACAAACGGCGGGTTCGTCAGGGATTGCATTGCTTAGATATCTTTATGATGATTATTCTGTGGCTCCTGCCATGATGTTGATGACCGACACGACATCGGAGATGTCGGTCTTTCCGTCGGCATTCATATCGGAGGTGGCTTTGAATATCGTGTCGCCTGCCATCGTGTTGATGATTGCAACGACATCGCTGATATCCACTTTCCCGTCGGTATTCACATCACCTTTGAGCGTTGAAGCCTCCTCCACCTTCACCGTGCAGATAGCCATGAATCCGCCTTCCTCTGTGGTAGCTATAATAACAGCGGTTCCGAATCCGACTGCCACGACCTTACCGTTCGACACAAAGCATACACTCTCGTTCGAGCTTTTCCAGTTCACGTTTCTGTTGTTTGCATTTTCAGGGATCACCTTAGCGGTCAGCTGGATGGTCTCCCCGATTTTGTTCAACGTACATTCCGTAATATCAAGTTCGATTCCCGTGACAGCCTGCGTCACCGTAACCTTACATGAGTCGCAAGCCTCCGGATTATCATCTGAAACTGCTTTTATCCATGCCTCACCTGAATTGACTGCCGTCACTAAGCCACTTTCATCCACCGTAGCTACCGTCTCATCTGATGATGACCAGAGAACTTTTTTGTTGTCAGCGTCGTAGGGGGACACATTAGCTATTAGACTTCTTGTCTCATTTGGATTCATAGAAATCTGATGAACTTCCAAAGAAACATCCTCCACTGCTTTTATAACTATTACCTCACATTGAGCTGTATAATTACCATCTACAGATGTTGCTGTAATAGTACACGTTCCCTTGCCGACTCCGACAAGTTCACCTTTTTCGTTTATAGTAATCACATCTTCATTACTGGAAGTTAAAATGATTTGATTATCAGAAATTCCCAAAGGAAGAGTTCTTGTTTCTAATTTTATTTGCTCACCTATATGAATGTATTCCAAAGGCTCAATCTCAACACCCTCTGTGTGCTCAAATACTTTTATTAAACACGTTGTTGATTTAGTTTCAAGACCCTCAATGAACACATTAGGCGTAATTGTTATTTCAGTTTCACCATGATTAAGAGCCGTTACTTCTCCATCACCATTAACTGTTGCAATAGAAGGATCACTATTGTAATAGTTTATATACGAAACCAATTCTGCATCTGGATAAATAGTGGTTTTTATTGAGTCCGTTTCACCTTTATATAGCGTAATAATTGAAGAATCAACAACTACACTGTCTAAATCATAAAATTCTATAAATGTGTTGTTGTTAGGTATGGTAGAGCCTGATGACGTACTGATTCTTTTCCCAAAATTTGAACTTTCATATTTCTTTTTTGTTCCTTTAGGTATATAGAAAGTAGTATTAGAAAAAATAGAGTAACTGCTAGCACCATTAATTGATATTGACTGTGGGTCTTCAATATATGAATAAATTGTCAAGCCAGATACGGGTCCGTTATTTTCAATGTAATTTAATGATGCAGGAAAGACAATCTTTATTCCTGATGGTATTTGTTTAATTCTTGTAAAGCCATTAGGTAATTGGAGAAAACTCGTATTATGACACCAATTTTCTGCATAAAAATTACCATTATATAAAGTAATCTTTGGACTTGTCCAAATCACAGAATCGACGTCAACATATGATTTAGAATCTCCAGAATATAGTTTTGTTATACTTCCACTTTTTAAAGTATTAGGAAAAATAATTTTCTTAATTTTTTTTATTTTATTTGTTGCCCAAAATTGGCATCCTTTAAGATTGTTATCACTAGTTATATCTCCTCCTGCTACGATATGAACTTCTTCCAAGTCAATTACTCCAGTTAACTTCCTATTGTTTATCAAATTTCTAATGAATACAAGATCTGAGCCATCAATATATCCTGTAACTTTTAGATTTCTCACAGTCTGTTGATCACTATATGTGATTAAATTTGACAACCCACCAGGATTCTGGCAATCCACAGTTAATGATGTTGCTTGTGCATACGAATTAATGTATGCAAGTCGGATCGTAGCCATGTC
>JAEEOB010000227.1 GCA_016284045.1 Bacteroidaceae bacterium
CTTCTACAAGGCGCTCCATGACTTCCAATGGAATTTCAATGTACTTTTTCATAAACTTGTCGAATTTTAATTAGTGAAGGTCATGTCGGAATTTGGCCATTTTCACTACGTAGACTTCCTCCACTCGCTCCGACTCGGTTATGTCTTTTTCTTAACTTATCACAATCTCTTTCGTTTCCCTCAGTCGCACCACACCACCGTTTTGCATTCCTGCCTTCATCAGCCCCTCGCTCATCTGCCACAGCTTGCACTTGAACCGTGGCTGAACCTTCAGCATCATCTGTGCGCAGACCCTCGTACCGTCGTTCTCCACACACTTGTGCTGGCACGAGGCGCAGCACTTCTTAATCTTCACGTTGTAAGCGTTCTTGACGCTCACGATTCTGATTTCTTTCATCACTTCAAGTCTTCAATTTTTTAATTCTTCAATTCTTCAATTTTTCAATTCTTTAATTCTTCAATTTTTTTTAATTCTTCAATTCTTTGTTTCAGTTCTGATTCCTGATGCAAAGTTAGAAAGGATTTTTCAGCCCTCAATGGCTTTTTTCTCTGTCGTCCGACGTATCGTCCGACACGCTCAGGATTCGTCCGACAACCCGTCCGGCCGCCTGCTTTGAGCCCTCATCATGGCACTCAGAAACTGCTTGACAAGGTTCTTCCTGCGTAGCGCCTCGCTCGCCTTGGGAGCATCCGTAAATGTCCAGTCGGGGTACCTGCCCTTCACCTTGGCTATCGTATCATAGATGGTGGTACGACCAGGCAGACCGTCGAAATCCGACTGGCGCAGATAGTCAAGAAAGTCCTTGGGCGAATAGAAGTAGGGCAACCCCTTCACCACACCATCGTTCATGGCCACCATCAGGTAAGCGTAGTCGCAGGGATAGCGGAATGCCTGCATCTGGCGCATTTCGCGGATGGCCGTTACAACAAAGACATCCATTGTCAGTCCCTTGCTGCCTGCATCATACACGTTCAGCACCTCTACCTGTGGGCACAGACTCACCATGCCCATAAACTTCTCATAAGCAGCGTCGTCAACGCGCAATACTACTTGTTTCATCTTCTCCTGAGTTTTGCGAGATGTGTGGTCGGCGTCCGGACTTCCCTCATGAGACCTCACAAACCTCAGATTCATCTGGTTGCAAAATTACAATGAATCGATGGAACCAAAACGAGCGAGCGCAAAACACGGTAGATGGCCGTTTCCGCCTTTCCTCAGAATCGAACACTCCAAATCGAGAACTTTTCCGCAGAAATGGCCACTTTTCCGCAGGAGCTTTGGAGAATTTCCTCAGGCATCATCAAAAAAGAAGAAAACCTGCCAAGTTTTCCTCTGGCACGTGAGAAAACGATATAAAAAAAGTAGATGAACCCCCATCGGAATCCATCTACCTATTTTTTTCAGACTGCCACCAGCCCCGACGCTGCATCGAGCATACGCTGGAAGGAGGCCGCCGCACCACGGTCAGTAATGCCGCTGTCGCGCAGGCCCTTGCGCTCCTTCGACACAGCCGACCACACCAGCAGACTGTACTGGCCCCTGTATGTGTTGCAGAAGTACTGATAGAGCCGTTTCTCCTTGGTCTGACCAACGCCACACCATTTCAGGAAATATACCAGCATGGTTGAGTCGAGCTTGCCCTGCTGACCTTCCACACCCAGCTCGTCGAAGTGCTCTATGGCCCAGCGCACCTGCCTGACACGCTCCCGCGTTTCGTGAAAGAGGTAGGTCTCCTCCTCCGTCAGACCGTCGTTCTGCCCCTGGCGCACAGCCTCCAGCCACACATACTGCTTGAACACCCTCTTCTCCACGTTGTGATACTCCTTCTTCAGGAAATCGTCCATCGAGCGGGCATTCTGTCTGCGCTTGTTCAGCTCCGTCTCTGGCAGTTGCTTCACCGTCCCCAGGAACCCCGCAAACTCCCTCACGCTGCCCATCAGCTGCTCGCAACTCTCCTGATAGATACTCCTCAGCCGCTGCGTGTCCTGACGAATCGTCGCCTCGCTCTCTATCATCTGGTGACACAGGCCCAAGATCGTCGTAGCCGTCGTCAGCAGCGTCTCCAGCTGATGGTATAGCTGTTGAACGACATCGTCGTAGGATGACAGTCCCCAGAGGTCAATGACGCAGGCGCCATACGACAGCGGCGAGCGTTCGAAAACCGTTGGTTGAGCGGTGCCCTCTGGCAGCTGCACCATCGAGCGCGGCGTAGTCTTCTGAAACACCTTCTTCAGCGCGCACAGCGTCGAGCGTATGCGGTTGAAGTAGCGTTGCGCCTCATTGAAGCACGCGTTGTTGTCAGTAGCAAACTGCTGGATAAACGTCTCTGAGAACCTTACCAGCGAGCGCGCCTCCACGTTCATCCGCGACTGGTACGACGCCACCATGTCGAGCGCCTGCTCAATGTCGTACTTCGTATAGTGGCGCGCCTGAATGCCGGCAATGAACCTGTCCTTCTCAAACTGCTCCAGCGCCGCGATAATCTCCACCAACGTCTTGTCGTCCTTCTCTACGATTGTTGAGTATCGCATCGCCTTGCAACTATTTCCTGACACATTTTCTGGTTATACTCGCGGATGGAAGGGTCGTCCATGTCATAACCTATTTGAGTTAACTCGAACCCACTTAGATCTCCCTTCTCCACAACCAGTTTCTCCACCATTTTTTGTGCATCTTTCAGATGCTCGGCCTCGATTTCGAATTCCTTCGAAAGCAAAACGCATGTTTTAAGATGAAACTTCATAATCGATAATCATTTTTTAGTTAATATAATAGGTTTCCTCCTGCCGAGGCATAGCATCCTGCCTCAGCAATTCCGTTGCAAAGACAGTGCCAGCGAGAGCAGAATGGAGCTTGCTCCAATTATGCCGAGCGCAGCCTGTTTTCGCAATTCCGATTGCAAAGATAACGGCAGGGTGTCCCAAAAGTCGGGACACCCACCAAACTTTAACATCTTTTAGGAACAAAGTCAACAAAACAGATGAAGAGTAAAAATATATCCGTACGGAAGTCAACGTTATTAGGAAAAGAGTCAACCAACTCAGTGAAAGTAGTCAATATTTCCCAGTAGTGGTAGTCAACTTTTTCAGCACGCCGTATCACCGTATCACCGTAACATTTAGTGGATTTCGAATAGGGAAAATAATCATATAAATTTTATATTATATATATAATTATAAT
>JAEEOB010000228.1 GCA_016284045.1 Bacteroidaceae bacterium
AAGCGGAGATATCACAGGGCACACTCCATTACATCTTCGAATATCAGTCGATGATGGCAGAACTGACAGGCATGGACATATCCAATGCCTCCATGTACGACGGGGCAACCGCCACGGCTGAAGCGATGATGATGGCGGTGACAGTGGCGAAGAAAGCGAACAAGGTGCTTGTGTCTGATTCGGTCAATCCGAAGGTGATGGAAGTGCTCCGCACCTATGCGCTGCACAAGGACATCGCTATCGAGACCGTCGGGCTGAAAGACGGCGTGACCGACCTCGACGACATCCGGCATAAGTTCTCCGAGGGTGGTGTCGCTGGTGTCATCGTGCAGCAGCCGAATGTGTTCGGCATCGTTGAGGACTTCACGAGCTTTGCTGAAGTCTGCCATGAAAACAAGGCACTGTTTGTTGTCAACAGCGTGGCAGCAGATCTCGCTCTGCTGAAAACACCGGCGGAGTGGGGTGCCGACATTGCGGTAGGCGACGGTCAGAGTCTGGGTATCCCTTTGCAGTTTGGCGGTCCTTACGTGGGCTATATGTGCTGCACGGAGAAACTCATGCGCAAGATGCCGGGACGTATTGTGGGCATGACCCGCGACAACCGTGGACAGCGCGCGTTCGTGCTTACGCTGCAGGCACGCGAGCAGCATATCCGCCGGCAGAAAGCCACGTCGAACATCTGCTCCAACCAGTCGCTGATGGCACTCTTTGTCACCATTTATCTCTCGCTCATGGGAAAAGAAGGACTGAAAGAGGCTGCGCAGCTGTCTTATGCCGGTGCGCATTACATGGCAGACCAGCTGATTGCCACCGGACATTTCAAGCTGGCTTACGACCAGCCGTTCTTCAATGAGTTCTTCGTGAGATACGACGGCGATGCCGACAGCCTCTATCAGCGACTGCTCGATGCAGGTTTCCTTGGCGGTGTGCGCTATGCTGACGGCTTCATCTTTGCAGTCACAGAAAAACGGACGAAAGCGGAAATTGATAACTTTGTAAAACTTGCTGCCTTATGAACAGGACATTATACGGAAATCTTATTTTTGAGCTGTCGAAAGCAGGCAGGAGAGGGTACAGTCTTCCGGAAAACCAGTTTGGTGACTATGCCTTGCCGGCTGAACTGTGCAGACAGGCAGACGCGCAGCTGCCAGAGTGTGATGAACTGACGGTGGTACGTCATTACACGAACTTGTCGGCCGACAACTTCGGTGTGGACAACGGTTTTTATCCGTTGGGTTCGTGTACGATGAAATACAACCCGAAAATCAACGAGGAGATGGCGGCGCTGCCCCAGTTCCAGAACCTTCATCCAGAGCAGCCTGCCGGTACCACGAAAGGGGCGGAGCTGCTTATCAGATACCTGGAGGAGGCGCTGTGCCAGCTCACAGGATTGGCTCATTTCACATTCAAACCATACGCCGGAGCACATGGTGAGTTGACAGGACTGATGACCATCGACAACTATCACCGCTCGCGCGGCGACATGGCACGTAAGAAAGTGGTTGTGCCTGACTCGGCCCACGGCACCAACCCCGCCTCTGCTGCTGTATGCGGACTGGAGGTTGTGGAAGTGAAATCACTTGCCGACGGCACGGTCGATGTGGATGACCTGCGGAGAGTGGTTGAGGCGCATGGACCGGAAATCTCCGCCATGATGATGACCAACCCCAACACACTCGGACTGTTCGAGCATCATATCCCGGAGATAGCTGAGATGATTCATGCATGCGGCGGACTGATGTACTACGACGGTGCGAACCTCAACCCGATGCTGGGTGTCTGCCGTCCTGGCGACATGGGCTTCGACGTGATGCATATCAACCTGCACAAGACATTCTCCACACCGCATGGAGGCGGCGGCCCCGGCTCCGGACCTGTAGGTGTGCGTGAAGGTCTGCAGGAGTTCCTGCCTGTGGTCAGCCCATATAATGGTAATTTCGCCGTGATGATGCGAGCCTACGCTTATATACTTTCGCTCGGCAAAGAGCATGTGCGGCTGGTGGGGCCCCTCGCCACGCTCAACGCAAATTATATAAAGGAATCATTGAAGGATGTTTATCTGCTGCCCATTGATGGTCTTTGCTGCCATGAGTTTGTGTTCGACGGTCTGAAGGACAAATCCACGGGTGTCACCACGATGGATGTGGCAAAACGGCTGCTCGACTACGGCTATCATGCTCCGACCATCTATTTCCCGCTCCTCTTCCATGAGTCGCTTATGATAGAGCCGACGGAGAACGAGTCGAAGGAGACGCTCGACGCTTTCATCGCCGTCATGCGACGAATTGCAGAGGAGGCAAACAGCGACCCCGACACCGTGAAGTCGGCACCTCACGACACCCCCATCGGACGTGTTGACGACGTGCTGGCCGCCAAACATCCTGTGCTTACCTACAGACAGCTTTCACAGTCTGAATAAACATCATTTACGATTTACGAATTACGATTTATTTTGTCATTGGGATATTTAATCATTTTAGAAGACAAGTAGACAAGAAGTCAAGAAGACAAGACGATACTCATTTGAACGGCATATATCAGACAGCCGCAAAATAAATCATGTTTTTTTACTTCACTTATCATTTATTATTTTTTTACAGGAATTACAAGAATTTTTAGAATTCAGATTCGTAAAGATTCGTAAGAATTCGCTTCGCAGTTTTTCTCTTTTTCATGACAATACTCAAACAAGTTTGGCATTGTTCATTTGAAAAATTCGAAAAATCGTTGTCGCAAAAAAAATCGTTGAAAAAATTATTCGTTGAGCAATTCTATGAGCAAGTCTGACATCATTATTATCGGTGCCGGCCCCGGAGGCTACCGGGCAGCCGAGCTGGCTGCGAAGCAGGGACTTTCGGTCACTGTCTTCGAGAAGGAGAGAGTGGGGGGCACCTGCCTCAACGTGGGCTGTATCCCCACCAAATGTCTGGCACGAAATGCCGAGCTGCTGCTGTCGCTCTCCGATGCTGCCGCTTTCGGTGTGGAGAACCTCAGTTACGCTTTCAATTTCCAGACA
>JAEEOB010000229.1 GCA_016284045.1 Bacteroidaceae bacterium
TGAATGACGGTTTCCAGATGAGATGCCAGCTATTCAAGGAAAACAAAGTCAAATTTGCTGGTAAGCGGAGAAATGGTTTCACTTATGTGAAATTTCTTAATTGCGGAATGACCGGGGCTTCTTGTTATCCGGACTATGGATGGGTATCATCCCAGTACCTCAAGCCGATGACTCACAAGTGCAAGGTTTGCAACGGAAAAGGATATTTTAATCGACCTTGTGGTGAATTTGGCCTTCCGCCTGAAGAACATCCCTCAGCCTGTCCTTGCTCAGGCGTTTGTCTAAACGACGGATGCAAAGGCAAACAACACTGCAGACAATGTGGTGGAGTGGGGTATTATTAATAATTCATTTTTTTCCATTATGATGCGTTTCAAACATTTCTGTTCTGTTGCCTTCTTGTCTTTTGCATTTCAAACGAATGAAGCACAGACCGTTTCTTGGGTTTGTTCAACTGATGGACAGTTCATCCAGAATAAATCAACTAAAATATCCAAAAAACCGTCTCAGCAACCTCTTCTCGAAATAGACGAGGTGATGCTCAATGACCAGAAGACGGGAATGAAATTCTTAGACTGGGGTATCACATTCAATGAACTTGATTGGGATGCTCTCAATCTGCTTGACGAAAACGAACGGCAGCAGATTCTCAAAAATGTTTTTGCTGCCGACGGACAGCTCAAGGTCACGCGTGGACGTATTGGTATGAATGCCAACGATTATGCTCGTTCTTGGTTTAGCTGCGACGAGGTGCCGGGTGATTTCAAACTCAAATATTTCAATATCGAACGCGACAAGCAGGCGATTATCCCTTTCATTCATGCAGCACAGAAATATTGTCCACAGCTCACTTGCTGGACTTCTCCGTGGAGCCCCCCTTCATGGATGAAAATTAATCAGGATTATGCCGTACAGAGCAATAAGTACAACACCCTGGATCCAAAGAAGGATTGGCTGCTATTCGAAGACAGCAAAGTGCAGGAAAACCCCGACAAAAACATCTTTCCTAAAAGATTGGCTGTGAACGACTATTTCATCCAAGACCCCCGATATCTGCAGGCGTATGCTAATTATTTCTGCCGCTTTATTGAGGAATATGCAAAAGAGGGCATCAGAATCGACAGGGTGATGTACCAGAATGAAGCGTGGAGCTATACGGCTTATCCGGGATGTCCTTGGACACCTAAAGGAATTATCCGGTTCAATGTGGAGTATCTTGCCCCGACTCTCAAACGGCTGCATCCCGATGTGGAGGTCTTTTTCGGTACAATCAACACCAACCGTTACGATTTTATTCGTGAGGTGATGGACAACCCTGAGATGAGAAAATCTGTTCAAGGAATGGCGTTCCAGTGGGAAGGTGGACAAATCATGCAGCGTCTGCATGAGGACTACCCTGAGATGAGGCTCGTCAGTTCAGAGAGTGAATGTGGATGGGGTTCCTTCGACTGGAAAAGTGCGGAGCACACTTTCGACCTTATGAACCACTATCTCGGAGTGGGATGTGAGGAATACAACATCTGGAATCTCATTCTCGCTGATGATGGGATGAGCACCTGGGGATGGAAGCAGAATGCGCTGATTAGGGTGGATTCAAAAAACAAGACTTTCCGATATTGTCCGGAATATTATGCCATGATGCACTATAGCAATTTCATCACCAAGGGAACACGCATCATCAAGCATCTACCGGCAAGTGTTGATAAGACTCCAGTCCTTTTCGCTATCGATAAAGATGGAAAACGCATCGTCATTGCTGGGAACTTCAATGATGCGGAAAAGAACATAACCGTCAAAATCGGCAACAGATTCCTCAATGCCAACTTGCCGCCTCATTCTTTCCATTCCTTTACATTCTAAAAATAGCAGTCATGTTTTGAGTATTAAAAAGGGTATGCTTTTGTTGGCATACCCTTTTTATATTAGTACTTAACGCGCTATCTGAGTCTGAATACAATTGGCAGAGTGAAATTGACTCTTACATTTTCACCGCGTTGCTTGCCAGGAGTGAATGGCCCTAAAAGTTTGCAGACACGAAGTGCTTCGTCACACAACGAATTCTGACTTTCTTCTATACTCGCTTTCGTTGTTAGAGGATTAGGATTGTCTTTCTCGTAGCCTACAACTGTCACATTTTCGCCAGCTTCGCTTTGGGAATCTTTTGCCGATATCGGGTCGAATTCTTTACGAACGATGTTGAATTCTGTGCAACGGCCGTCTTTTTCAACGATGAACGAGATGTAAATCCTGCCTTGGACACCATTTTTTTGTGCTTTCTCAGGATAACGTAGATTCATTTGAAGGAAACTCATCAGTTTTTCAAAACCGCCAGGATATTCAGGCATCACCTCGCACACATCGAATATGGGGTCACCGTCTTTACGATTCACATCTTTGTCTGTCTTCAATGGAGGAATGCTGTCGGGGGTTAAAGAAGTAGGACTTGAAGATGCTGTGATGTCTGATTTGTCTTGTTTGATTAAAACAACTTCTTTTTCGGATTGCTTTGATTCTTCAACAATTGGATTGTTTGTTGCTTCTGCGATAGCGGTTTCATCGGAGGCTGATGATTCTGGAATAGTTGGAGTTTCTGTGGATGTCAGTATCTCGGTTACGGAATTTTCTTTGCTGAAAATTTCCTGATTCGGAATTATTTCCGTAACTTTGCTGACAGTTAGGGCGTCCGCTTTTTCTTCAGTTTCTTTTGGACTGTTCATAAGTGGGGTGGCAAATACACCGAGTGCGATGAGTGCCACTGGGAATGTGTACAATGCTTTCGCACGCATCCACGGATTGGATTTTTTTCGTAACATCATAGTGAATCGTTTTTTTAACAAACTGTGATTAAAGCCGTTGGCAAAGGCGTAGGAACTGGAGCCAATGGCTTTTTTCATTAATAAACTCATATATTCACGGGCTTCGACACCGCTGCGCAGTACAGTGTCATCGGCTTCGTATTCATGGATATCACGGAGTGAGCTGCTGAGCATCCACACAAATGGATTCAGCCACTGAAGCACCTCACAGATGTTCATAAGCATGACATCAAGGGAGTGATGATGACGGATATGACCTAACTCATGGCGGATAATCACCTCACCATTTTGCTTATAGTCCTCTTCGCTGATGACGATACTCCTGAACCAGCTGAACGGGACGGTTGGGTGGCAATGACAATAAATTGTGGCATGAGTCAGGCGTTCTGACCATAGCACGCCATGGGGAATCCGACGGTTCAGAAGTA
>JAEEOB010000230.1 GCA_016284045.1 Bacteroidaceae bacterium
GATGTGTCTGTTGATGGTGATTTGACAGTTAATAATACAAAAACACCTGATTACATCGATGGTGCAAGAGGCACCGGGTTGTATATTGACGAATATGGCAACTGGCATTTTGAAACAGACTACATCCATGCAAGGACAAAGCTCACAGCAAAGGAGCTTCAAGTAGAGGATGTGAGCCACATAGGCGGTCAGCAACTGCTCACATCCGCTTCCATGCGCTGCGACTTCGTTGTGGAGAAAGACGACTGCTGGCGGTGTTTCTTCCTCAGATATGACGACCGTGGGCGGTCTGTTTACAACAACTGGAAAATTGGAGACCAGGCCTATGTCAGCACGTTCAACCTTGAGACAAAGGATGACTACGAGGCAGGGAATCATTTTTTCTGGAGGCTTGTCACCGACACAAGCAACGACACAGAGGACACTACGGTATATGAAATTGACGGAGTTGAATATGATGCAACTGATTATCATTTCATAGATTTAAGCAAGACCGACTGCGCACCCGAAAGTGACGCACCAATTGCGGGTGACGACATCGTTCAGCTTGGAAACAAGAGCTTAGATGAAAGCGAAAGGCAGAACGCAATCATCATAGCCGGGGCGGGAACGGGAAGCCCTTATATCAGGCAGTTTACGGGAATCACTACATATAGCCTTCCCGACCCGGACACACAGATAAAACCTGGTGACAACCGCTTCACAGGACGAGTTGACATCAGTGGAGGTACACTGCCAGACGGCACGGACATAGACAAGTTCTACGAGGCACTTGACACGGGCGATGACAACATACTGCGCAACTCAGGATTCACGGGCGACTACAACTCGATTCATGTTGACGGCACAACCGTGATGGAAGAAGAAACACCCGTCTATTCGGAGCAAACTGAGCACTGGATATTGGACGGTGACGTGACGGTGAACGAAATGCAGGAAAGCAAGTCTGGCTATGGTGTGAGTGTTGACGGTAGCATATCTCAGGAGATTGTGGGTCTTGAGGCTGAGAACATATACACGTTCTCGTTCAAAGGCAGAGGCGATTCACTTACATTGGAAATAGGCGACTTCTCACATGTATTTGATTTGACGGACAATCTGGAATACTACCGCATACATGTGGTGATGACAGAAGAAGCAGGTGACATGGTTACGCTCACTGGTGAGTTTGAGCTTTGCGAGCCGAGGCTCTCCAAAGGGAATGTGGCATCGAACGACTGGGCGAGAAGCACGAAGGACAGCGACATAGCAAAAGCGGTTGCACAGGCTTCGGATTATGTGCTTAATGCCATCAAAAACGGTAGCACAGACATATTAGGTGGTCTGATACTCTCGCAGATGCTCAAGGTGGGCAACTACCGTGATGGCGAGATGGTGCAGGAGACGGGAGGCATGAGCGGACTCTACACGTCTGACAACTCACCGTTCCTATGGGGTGGCGGTGACTTGGATAAGGCGTTCTACACCATATCGAAATACAAGGCTAACCCCGCTTATCAGGCGACAGAGGCAGAGGTTGCCAACATGGCTAAGTTCGTGGTCACTCACGGCGGGCGTGCCATACTTACTGACATCGTGTTGAGAGGATATATCTATGCTCTCGGTGGTGTGTTTAACGGGAAGGTATATGCTACCGACGGGGTGTTTAACGGAACTGTAAACGCAACTGATGGAGTGTTTACTGGTACAGTCAACGCAACAGGCGGTGTTTTCAGCAATGTGCAATCTGTTAACGGAAAATGGATTATTGACAACGATGGTAATGTTACCGTTGACGGAGCAATAAAAGCGTCGAAAGGGCTGTATTTCGACAAGGAAATTATAGACTGGGATTACTATAGAATATCCGCAGGTGTAGGTCTTGCTATAATCAATGGAAACCATGACAACATCTATATGCCAGAGAATCCAGGAAATGGTCAGCAACTGATTATTCTCAACCCTACAGTCGCGCAAAAGACATTAAGGCTTCCACCAACAATGACAGATGACAGATTTATGTATTATTCTGGAGGTGAATTGTATCATACGACATTTACGATGAGCAGAACTGAAACTGTCACGTTCGTTTATTCAGAAGGTGTGTGGTTGGTTACAAGTAGGGCTGATTTCTATTATTCATAACAAATAAAAACAATATAATATGGATGCATTAAACACTGTGCCCGGCTCGGGCCCGTTCTCTCACGTGGTGAGCGTGATAAATGAGAATCTTGAACTGATAACTGACGCTATCAGTCAGATGGAGTTGAATGTGGAGAAGTTCGCTGGTGTCTTCTCGTCGTCAGATGACCTGCCAACGACGGGCATGGTCACAGGGTGCTGGGCGGCTGTGCTCGGAACTGGTGGATTCCCTGCCGCTATATATGAGTATGACGGTACTGCGTGGTCGGACAGCGGAAAGACATGGGAGCCTGACTCAGCGGCTACTGCTGCTGTTGAACAGGCCAAGGAAGATGCTATCGATGCGATTAATGACGAGAAAGACTCAGCAGTCTCCACAATAGACGCAAAAGAACAGGAGGGTGTCAATACAATCACAGAGATTGTCGCCGCTGTCGATTTTACCACAGGGCTCCGCACTCTCGCTCTAGGTAAGTGCTACGAGCATGGTGAGATGGTGGTGGCAAGCAATCATATTTTGAAAAGGTTGCTCTACGACGTAACACCGCTAAACCTTACGTCAGCTGTTGCGGTTGGAGACTTAAGAACGTCTGGAAATGCAACATACAAGGCAGCGTCAGCGGTGTCGGCATATAACAGCGCAACAACTTATGCTGATGGTGATTATGCACTTGGCCGTCCGTCAGTTATGGTTTTGGTGGTTGATGTTGAAGGACTTGAGGCATCTGGGAATATATTCATCACGTTAGGTACAGAAAATTACACAGTCGCCGTCACACAGGGGCAGACAGCATCAGAAGTGGCAGCGGCAATCGTCACTGCAATAGGAACTCTTACTGGTTGGACTGTCACTGACAACGAGGACGGAACTTTATCTATTAAAAACACATCTGCTGGTAACAATGCTCTTGCATTTGCATTTGAAGATACTGGAGAAACAGGTGTAGTTGTGACTTCAACATTCACGGCGGGAGCGGCGACAGTAAGCAAATACGACGGATCGGCATGGGCAGCGGCAACAACAGCCACTTATCTCACAGATAAATTTACGAGTCTGACACTTGCGCAATTAGAAGCCCTATGCATTAATTCAAGCATAAACAACTCCGTTAGCCAAGTGAAAAAATACACCGACATCACCAATATGGTGAATGGTGCATACACTCAATTGTGGAACAAGGCTGCCGGTGCTGTAGTGACATTGGCAACCAACTCTGATGCAAGCTACCGCCGGCAGATAGTTGACTGCGTGGAGGGCGACATATTCTCTTTCGACCTCAAGTCGATGAGCGGATATTATCCAACCGTCTGTTTTCTTGACGCGGGGCTGAAAATCCTGTGGACGAACCGCAACAGCACAGAGTCGTACAAGGACGGACGGGCAGCAGCCCCGAAGAACGCGAGATATGTGATATTCATGTCATCCGCTACATATGATAACCATATTAGAATTGTCGGCAAGTGCGATAAGATTGATGACAAGGTAACATTCGGCGAATTGAACAGGCAGGTGATTGTGGATGACTGTTCATCGTGGCTCGCATGGTCAGGAGGCAGATACTACCCAGAAGCGCAGTGCCGTGGGTTTGTCGGGTCAATCGCACCGCTGACATCCACTTCTGCTAACACTGGAGCAAAATATATCCTTACAAGTTGCACTGAGGGAGATGTGTTCTGGGCAAACCTCACTAAGTTCTCAGCTGCCCGTGTCACATACGCATTCCTTGACGAAGACAACGTGATACTCTCGTGCTCTCAGTCGTCCGTCACATCGCAGTACCTCGTAGCTCCGAGAGGAGCGGTTAAGGTGTTGTTTATGGCAACGTCAGCAGCGACATGCAGGGTTATGAGGACAATCAATATCAACGACCTTGTGAACCTATACTACAAGGAACATCGTCGGAACATCACTTTCTGGCAGTTTGTACACTACAAGAGTGTGCCGGATGTGGGAGGCGTTATGAACTATACGACATCTGGAGGAAGTTATAGCCAGATTGTGGAATGCACTGAGGGGGACTGTTTTTACTTCCAAGTGCATAATAAGAACTCACAATTCCCATATCCGAGAGTCGTTTTCATAGATGCAAACGATAAGGTTATATGGAGAGAATCAGCAGGAGCTATAGGCCAATCCAGAGGGTATCAGTACTACACAGTCCCCAAAGGAGCTGTGAAACTGCTTGTGCAAGGCAATATTGAAACAGACAAGATATATAGGGTTGGCACAATCGACAAGAGTCGTTCCGACCTGCTCGGTCTCATCGGATACGATGAGGCTTGGAGGCTGTACAATAACAAAGGTTATCTGACAGGAGTCACATCTACACCGGTCGGCGGAACGGTCACCGACTTCACAAGCCTGCCAGGCGTTGTTGCGTACAATCGTTACGCATTGATGGAATGTTCTGCCGGTGACTCTTTCTACGGAGACCAAGGACGTGTCGGCACATGGTCGTTCTCATTCCTCGATGCGAATAATGTAGTAATTGGCCGTGTGTCTGGCGACAGCAGGTATTTCTCCGCTGTAGCACCGTCTGGAACTACAAGAGTGCATCTATACACGACACCTGCATATTACCCGGAAATTGATCTCAACATCAATAGCCTCGTGAGAAACGGCAGGCTCACAGACTACGATGTGCGCATACAAGACCTAGAGACAGGTCGTGACTACCCATACGGCATCGTCTGCCCGGACACTTTCTACGCGGTCGCAGGCATAGAGAAGGTCATCTACAAGGACAGCCTCATAAGAGGAATTGACGACGGGTTGAACTCTCCTATGGGATTGAGCGTTGATTTTGAATGTGCATCATTCAACCACCAAGGATACACGAACGTAGGCATACGCCGCCCACGTCACTGGCAACTGCAAGGCAGTCTGCTGTCAAGCCATACGGGTAAATTCACATTCCGCATCAACGTGTTCAATCAAAAGTCTGTCAACATATCGACCAAGGACTGCCAGATACGTGTGTGCCCCGCAACAGGGCTTTCTTCCGCTAAGAATATATTATGCATAGGTGACAGCCTCACGGCAGGCGGGGAGATTGTTGCGACATGTAAAGCGAGGTTCACTGCGCTTGGCGGCACTGTGCCGACATTCTGGGGAAGTAAGACATCAACGGTTGACGGGGTGACAGTCAAGCACGAGGGCAGAAGCGGATGGGAATGGCAGACGTTCACAGCCTCTGGAAGTCCGTTCTACATATCGGGAGGGCTGAACATCGCATCATACAGGAGCAATATAGGTATGGGGGATGAGAAATTCGACCTCGTTATCTTCATGCTCGGGGTCAACAATTCTGTGCTCGGCACAGGAAACGGGGTCTCACAGGCTAAATCACTTATTAACGCATTTCTCGCCGATAATCCCAACACAAAGTTCATCATCCAACTTCAGCCGATGGATAACAACACAACGGACGGATGGGAAGTATATGCTTCTGACTCTCTTTCCAACGGAAAGAAGATGAATTATCAGTCCAACACATGGGCGGCAAGAAGTGCCATGATGGCAGAGTTTAACAAAAACGAGTCGTGGCCGAATGTGTATATTGGCGACGCTGCCATGGGTCTCGATCGATATTGGGGTTATCCTTACACAGAGGGGGCATCGTCAGCACGAATCAGCAAGACAGAGGTGAAACATACGAACTGTGTGCATCCAAATGCCGACGGCTATAAGCAGCTCGGTGATGGTTTCTTCTTCCAATCACTTGCCATACTCAGTGGACTGGAGTAAATAAGCAGGTGAGAGATTTGTTACATAGTATTAAAACACAGATACATAAATAATGATAATGATGGCATACAATGAGAAACTGAGGAATAAGTTGGGGATAGCTGTTGCCTGCCTGATGGGCTTGTTCTTAGGCGGGCTGGGCACCATCATCATGGTGCTGCGTGAGGTGTGGCAGAGTGAGACCTACGACTTTGAGCTTGAGAAAGACGATGTGGTGAGATATTCAATTGCAGGTCCGCTGGTTCTATTATAGGTCTGGTCGCATGGATTCTGCTGCTTGCCGGCTTATAATGAAAATGACACACTGACGAATGCCCTTGGGGGTGGGCAAAAAAAAAGCCCCCAGCCTGTTAATATAGACGCCAATCATTTATTAACAACGCACCCATACAGGAGACAGCTGGGGGCCTATGCCCTTCGCTCCCCTGTATGGGTTTTTTTATGCGAATAAATGATTGGCGGTGCAAAGGTACAAAAATTATTTGAAATGACACTATTTGAGATATTAAACTTTAACAAAGAACTTATAGACAGGCTCATTTCGGTCGGTTTTAAGCCCGACGACTGCCGTTACGTGGCACTTTATGCTGACTATATGAAGATGCACGGACGGGGCGAGAAGGTGACATATATCGTGACTTTGCTTTCTGATAAGTACAAAGTGAGCGAGCGCAAGGTGTACAACATCATCAAGAAGTTTGAGACTAACTGCACGGCTGGTGCAGTGTGATTTGGCTTGAACATTCCTTTGTCTCACTGAATGACCGTACCTTTGCGGTGATAAAATTAGCGAGACAATGAGAAAGCAATATCTATCGGCACCGCTTCCTTTTCAGGGACAGAAGCGTATGTATGCCAAGGAGTACATCAAGGTGCTCCAACAGTTCCCTGACGGTACGACATTCGTGGACCTGTTCGGCGGCTCTGGCTTACTATCACACATAGCCAAGTGCCAGAAACCGCATTCCACTGTAGTGTATAACGACTTCGATGGCTATCGGCAGCGGCTTGAAGCCCTGCCTGTCACCAATGCGCTGCTGGCAGAACTGAGGGAGATTGTGGACGTGCCACGCCACAAGCCCATATTGGGAGAGACAAAGGAGCGTGTGCTGTCTTGCATCCGCAAATACCTACACGACTACGGCTACATTGACTATATCACGCTGTCCTCGTCGATAATGTTTTCAATGAAATATGCCAACGAGTTCGCGGATCTGGAGAAAGAGACCCTCTACAACAATGTAAGGACCACGGACTATGAGCCGTGCCCGGACTACCTCGACGGGCTGACCATTACCTCCTGCGACTACAGGGAGGTGTTTGAGCAGTACAAGGACGTGCCAGGCGTGGTGTTCCTGGTTGACCCTCCGTATTTGAGCACGGACAGCAAGACATACAAGATGTACTGGAAATTGTCAGACTACCTCGATGTGCTGACGGTGCTTGCCGGACACCGCTTTATCTATTTCACCTCTAACAAGTCTTCTATCGTTGAACTGTGCGACTGGATGGGTAAGCATCCGGAACTGGGCAACCCGTTTGAGAACTGCCAGCGTCGTGAGTTCAATGCCCACATGAATTACAGCGCGTCCTACACGGACATCATGCTATATACGAAAGCCGCTTAAACAACATTCTAATACCGTTTGAACGATGAACAAATACTACCAGATACTGGGCAAGGTTCTGGAGAAAGGAAAGACCCAGACGAACAAGAAAGGAAATATCCGCTACCTGCTCAATGAGCAGTTGTCATTGACCCCTGCCGACCTGCTCGATATATTCGAGAGCCACGGCATAGCCAGGAAGAAACTGAAGAATGAGTTGCAACTGTTTATGCAGGGGGAGCGGAATGTGGAACGATACCGCGACGTGGGCATCAACTGGTGGGACTATTGCGGTTCTGTCCTGGTGAACAGTTACCCGACCTACTTTGAGAAACTGCCTCCACTCATTGCGAAGATAAACCGCGAAAAACGCAATAGCAAGAACTACGTACTATTCCTTGGCGAGACTGGTGCGGAGAGCAACCAAGCCCCATGCCTGAGTCTCGTGCAGTTCCAGATAGACGACGGGGAACTGGTACTGTCAGCATACCAGCGAAGCAGCGACGCGAACCTTGGCTTGCCGGCTGACATTTACCATCTCTACCTCATGGCTCGGCAGATAGATTTGCCTCTGAAAAGCATAACGCTGAACCTTGGCAACGTACACATATACGAGAACAACCAGGAACGCACACGCCAACTGCTTGACGGCGACGAGAATGTGAAATTTGATTTGAATGTTTGAAACAACATTGAGAAAAAGGAAACGCCCCAGAGAAATCTGAGGCGTTTTTTCGTTGTGGGGAGGGAACCCGAAAAAGTAACATTTCGTTTTGCGAAGCGGAACGCGTCGTTTAATTTTTCAGGAACATTTCGTTTTGCGGATTATACATCCTTTGGTGGGCCTGCCGTACAAGAACTCTTATTTTCTATGCTATCTTATTGAAAACTAGTCAAATACATTGTTTTTTTTTGATACTGATTTTGTCAAAAACAAGTAAGTTGAAGCCAAAATGCCCTGTAGTATCAAAAAAATTCTTTGATACTGACTGCTCAGTACCAAGATTTTTCTAACTATGTCTAAAACAAGGGTATGCATAGTTAACAACTTTCTCGCTAATTAAACAATAATTTTTAGCGCATGTCATATTGAATATTAGTTGCTAACTACTTAATTATGGGTAATTTAAGGTTTAAAAAACAACAATCCCCAACTTTTTGGAGTTGAGGACTGAATTAGTTTTAAACTTATTTTAGCGGTGCGTACGAGAATCGAACCTCTCCAATCTTAGCAATATCTGACCATCTAAAAGTCAAACACTTAATCGCAACGTTCGTTCTTATTATGTCAATTGTAGCGCATTTTGTAGCGCATTTTTGGTTTTTTGAAGCCATTCATGGGTACCTTTCGTTTAACGTAAAGGTACCTTGCAGACGATTCGTAAAGATACCTTGATGTTCATTTTTCGGAATCCATTTTGTAGCGCAAACCACCTGTCTGTAATACCTTATCTATATATTATACCTATATAATCAATAACTTACTCCCTTAACGTATGGTACTCCGAATATGACAACGTAAAGTGCCCCAAATATGTTAACGCAAAGTTACTAAAAATAATCCAAAGAGTACCTTTCGTTCATTTTTATTTTCAAAAATCACCCCATTTTTATACGAAATAATCGTTTTCATCAGCAAAATCTGTAGCGCAGATTGCAATAGCAGATGAAATAAGGGTTTCGTGGTAAGAAATCAGCCGTTTTTCTTGTTTTCCCATGGTAAAATTCAGCTGGAGAAAGCGCTTTATTATGGTTAACACACCAATACCCCACTTTTGTGAATTTGTCATCCGAGAACACAAGTTTTACATTCTATAAAACTTAAAATCTGTTAAATTTTTGAAGATTCATTTTAAGAGTCCCACAAATTGGGACACTTGAACATCTAACTTCGCCGCCCCGATTTTGAAAATCCAAAATCTCTTCTATCTTTGATATAGAAATTGTTGGAAATCAAAACGTAAGGTTACCTTGCGACACTTTCGTAAAGTGGTCTTGCAAGACTTTCGTAAGGTACTTTTGTAAGAATTGAATGAAAACATAACTTATTTATTATGGCGAGAAGTTACCTGTTACCTGAGCACGAGGAATGGCTCAGGGAAAATTACTGCTCTATGAGCAATGAGGATATCGTGAGAGACCTGAGCAAGATGGTCAGGAAGTCTAACGAGGAAAAGATTGATGGCCTGAGGACAATCCTTAAAGATGTCACCCAGAAATCTGTCCGCAAATCCATCGAGAAAGAAATAGCCTGGAGGGAAGCCTTCAAGGGGTTTGACACGGATTATATCAAGAAAGTGGCAAACCGGCTCAAATGCAAAAGCAAACTCAAAGCCATCAGGTCAAGTGCGGGAATTGAGAGAGCAAGAGCTACCAACATCATCAGATGGAAGAAGAAAGCACAGGAGGTTCCACACCCCTACTCATGGCTCAGGACATTCAGATGCAACGAATGCAGAACTGTCATCGTCACTTCCGCATCGGAACTGAATGCTGTGAGAAACGCCATCAAGAACTTCAATAAATATGACAGCGAAATCATAGGGTTTCACTTCTCTACTGAGCATATCAAGGAAGCTGAGATTCTGAAAGTGAAAGCAAAGGCAAACGAGAAAAAGAACAAAGAAGATGGAACAAGACAATAAGATGAATCCTGAATGGCAGGAAATCATATCCAATCATATCAAGGCTGATATGGAAGAGTATATAGAGGACAAAATCACATCGGTTCTGGCAAGACAGCTGGGAAAGATACTGGATTTTCCGCTTACGGTACATCAGGTGGCAGCTCTGACAGGACGCAAGGAAAAAGCCATCTACAAGATGTGTGAAAGGGAAATCTTACCATATACGAAGGTGGGCAAGTCTGTGTATATAAACCTTCGAAATTTAAGCAGTGTTCTTTATCGGACATGAAGTCCGGATAGGCACGCTGTTGCTTGAAATGGAATGAAAACATAAAGTCCGCCATGAGCCTGTTGGGAAACACGCTACACTGGCGGCGGATTTCTAAAAACTCATAAAACTAATGGTATATGGAAAGAAGTATTTATGTGAATGAAACAACATTCGAGGAGATGAGGCGGCTGAAAGAGCAACATGATCTTCCTGTCATAATGGTGTGGTCGTATCTCAACAATGGAAAAATGCGGGTTATCCTGATGTATGACGAGAGGGATTACTGGATGACAATATGGCTGGAAGATAAGGCTCGTGGTATTTATGAAGTTCACGATAATCTCAAAAACCACAGGGCTTCCTACAGACATGAGGTTGTGAATATCATGCAGGAGAAGTTCATCAGACACGCACTGCCGTTTAATATGAGTATAGGGAAGTGCGAAGACAAAAACAGGGAAGTGAACATTGAATACTGCGATGAGGACATGATTCTGGAATCATGGTTAGTCATCAGCTCGATTGACGACTATCTAAACCCAAGAAAGGGAGGCATCTATGATTGACAAGCATACCATAGAACAAGTGCTGGACAGGACGAATATCGTGGAGGTCATCGGCGATTACGTGGAGCTGAAACGAAAAGGGTCCAGATTCTTTGCGTGCTGTCCGTTCCATCAGGAGAACACTCCCTCATTCGCCGTATTCGACAACACGGGCACCTATAAGTGTTTCGGTTGCGGAAAAGGCGGCAACGCCGTCACTTTCCTCATGGAGCAAGAGGCGATGACATACCCGGAGGCTATCAAGAGCCTGGCGAGACGTTGCCACATAGACATCGTTGAAAGGGAGCCATCGGCTCAGGAAGAACAGGAATACCGTATCAAGGAAGCGATGTGGGCGGCGAACAAACGGCTCATGGACATCTATAAGGAGGAACTGCAGAATAGTCCGGGTGCAAAGGCATACGCCTACAAACGATGGGGAGAGGATTACTGCCTCCTTCGTGACATCGGCTACTGCCCTGACAACGCAAAGCTGGTGGATAAGGCAAAGATATCGGATGAGATTATCGAGAAGCTGCACTTGAAAAACAAGGGGGGATTCGATTTCTTCTCTGGTAGAATCATCATTCCCATCAAGGACAGACAGCAGAGGGTCATCGGATTCACAGCAAGGGATTTCGAGGGTAACAGCAAGGCGAAATACATGAACTCTACGGAGTCTCCCATTTACATCAAGTCTGAATCTATCTTCGGAATCGACTCGGCATGGAGAGAGGCGGCGATGACAAAGACTATGTTCCTGGTGGAGGGTGCGCCCGACTGCATGAGATTGCAGTCTATCGGCATACTCAACACTGTGGCTCCTCTCGGAACGGCCTGGACAGAGAGCCAGTTCGACATCATCAGGAGAGTCGCAGACAGGGTGTGTTTCATCCCCGATGCCGACCCTCCAAAGGATGATGAGGAATATGGACCTGGTATCAAAGCGGTGATGAAATCTGGAGAGAAAGCCATGACAAAAGGGCTGTCGGTTGCGGTGAGGGAAATTCCCATCTCTTCGACAAAACAGGATCCGGACTCTTACTGCACGTCTAAGGCGAAATTCAGGCAGCTCGAAGAGAAAGACTTCGTGCTGTGGATAGCGGAGAAGCTGTTCGTGGGTGACATGACCACGGAACAGAAAGGGAAAGTGGTGAACCACATCGCATCAATTCTGATGCACGTGAAGGACGAGACGACACTGACCATGTATGTGTCTCAGCTCAAACAGTTCGACGGCTCAAAGCAACTATGGATGAAAGCGGTGGAGAGACAACGCAACTTGGCGGAGATGGAGGCGGCGAAAGCAAAGGCTGAAAAGGAAGCGGGGCTGTTCGACAAATATGGATTCAACGAGAACAAAACACATAATTACTATTACTCGGTATCGGAAAACGGAGGTCTTTATGTGTGGAGCAACTTCATCATGATTCCTCGATTCCATATCAAAGACACAATCAACTCAAAACGAATTTTTATGCTTAAAAACGAGAAGAAACAAGAGGCTCTGGTCGAGATGAAACAGGAGGACCTGGTGTCTCTGCAGAAATTTATGGTGAGAGTGGAAAGCCTGGGAAACTTCATCTGGAAGGCTTCGCAAAGGGAACTGAACAAACTGAAGTCTTACCTCTATGAACAGACGGAAACGGCTGAGAACATCACTCAGATGGGATGGAACCGCAACGGATTCTATGCCTTCGGAAACGGCGTGTACTACGAGGGGGAGTTCATCAAGGCTGATGACAACGGTATCGTAAGACTGCCGAAAGGCAACTTCTACCTGCCGGCTTGCTCGGTGATCTACCGTGACGAAATCAAACTGTTCCAGTTCGAGCGCAGATTCGTACACCTCGCTCTGTCAACAATCAGCATGAGGGAATATACATCTCAGATTTTCCGCGTGTTCGGGAACAACGGCAGGGTCGGATTCATGTTCCTCATCGCCACGCTGTTCCGCGACATCGTGACAAGGGAAACTCGCTCGTTCCCGATTCTCAATCTATTCGGACCAAAAGGAAGCGGAAAATCTGAGCTGGGACATACGCTGATGTCATTCTTCATCAGCAATAACGTTCCGCCTAACATGCAGAACTCTACGCTCCCGGCCCTGAACGACGCAGTGGCGGCCGTGGCTAACGGGCTGGTGCACCTCGATGAGTACAAGAACAACCTTGACATAATCAAGATTGAATTCCTCAAAGGACTGTGGGATGGAACCGGTCGCACTCGTATGAACATTGACATGGACAAGAAGCTGGAGACAACGTCGGTGGACAGCGGCGTGATTCTCTCAGGACAGGAGATGCCGACAGCGGACAACGCTCTCTTCTCCCGTCTTATCTTCCTGCAGTTCTCGAAGTCTGTGTTCACCGAGACAGAGAAAGCGAATTACCGCACACTGAAGGTGATGAGGAGCCAGGGAATGACTCACCTCACACTACAGCTGCTCAGCTACCGCAAGGTGATGGAATCGCAGTTCACGGACTACTTCCGAATGACGACAAACGACGTGATGGACAAGCTGGAGAACATGGCCATCGAGGACAGAATCCTCACCAACTGGATTGTACCTCTGGCGGCATACAGGACACTGGCGAACATCATTGACGTGGACATGAACTACAAGGAGATGGTGGACATCTCTGTGGAGGGAATCAAATACCAAAACGCGCAGTGCTCTCAGAACAATGAGCTGACGGCGTTCTGGAACATGGTGGTCTACCTCGTGAACGAGGGGGAGATGAACGAAGGGGGTGATTACCGCATCGAATATGTCAGACGGCTCAAGACGGACATGGTGAAAGCCAGCTGGGAGGAGACAAAGCCGGTACTGTACCTGCAAAAGTCCCGCCTGTTCATGCTCTATAAGAAGCATGCGAAAATGGTGGGCGACGCGACACTGCCGGAGGCTTCGCTGAAATACTACCTCAAAAACTCAAGAGCATATCTGGGCGAGAAGAAAGGGGTCAGATTCAAAGTGTTCAAACACGGCATACCGCAGACTTATATCAAAGACAACATCCGGAGGGAACTGTCGTCTGTGCAGCGTTCCTACTGCTTCGATTATGAGACGCTGGAGAGGGATTACAAGATAAACCTGCTGCAGACGGATGACACTGACGACACCGCCCATATCGAGGATTATGAGGCGGAACATCCGAAACAGCTGGACATTCCATATTAGAAGGATTTCTTTTCATATAGTATTATATTAGTTAGTTTTTAGGTAATAAGATTGTCGTTTTATTACTGGGCAGCCGCCTGTCGGGAGACATACGGCTGTTTTTTTATTTCACTTCTGAATGTCCTGAAAGAAAAAACGACGCAACAAAAGCAACAAAAGCAACACGTTTATTTCCAAAAGAATAGAACGGGGTTTACATGACAACATTGCGCAACATTTTGCAACACGAAATGCCAATGACAACAAATCGGATGATTCAGCAACTATTTTCTGGATTTTGCAACATTATAAATAGTATATATTTTATTGATAATAAATTATATATATTCTTTTTTAACGGATGTTGCGGTTGTTGCCCTGACAGGTATATATACACATGAGGGAATTTTTATTTGAGGTTTTAGTGTCCATTTTGCCACTTGCAATGACAAAATTTGCTGATTGTTTTCGACATATTTCTACAATCAGTTTTTCTTTCAAATATTTTTCATTTTCAAGGAGTTGAAATTGGAAAAGTCAGTGGTTTTTGCTAACTTTGTGGGAAGGAGAAATCCTTCCTAATTAGCCTAAACCTTAGCTTTTATGTCATATTCTGTTTTTGTCACTTTGGAGCCGTATATGGAACAGTGGCTCCGACATGAGTGCGGCGACGAATATCCCATCCGAGTCAAAAGAGGGTCTGCCGAGGCGGACATCCTGGAGCTGTGGCTCACGAAACCGCCCAAAGATCCGAACTGGGTTCCGCAGCTGGCTCCGCTTCCGGGACAGGTGGAAATCATCCTGCCCTACTTCGACCGCAAAGAGATACGCACATACAACTATCTCTCCAAACGGGGAGAGATTTGTCTGCGTGCATGTTTCAAGAACAGATTCCGTGTCCAGCTCTGGAAGGATCTGCACACCATCGGCAATGTCATCCGTCGTAATGACATCGCCATTTCGGAATGGATGGAGAAACATGGCATCGAGGATAACGACAAGAACTGGAACACAATCGCCAAAATACTGCAACGCAAACGGGCAGTATATTGCCCGGGAGGTCGGCTGACTGACCATCATTCCTCGAAACACAAGAAAAAATAATAAAAAGCAAATTTTTCACCCGAAATCTTTACGGGTTCAGAAGCGATTTGTCCACCTGATTATTCTCATTCTTTCAACTTTAAACATTCAACTTTAAACTATGAAAGTATCTCAGTCCTTACCTCATATCATCAAAGTGTTCGTCGTACCTTGTGCCAACCTTGTCCCGAATGTTGTGGAGAAATACCTCGCAGGTATCCCTGTCGGTGTATATCCTCTGCCAACAGAAGTGGAACAATATGGCACAGGGTCATGCGAAGCGGAGAACGCTCTCGATGACGGTACTTACTACGAGAAGACAATTCTACAGTTCTCCACAGCTGAAGAGATAACGAACACTACTCCACTGGCGTTCGTCATCATGGATGCGCAGGAGAACTATTATCTGATTGGAGCCAGAGAGGCTCCTTATCCGATAATCGAAATTGCAAAGTCTGTGTCATCTGAAAGCAATGTGAACAACGTAAAAGTGACCTTCTCAAAGAGAAAGTCACTTATTCCATGTTCAATCTAAATGAATTCTAATTAATTTTTTGTGCTGTAAACTTGCATGATCTATTATCATCAAGTGTTCCATCCATTTTTACTGTTATCATATTATCATTTTCAGATTGCAGAGTATAAACAAACATTGGCTCATCATTGTCTGAACAAAATGTGTGAACCTTACCTCCTTTGATTTTGTAGCTATCTTCCATGGAGAATCCGGTTGAGCAGGTTCCATCTGAATTAAATCGTGCAATAGCACCTGATTTAATCCAGTTGAATTCATTATTACTTACGCTTTTAATTTCCCAAGTCCCAACAATTTTCTCTTGGGTAAAACTAACCTTTGGGTCATCATCATCATCGCTACATGATGCCATAAATAAAACACTCAGCAATGCTAAAATCGATAAACGACTAAATAAAATTCTTTTCATAATCTAAATATTTTAAAGTTAAAACTCAAATCCTACAGTTAAAGATATATTATTCTGATGTTCTTCACTAGATGTATAGTAATAATAAGACTCGTAAGTATATTTGTTAAATTCGCTTTTGAAATTATCAATCTCTAAAGTTCTTCCTTCGTATGATAACTTCACATTGATTGCTTTATTATTTTTTAATCCAAATCTGCAACCGACACCAATTGTTTCATATAGTCCAGTATCTTTAGTTACATCAAATCCAAGTTTTGCATCAATAAAAGGTGTTATTTTTTTATCCAAGATAGTCCATCTGACATTAGCAAAAATTGGAATTTGTTGAGACTTGTCTCTTTTCCAATAAGGTTTACCACTAATATCTCCTTCTTTAAATTCTGGTACGTAATGAATGCCTAGTCCGCCTCCAACAAAAATATAGGGATTAAATTGATATCCGTGAACTGTGTTCAACTCAATCCAACTAATTCCCAAAGTACCTGTTAATTCCTGTGCATATCCTGCATCAACGAATCCATGATATCCCTTTTTGATTTGAGCAAATCCACACAGGGAAATTGAACAAATAAATAATGTAATAACAAGTCGTTTCATAAAAAAATATTTAAAGTTAGACAAAATTAAATTTTTGGCAAATATCGAATGTTGTTGTTTCAAATCATGGTACAGGTAAGAAAAATTTTTATAAAATTAGTCATTATTTCACAATTTACCCCCCCAATAGTTAATAAATGTTAAAATTGCAATAATCGGTATGACAATTGACATTTCATTGTCTTTTTAATGCATATAAATTACAATTTGTTCCGTCTTTTACGTAAAATAATATAAAGAGTATTTTTGCAATGTTGAATGCGAAAGTACTCTTTTTATGGCTCAAAGCAAACAGAAATATCATCTTCACCTCAAAGGATATGTAGGAGGCTACGACTTCGACAGCGATTATGTGGACTACATCCTCGCCAAATATCCGGACTCTGAGGTTAACGTCCTCATCGATTCACTCGGCGGTTCCCTCGCCACGGCTCTTTCCATCGTTGCTGCTTTCCGCAACCATGGAAATGTCCATGTACACTTCGTGGGCATGAACGCATCGGCTGCCACCATCGCCTCCATGGGTGCGAAGCGCATCACCATGGACTCCTCTGCCATGTACCTTGTCCACAAGTGTTCCGTCGAGTTCTTCCAATGGGCTTCCGCCAATTCGGACAAACTCGCCGAGATCATCAAGGAGACAAGGCAGATGAAGTCGGACCTGGAGAAGATGGACGCGAACGTGGCTCAGCTCTACGCATCCAAGTGCGAAAAGAACCAGGAGGATCTTCTCGCACTGATGAAGAAAGGGGGATGGCTCACGGCACAGGAGGCTCTCGACTGGGGATTCGTGGATGAGGTCACGGACTTCGAGGAGGACGATGCGCCTGTCATCACGGACAGCATAGCCGCCGACATGACGGCATCGGGTATTCCTCTCCCATCCACATTCATCCATAACGATGAACAGCGCAGTGGCTTGTTCACTCGCTTTGTCGAGTCGCTGACTCGCTTCTTCTCTTCCGAGAATAAAGTTCAAGAAAATAACACACCTAACACCTCAACAGAAATGGAAAATCAGAACACAACAACACAGGACACTCAGCCAGTTGCTCAGGAGCAACAGACTGACATCTGCACTCTGCAGCTGGCAACGCCACCTGCAGAGGAGCAGTCTTCCACTACTCCTGCCGAGTCTGAGGAGGCTACGGCACAGGCTACAGCCCATGCCAACGCGCTCGCTCTGAAAGATGCGGAGATTGCCCGTCTCAAAGCGGAAATCGAAGAGCTGAAGAAGGCTCCAGGAGCATCCACATCACAGGTCGTGGAGGATGAGAAAGCCAAGCACGGCGAGCCTACGAACAAAGCGGAGGCTTTCTTCCAGACACGCCAGCGTGCAAGGGCTCTCTACGATATGCTGCCGTAAGATTATTCACTCTAAACTCTCAACCCTAAACTTTCAACTATTATTATGGCTGGACAACTTACTTTTACTCTCGCTGAATTTCAGGAGGCGGCCAC
Organism: Bacteroidaceae bacterium; assembly: GCA_016284045.1. GTDB lineage: Bacteria > Bacteroidota > Bacteroidia > Bacteroidales > Bacteroidaceae > UBA3839. The sequence goes on from JAEEOB010000230.1 coordinate 18,174, forward strand.
CAAGTGGCGCTCCGATCTGCTCATGCTGCCTATCATAGGCTGCAATGAGACTCTGCAATATATGACTGCCCGTCCGGGCATCCGCTATAAGGAACAGGTGGGCGCCATCTCCGGTGATGCGCAGTTCGGTCCTTATAAGCCGTCCCGTTCCACTGACTTCAATCTGAACGTGGACTTCCGAACACTCGAAACTTTCTTCGGTTCGGTGGTCGCCAAGTTCGAGCCGAACTCGGCAGTGTCCACACTCCTCGGACAGGTGGGCGACACGAAAGGCGACGGACAGATGCGTGCTCCTACAGCACTTCACGTCCTCGCGCTCATCGCCCGTGGTCTCTCGGAACACCTCAATGAGGCAATATGGGCTGGTCGCCGTGACCCGAACGGTGACACCACCATCGACCTCTTTGACGGGTTCGACACCATCACAGAGAACGAAATCACCTCTGGGGCTCTTGCAGCTGAAGAAGGCAACTATATGAAGCTGACGGACGCAATTACCAAGGACAACGCCTGTGAGATTGCGAAGGACATCCTCTTCTCCCTGGATCCCCGTCTTCGTGCTCAGGACCTCTACATGTTCTGCACACAGGAGTTTGCGGATGCCTATAACGAGAGCTACTTGCTCACGCACGGAGGCATCAACTACAACAACCAGTATGCGCAACAGACAGTGGAAGGGTCGAACGGTCGTCTGCACATCATCCCGATGTACAACAAAATCGGTTCGAAATTCATCCACATCACACCGAAAATCAACATGCTGGTGGGCTACGACCAGATGGGCGACATCGAGTCGGTGCTCGTAAAGGAGTATGAGCCGTTCATCCTCTCCTACATCGCCACCATGTTCTTCGGTGTACAATTCGAGTCGATCGACAAGCGCCGCCTCAAAGTCATTGAACTCGCTGACTAATCGTCAGCGGTTCACGACGGTTTCAGTTCTCTCTAAACTTTAATATTAAACTCTCAACTATGGCAACAAACTGTTTAAACAGCATACAACGCTCGCTCGACTGGTGTATGGGTACACCCGAGCTCCCGGGCATCAAGCGGAAGATATACTATATCTCCAAGAATCTCATCGCGAAATGGCCGACATTCCAGCGTGATGAGAACGGTCGTGTCACCTCATCCGTGCTTCAGGGGAATTTCACACTGGTGGCGGACGCCACATGGAAATTCATCGTCATCCTCGCTGACAAGTCGCAGCTGACTTCTGAATCACAAGGAGAGGTGCCTTCGCAGACTCAGCTGAACAAGCTCACCGCTGTTCACCCTGGTGTGGGTCCGGACGCTTCGGCTGCTGCCGCTTACCTCAACAACGGCGACAACGTCTTCGTGGTCGAGGACATGAAGGGCAATTACCGCATCGTGGGAAGCGAGCGATGGCAGACCAACTGCAAGGTGGGTCAGGACAACGGGCAGGGTCCTACAGGTGCCACTTCCACCACTATCGAGGTGGAGGCTACGGACGAGATTCCGTCTCCGTTCTACACGGGCACGCTCGAAACGGAGGACGGCACCATCGACTGCTCACAAGAATGATCATATTTTGTGGTATCATTTTATATGCACTGTGACAGAACTTAAAGAGTTATCCTGTTTTATCCCCAACGTCTCACGTTCTTCTCGTCACTCGCCCGGATTTGTGCTCGACACAGATTCGGGCGTTTTACTTTCAACTTTCAACATTCAACTTTGTTTCATGCTTGATGAAATTCTCAATGAACTGAACAGTCCGCAGGAGGTCGGTGAGCTGACCTCACAGATTGACATCCCTTCCTTGCCTGACATCTCGCTCGAAGAGTCCACACCTAAAGGTAAGGACATCTTCAGCACGCATCAGCGGAAGGCATGGGACAAGTCCATGGAGGCTCGGTGCGATTTTCAGTATCACCTGCGTCTCACCCGTCGGGCATCCACGAACTTCATCACCATCTGGCAGAAGTCGGTGTTCGGACGTACGCTCACCGACATCAAAGGGGATGACGACATGATTCCGTTCTTTGCGGACAGCCTGGTTCCGGTCATACAGGAGATGATAGGATATCACCTGCATAACGGAACATGGAGCATCGTCACTACTCCCATGCGCAGACATACCACGCACAATTTCGCTTCGCTCATCGCAGAACGAATTGCAGACGCACTGCAAATCCCGTTCTACTTTGATTGTGCAAGGTGCAGGTCGAAACAGCGTGTGGGGGCTGTGTTCGACCCACACAACATTCCCCGTGAGCCAAACATCATCGTATTTGATGATTTTGTCACCACGGGGTCAACATTACTTGCCATGAAGAATCTCATGAGAGAACAGGGGAAGTCTCCTTTCTTCATAGCGGGAATAAACAATAAATTGCAATAGCAAGGAAAAATGCAAATTTTTTATCGAAAATCTTTACGGGTTCAGAAACGATTTGTCCACCTATGCATCAAGTATATTTCAACAAGCCTCAATTATTGACACAGCTCATCGGTGCCAATATCTCGGTCATCGTCGCAGGACGAAGAACCGGCAAGACGGATTCTATCGCTGCTCCGTTTGTTCTCCGCAATATGCAAAGAATGCCTGGCTCCACTGGCGGCATCGTAGTGCCAACTTTCAAACATGGGCTGACGAACACCCTGCCGGGTCTTCTCGCCGCATGGAAGAGATGGGGGTTCATCCGTGGGATTCACTATGTCATCGGACGAAAGCCGCCAAGGACTTTCGCAAAGCCGATCATCGAGCCGGCGGAATATGAGCATGTCATTTCCTTCTACAACGGCTCGTGTGCAGTCATCATCAGCCAAGACAGACCGGGCTCGTCAAACTCGCTCACGCTGTCATGGCTCCTCATCGACGAGGCGAAATTTATTGACTACAATAAATTGAAGGATGAGACACTGCCAGCGAACGGCGGAATCAAGTCGCACTTCGGCAAGCACTCGTGCAACCACTCCATTCTTATCCTATCGGATATGCCGCAAACCAAGAAGGGTTCTTGGTTCCTGCATTACAAGGATAAGATGGACACGGAGGTGATTGCCGCCATCGAAGGACTTGTCTATGACATCTGGCGTATCAAGGAGAGGATGAAAAGCTACAAGGATGAAGGGAAACAAGTTCCGAAATATCTTTACTACAAGCTGAAGAAGATGGACACGCAACTGAATCAGTTGCGGTCTGTGGCTACATACTACAAGGAGTACAGCTCCATTGAGAATCTGCAACTCCTTGGGGAAAATTATATCCGTCAGATGAAAAGGGATTTGACTCCTTTGACATTCCAAACCTCTATCCTTTGTCAGAGGATCGGAATCGCAAAGGATGGATTCTACTCATCGATGCGTGAGAAACACAAGTACGACGCGTCGAACTTTGAGTTTCTGGATGAGATTGCGGAGCAATACTATGCGGGTTTTGCTCCTGAATACCTTGACAGCCGGGCTGACAAGGACATCAATCCATTGGCTCCGATTTGCATCGGCATGGATTATAATGCGAACATTAACAGGATTGTAGCTGG
>JAEEOB010000231.1 GCA_016284045.1 Bacteroidaceae bacterium
TATGCCTGCAACTCATGCATGGCAAGGTCGATATCGCGGTTCTTTAAAGCACGCCAAAATTTCAACGCAAATCCTTTCTGAACATCAGAATTCTCAAGCCCCATGTAAGCAGGAATCAAATTGCGAGTAAACCCCACCCGTACTTCCTGGTTTGGAATTGCGAGTGAGTACATCAGTGACTCTGAATCATAGTCTTTTATGGTAAGGTAACCGCTTTGATAGAGCAACGGCAAGGCTGTGGTCATAGCTTCCGTAGGTAGGTCAAAGGCGTCGGCTGGTTCCTCAATGCTGTCAAGCGTGGTTATGTCGGTCTTGAAACGTTTCATCTGCTCAATCAGGAATGTCGGTGTGCCTGTGGAAAACCAGTAGTTGTTGAGTTTCTGGTCGCCCAATGCGTTGAGCAGGCTGAAAGGATTGTAGATGTCCTCCGAATTTTCCGCAAAATGATAGCCGTCATAGTGCGTTTTGATTTTCTGGAACATTACATTCCAAGTCACGCCCTCCGCATCTGCGAACGCCTGAATATCGGTTTTGAACACCGTCTTGACTTCCTGCTCCGTGATGCCGCAGATGGCGGAGAACTGAGGCAGGAGCGTGATGTTCTTCAGGTTGTTGATTGTGGAGAAGATGCTTAGCTGCGAGAACTTCGTGATACCCGTGATGAAGCAGAAACGGACCATCGCCTCACTCGACTTCAGCGGCTGGTAGAACTCCTGCATCACTTTGCGGAACTTGGGCAAGTTCTCGTCCTCATGGAGCACCTCAAGCAAAGGGGCGTCGTACTCATCGATGACCAGCACCACCTGCCTGCCCGTCTGCTCGTAGGCACGGCGAATCAAACCTTGGAACAGTTTTCCTGGCAACAATTCCTTCTCTTCACTCCCGTATAACTTCACGTATGGCTGGAGAATGAAGGACAGGCTGTCCCTCAGTTCTTCTGTCGATGTGCAATTCTTAGCCATGCTCAGGTCAAGATGAATCACTGGATAGGACTTCCATTCCTGTTCAAGTTTCATCACCTTCAAGCCCTCGAACAACTCCTTCCTGCCCTCAAAAAAAGAACACAGCGTGGTGGAAAGCAGAGACTTGCCAAAACGACGGGGACGGCTCAGAAAGATGTATGGACTCAACTGGATCATCCTCCACATCAAGTCTGTCTTGTCCACGTAAACGTAGTTCTCTTCTCGAATCCTGCTGAAGGTCTGGATTCCAACTGGATAACGACGTATTTCGTAGCTCATACAATGGGTATTTTGGAGTTGCTCATCCGTTTAATCTTCAAAGATACTTATATTTTAGATAATATCAAAATTTGCCCTTATTTTTTTTAAATTGACACATTTGTTAAAGGGTGCAAAAATAGCAGACTCCAGAACTCTCCGTATCCCAGCTCTTGTGGTTGGATATTGTAGATAGGTGTTCACATTGTTTTAGAGTAAATAATGTTCAAAAAAACAACATCGCCGATATTATTGTTAAAATATTTCTATAAATTAAAAAAATGTCTTAACTTTGCACTCCAAAAGAATGAGGGCATAACGGCTCCATCTACAAAGGTAGGCAGTTCCTCTATAAGTATGCTTAACGTAATAGCAAACATCTGATATTCGGTATTTTACAGGCATTGTCTAATGCAGGCGGGATGTCAGTTCCTTATTGGAGAAAAGCGCCGAGTGGAAAATCTCAGGCGCAACCACAGTTCTGGAGAAATGCCGGAATTTGGGAGTCGGTGAGGTGTGCCTATTTATGAATAGTCCACATCTTTGCTCCTGATTTTCAATAGGATATATCCCCGTATTATAAGTGCGGGGAAAGCGGGGCGAGAGGGTGCTGATTGTCTTATTTTGAGAGTGGAGCTAGTTTGGGTGCCTATGAGGGTAGGGAGGCATTTCCCTTCAATCAAAATTCTTTTTGATTAATTGTTTTGAAGTTTGTCCCTAGCGTAGTGGTTTACGTTCCATGAATTCTCTTCGTCATGGCTGTGCTTAAGCAAGCTTATCACGGCTCATCTGGCTTAAACGCTGGTGTAAAAGGATTATTCTGCTATAAAAAAAGATCAAAAAACGGGATGAATCCATGGGCAGAGCCCTTTGAAAGGAATTTTATCTGAACATCCTGAGCAAGCTCTGATGTTCATCAAAAATTCTTTTCAAACAACTGCGTTGACATGGATTCTATCCCTTGGGAAAAAGGCAATCAAAGATTGCGAAAAAACTGAGTAAGTGAGAGCAATATGAAGAAAACTTGTTTTCATTCAAATTGCCGAGCGAGAAGTTTTTAGCCATTGGCAAAAACCGCACTGCGTGTTTAATAAAAAGCCATCCCGTTATTTTTATTG
>JAEEOB010000232.1 GCA_016284045.1 Bacteroidaceae bacterium
TGATGCCCACGGTTCACAACTTTTATTTTCAGCATATTCGAAATACCTTTTAATCAATAATCGTGCAAAATTAATCAATTTGAACCACATTTCGGTGGCATCAACAATTATTTACGGATAATTAACGTGAGGGCAGGTAAAACAATACGCGAATCAAAAGACGAATTCCTCAAATCCTTAAACAAGAGCAAGTCACAAACAATATAAATAGAAATAGTGCGCTTCTGTCCAAACTCGCTGGGCGTTCACGCATTATCTTTGCATATGTAATAGCAGTTTGCGACAAATTAAAACAACAATAAGACCATGAAAAATAACGACAAGAATTATCCAAAGAACAATTCCGTGATGACGAGGCGAACCCGTCATCCATAGTTTTGTTGACTAGTCGCTTGTGCGCCACTGGTACCATATTAAAACGCGCAAAAGTCCCGTTTTAGGGCCAATAGCAGCAGGAAAAGCACAAAAACAGCCCTTTTCATCGATATTTTCACCCATAAAAACCCTATGATTTCATCAGCAATTCATAGGGTTTTTCTTTGTGATTAGGCCCTTATCACCTTTCAATTCCCTATTTTTTGAAAACGGAATCCTTATTTTTTCGAATTCAAATCCTTATCTTTTGCTCTCGAAATCCCTATTTTCTCATTTTAAAATAGTTTTTTATCGGATTCCAGAAAACAGGAAGCTCCTGTATTTTCTATTAATCATTAACCAAAACTTTTTACAAGAACAACCAAACAAAAGATAATACTATCGTTTTGTCTTTTATTAAATTTTCTGCTTGCTTTGGAGTTTAGGAGTTTGGGAGTTTAGGAGTTTAGACAATAGTCGTAGCGCACCTGTTTTTTTCGGCTACACTAACGGCTAAACTCAAGAAACTTTCGGGAGATAGAAGCAATACCTCCAAGACGATGGATTTATTGAGCCATATAACGGATACCTTGTTATAAACATAAAAGGTAGGGCTTTTTTAGATAAAGGTGGTTATACGGCAATAAGAAACAAAGAGTGGATTAAATATGGATTAAGTTTTGCATCTGGAGCATTTAGTGTTATCATTGCATGGCTTCTTTCCCAGTGTTCTAAATAAATCTTTTCTATCCATGAACACAAGTCCCTCGTTCACGTTCAATCAAGACCTACTGTTAGGAATCTTCTCAGATGAAGGTGTGTGATGCCTGCCGAGTCTTGCCTGCTGACAAGTGGTGTCATAGATATGACGTATTTAGGGTAGTTGTCCTTGATAACACGCAAATTGCCAAACTCGCGTTCCCTCGTAGTTTCGTCAGCAATGATGTATGACGCCTGAACATAAAAACGCTGGCCATCTGGTTTCGTACAGACAAAGTCTATCTCACCTGCCTGAAGCTGACCAACAGACACTTCATAGCCAAGGCGTATCAGGTGGTTGTATATGATGTTTTCTATTACCTTCTCTATGTCGCCCTCGCGCGTACCTCCAGCCAGAGCGTTACGTAGTCCGTTGTCTTCGAAGTAGAACTTGTCATTACTCTCAAAAAGTTTCTTGCCGTGAATGTCATAGCGGTTCACCTTGTGAATAAAATAAGCATCACATAAAAATTTCATGTAGTTGATGATGACCGTTGAAGTAATATTGTCCCCCTGAGACTTCATGTATTTGGCTATACTATTGGCAGAGATGATTTTCCCAGTGTTATCAGCCAAAAAATGAACAAGGTTTTCAAGGAACGGCACGTTGCGAATTTGATTTCTCATGATGACATCCTTGAATAGCACCGTATGATATACATCTGTCTGGTACTCTCGTACGTCCTGCTCGTCGAGGCCCATCTTCAACAAACCTGGCAACCCTCCATACCAGATATATTTGGTGAGCGTATCATCAGAATCGGGCAACTGATGGAATTGCATAAATTCCTTGTAGCTTAGTGCCTGTATATAAATCTCCTTGTAACGTCCACCTATCAAGGTACTCAGGTCGCTACTGAGCATCTTCGAATTAGAACCCGTTACAATTATTTCAACATCTGGCTCTTCGTAATAGCTGCGCACACTCTTTTCGAAATCTTCAATATCCTGAATCTCGTCAACAAGAATGTAGTTTGTTTTGCTATGATTACGATTTTCGTCGATATAGGTATTCAAATCCCTATAATTATTGATATCATCGAATTCATGTTTCTCCTTATCGATGAATATGACATTAGCGTGCTCATCGTTACACACTTTATCTCTGAACATACGAAGGAGGTAACTCTTGCCTACACGTCGCTGTCCTGTTAAAATAATAATGGTGTCCTTACCCAAATATCGTTCAATTTTATCCAGGTAACTCTGCCTTAATATCGTACCCATATTCAGTAGACTTATCTTTTATAAAAGAAATTTTGTGCAAAAATAGCATTTTTATTTATTATAAAAAACAAAATCGCAAAATAATTTAGTATTTCTACTTATTTGCACTACCTTTATGTCCCATTGGACCATGACGGTAGGCTGCATCTCAACAAAAAAAGAAAGGATTTCTTTGTTTTGTCTTCGATTTAGATAAATTTCTCACGCTCAAGAAAGTAAATTCATTTAATTTCTTTTCGCTCAATCGAAATTTTGCACTACCTTTGCAAACGATATGAATTGGAAACAGCTGATATCGAACAAACGGTTAGGACAGGAAAACCGCCATGCCGAACGGCATGATGACCGGACGGAGTTCAAACGTGACTACGACCGACTTATCTTCTCTGCGCCATTCCGCCGCATGCAGAACAAAACACAGGTGTTCCCGCTGCCGGGAAGCGTCTTTGTGCACAACCGACTGACACATTCACTGGAGGTGGCATCGGTGGGTATGTCGCTTGGCAATGACGTGGCACACCGCGTTCTTCAAGACAGTCCTGAACTGATAGACACGCTGTTTCCGCAGATTGGAACCATCGTCAGCACGGCCTGTCTGGCTCACGATATGGGTAACCCACCCTTCGGGCACAGTGGAGAAAAAGCCATACAGACCTATTTCACCGAAGGGAAAGGGGCTTACCTGAAGGAGATGCTCTCACCGGAAGTATGGGCCGACATCACCCACTTCGAAGGAAATGCCAATGCCTTCCGACTGCTTACCCACCGTTTCAAAGGACGCCGGGAAGGCGGGTTCGTGATGACCTATACCACACTGGCCAGCATTCTAAAATACCCCATTCCATCGACATTAGCAGGCAAAAAGGGCAAGTTCGGATTCTTCCAGGAAGAGAAGCATATCTACGAAAAGATAACCCGCGAATTAGGGATGCCCGTCCACACCCGCCACCCGCTGGTATATCTTGTTGAGGCTGCCGACGACATCTGCTACGAGATCATGGACATTGAGGATGCCCATAAACTTAAGATTCTTTCCTATGCCGAGACACAGGACCTGATGCTGAAATTCTTCGATGAAACCGACCAAAATAGAATCATCAAGCGCATCGCCGACGAGGTTATCACCGACAATAACGAGAAGGTGACCTATCTGCGGGCATGTGTGATTGGCAAACTGGAAAACTGCTGTGTGGATACTTTTATGGAACACGAAAAGGAAATTCTGGAAGGAACTTTCAAGGGAAGCCTCATCGACCACATAGCGGAAAAACAATGCCAAGCTTATAAAGAATGTACGCGCATGTCGGGCAAGCGTATCTACAAAAGCAAACCCGTGCTCGACGTGGAACTATCCGGTTACAAGATTATGGCCACACTGATGGAAACCTTCATTGAAGCCGCCGTACACCCCGACCGATTCTATTCGCAGCAGCTCATCCAGCGCGTCAGCAGCCAGTACGACATCGACTCGCCCAACCTGGAAACGCGCATCATGGCCATCATCGACTATATCTCGGGGATGACGGATGTCTATGCGCTCGACATCTATCAGAAAATCAATGGAATATCGCTGCCGATAATTTAGCGGCAGGACACTTCCGGGAAAAAAGGAATGATAATTGCTGGTCAGGAATTCTCCTTGTAGATAATCCTGTTAACACCCGACGTGATGTTCAACGCATCGGGATGTTCCTTGATATACGTATCGATATGGCGCACACGCTTCTCGGCCAGAATCTCGTCGACGGCAATGAGAATACCCGTCTCCTCGACATCGCCAAAACCATAGTTGATGGCTGTTCCGAAAAGCTTCATGGTGGGCGAAAGATTCATATAAGCATTCACCAGCGGCGGGATGTTGTAGCCCATCTTGCGGATTTCCTGATTCAGAATCTTGTAGTCTTTCTTGAAATCGTCCTCGGTGAGAATGGCTTCAAGTTCGGCCACGTCGGTGTCCAATTTCA
>JAEEOB010000233.1 GCA_016284045.1 Bacteroidaceae bacterium
ACTCTTTCTGTGCTAACGTTAATATTGGCATTAAGCAGATATGGGAAAAAGTGGATCCAAATTATAAGGAATCGTTATATGCATTCCGGCATAGTTGGGCAACCATAGCTCAAAATGAATGCGGTGCGTCCTTGGCTGAGGTTGATTTTGGCTTGAACCATTCCATGAACAGGATGGCAAGAGTATATGTGAAAATTGACTATTCACCAGCATGGACTCTTAATGAGAAAGTTATAGATTTCATTTTCTTCACAGACAAGGAATCAAGAGAAAAGGCCCGGGAGAAAAGCAAGACATTCGAGAGGATTTCCAAATATAATAATGTTAGGGCTGAAGCTTATGTAATGGGCAAAAAGCTCTGTGCTCTCGAAGATACAGGTTTCTCAAACGTTGACCAGATAATGGATAAGCTCGTGACTCTTCTTCCTAAAAAAGTAAGTAATACTAGAGTTCAGTTCAAGATAACCAATGTTGACAAGAACCTCACTCAGATGTATCAGCGTTTGGTGCCATAGTATTTTCTTTTTTACCGAAAAAGAAACTCAGATATAGCCTTGTGCCATATCTGAGTTTCTTCGTTTTTGATTATTTCCCCAGAAGATAGTTTTGCTGAATGCTTGCTAACTTCTGTAAGTCGATAAGTCTGTATCGCTTCTTGCCTGGTGATATTCTGACTGGCTCTAAGTTACCACTTCTCACCCATCTTTCAACATCACCTCTACCAAATAGCTTGTAAGCCTGAGCTTGACTTATTTCCAGTTGACCTTTTTCGACCTGATGTATTCTTAATGCAACTTTTGTTGCCAGCATATCAACGAACTGTTCAAAAGTGACAGTTTGATCTGCAAATTGGAGTACTGATTTGTCGTCCATATCTCTTATGATTTAATTGCATAGATAAGGAGGGGCTGCCTCCGTGCTTGAATGAATTCTGCTGCAAAGGTAGCCCCTGTAAATCATAAGCGGACGGATAGCGACTATATACGATTTCTTATATAGTTGTTATATCGTTCTCTTATTTGCAGTTTGTTATACTGCTTGCATTTTACATACTTTCTTTCAGTCTTATGACGAAATTTTTGCATGTGGACTCGAAACCGATTTCTTCATCCTTTTGGTTGGATTGCTTTTTCTTGCCAAGCTTCGAATTTTTTGCCTGTGACAGACTGCAACGGAGTTGGCTTGCTCGAAGCGGCTCATTGTTAGTCGAGGAAGACAGGAGCTTGTTCTTCTCCAGGATCATCTGCCATTGAAATGGTAAAAGTCCATGTTCGCGGAGAGCACCGAAGAACAAGGCAACATTTCGGTTGCTGTTCGCCTGTAGTGGTCTTTGAAGCTTGCACTCAAATAGATTCCTGACATCTTCTACTGTCACTTCTACCCTGAACAAACTTGTAGCCGTAGCAAATTCTGTAATACGTGCTATCTGCTCGTTTGAAAAGTGTGCAAGAAATTCTGGCTTTGGCTGAATACACTTACCAGAATTGAACAGATTCACCATCTGCAGAAAGTCCTTCTTCTTGAACTTGTGCTTTGAGAAGAAAGCATCCACAAGGTCACGACGTTCTTCAAGTAGCTCCCTGAGTTCGCAGACATGCATAAAGTGAGTTTTCATGTCTGCCTCACTCAGACCAGAGACAGGAAGATGGTAGTAGAACCAATCATTTACATAGCGAGAATACTTTTTCTCGCCATTGATGATTTCAGACTTGTACTGCTCGAAGGCGGTACGACACAGTTGCCAGAGTTCATCACCCGGCAACTCTTTCTCAGTTTTCTTGGTACAGCTTACACAGCATGGACACAAAAAGAGAGAGCACGGAGTTGTTCTTTAACCGTATCATTTTCTTTTTGTGTAAATAAAAAATGTTACTAAAAATTGAATATATATTAGATGAAATATATCTCATCACAATGTTTTATCTTTAACTGATTCCATACTTCAATTTGTATTAATAATCAAGAACCGCCGCAAAGGTAAAACCGCTCTGTGCAGCCTATCTTCACAATACTCATAAATATGAATTGCTAGTCCAGGAATCGTTAATTATCAAGTGATTTCCTCATTTCGACGTGAAATAAAATCACGAAAACACCAATAAATCCAATCAAAAGAAAATATCTGAGCGAAATAACCACGAAACATTTGCTCGTATATAGCAGTCATCGGTATGCATGTCATCTTCCCTATCTACCTTTGCAGTTGAAATGTAACAAGAACGAGGGCTTTCCCTCACAATAACACTAAATGCTTACATCTATGGCAAAAAAAGAAATCGAACTATTGGAGAAGCGTGTTGACCGATTAGAGAAAGGTCTCGAACTAATGAAGATGCAAATTAAAGAATTGAAGTCCGTTGATCCTGACACAATCGACAAGCGGTTCAAGTGTATAGAAGAAATTCTATACTCCACCAAGGAAATATTGAACATGAAGGATGTGTGCAATTATCTTGATATTTCCCAAAGTATGCTATATAAACTCACCTGTAATGGAGAGATTCCACATTTCAAACCACGTGGTAAAATGATTTTCTTTGAAAAGAAGGAGCTTATCAAGTGGATAAAGAAAAACGCGAAAAGTGGTTCAGGTAAAAATCGTAAAAGTTCCAAGTCAAGTACCTAACGGCTCATGCGACAATGAAAAAAAAGACTTCTAAAAAGAACAGTATTGATGGTGAAAATCTTCCCGACTCCCGTCTGGTAGAACTTCTTGACAGGTGTGTTATCTCTGTCAAGGGCATCAAGAGTAAATCAAAGAAAAAGGATCAAAATGGAAAAAAGAGCTAAAAAGAAAGGACAGGACACCCAACAAGAACCGTTGGAGCAACAATCGCTGGAGGTATCTATGCTTAACAAGGATAGCTTCAGCGATGAAGAACTGGAATCCTATCTTTCTAAGGGTGCAATCAAGGCATGTGACGAGATAACCGTTCCGCCTAAGATTTTGTTTGTAGGCGACTGTACCATAGCCACCTTCGGAAATTTCAGCGCATCTACAGGTAAGGCTAAGAGCAAGAAAACATTCAATATTTCAGCGATGGTGGCAGCTGCTGTCACGAACACTACGGTACTCAATTATCGTGCTTGCCTTCCTGAAGGGAAACGCAAAATCCTATATTTCGATACGGAACAGAGCAAGTATCACTGTCATACTGTCCTGGAACGAATATACAAACTATCAGGCTTGTCTCTTCAAAAAGATGATCCGCGCCTAATGTTCTGGGGCTTGCGAGAATATACTCCCAAATTGCGTATTGCAGTCATTGATTATGCTTTGCGTAAGTATGAGGGTGTCGGCCTTGTTATCATTGATGGTTTAAGAGACCTAATGTATGACATCAACAATGGTAAAGAAGCCACGGATGTAATGACGGTTCTTATGGCATGGACAAGTGTATATGACCTTCATATCCATACCGTTCTTCATCTGAACAAGAATGATAACAATCCACGTGGCCACATTGGTACAGAACTGGAAAACAAGGCAGAGACAGTTCTGATTATTAGCAAGAATATCCAGAACAATAGTATCAGTGAGGTGAAACCAATGCACATGAGAGACAAGGAGTTTACGACGTTTGCTTTTCATATTGATGACAACAGACTGCCCGTACTCGATTCAAGTATGTCTGTAACGGTTGTCAAGCCAAGAGAAAAGTCGCTTGTTAGCCTTGATAACGATGTTCACAAAGAAATTTTGTGTAAGCTCTTTGAGGAACACGCGCCATCAAAGTACAGCGAGTTGGTGGAACTTGTTTCCCAGGCATACGAAACTGCTGGCTACAAGCGTGGGATGAATGGAATCAAGAATCTGCTTAAACTTCTTTCAAGCAAGGGCATTATCGTAAAGGATAACAATGTATATACTTACAAATCAGAATGTTTTGACTCGCCAAGCCAGACTTTGGAAAATCAGGTTTAAGGTTTAGGTTTAAAGAGTATATATATCACATACGCGCGCGCACATGCGCACAAAATCATAAATGAATATGACAATAGACGAAATCAAGTCGGTCAGCATCCTTCAATGGATGCGATCCAATAATTATGGTGAGGGAACCCGGAAAGGACGCAATTACTTCTATTGTTCTCCACTTCGTTCTGAAAGGACACCCTCTTTCTGTGTTAATACAGCCAAGAACCTCTGGTGTGATTTTGGCAGTGCCAACAAAAATGGTGGTAATATCATCAACCTTGTTGAGCAGCTTAATCCCTCCTGGTCAGAACATCAGGTGTTGTCATACATAGAGCAGCAGATAAAGGATTTGAAGCTGGATTTCAGTGAAGACTATAATGCCAGACTTGAAGAGGAAGAAGAGAAGAAACGCTGGCTTGAAGGGAAACGAGCAGAGCGAGAGGAGCAGCTGAACCAGGAAACGGTTGTGGAAATGGTAGTACCTCTTTCCCATCCATTCCTTCGTGATTATGTCATCCAGCGTCGCATTGACTATAGCATAGCACAAAGGTTCTGCAAGGAAGTTCATTATTCTCTTCGAGGAAAGCGTTACTATGCCATAGCGTTTATGAATGTATCCAACGGCATGGAGGCACGTAATAAACTCAATAAGCGATGCATCGGGAAAAAGAGTATTTCAGCAGTCTATCCTATGGGAACACCTCAGAGACATTGTTGTATCTTTGAGGGATTCTTCGATATGCTGACCTATGCAACAATCGAAACATGGATGCCAGGAACAGGTATCTGTATAGGGCAGCCTTGTGATTATTACGTTCTGAATGGTGTTGGTGAGGTGAAGTTACTGCTTCCCTACCTCAAAGAATATGATTCAATTCATTGTTACCTTGATAACGATGATGCCGGTAGAACAGCAACTAAGACTATTATGAAGGCATATCCAGATATGGCTTTTGACGAGTCATGTCGATACAAGGGATATAATGACCTAAACGATTTTCTTGCAGGTACAGGAACAAAGTAAGTGCTTTTCATACGATTCATTAGACTATTCCTTACTTTGGGGGGAAGTTTCTCAACGACGAGAATCTTCCCTTTTTTTGTGCCTTAATAAGTTTAATAGTATGATTATTTCGGAAATATCATACTATAAAGATAAACAAATTTAATATCGGGCTTCAGAAAGCCTAATTATTTCTCCATTCATCAAAAACACTGTTACTTTGCAGTCGGAATTTGACATGCAAGGCAAATGTGCTTTGGTCTGTCAGTATGAAATTTGAGTATAATTAAACAATATAAATAATGACACCATTCGCAATATTCGCTTTCGTACTCACCTTCGGGTACATCATTTATTTTGCTGTAATGATTACCCTTGACCTCACTGCCAAACCTGCAGATGGTCAGAAGAACGAAGAAGAAGACATTGATGTCGGAGGAATGACAGATGACGGAGTTGAATCCCCAAAGGTCATCAATGAAGCCCCCGACCTCGATGGTGGTAGGATGACTTATACAGATACCGTTACCGAAGACGGTCTTCGAGTTGTTAGTCCTACAGGTACCACAGTCCATTCGCCAGAAGAGGATGAGCCTCCCGTTGATCCAGACCCTGCTCCAGAGGAAAAGGAGAAGATAACGAGTGAAGAACTCAACGAGGAAAACGAATATGGCATGGAAGACATAGAGCCAGAAGCACAGTACTCAATGTACGCTGATGATTTCTATGCTATCATCAACGAGAGACATAACAATTCAAGAAATATCAAAAAGGAGAATGTCCGTGACCATCTGTAAAAACAATCTGTTGCTTGGTGTCGTGTTGACAGGCATCATGCTTTCCTTGCCAATGTCGGCTTCAGCCAAATGTGGCGGTGTTGATTATAGCTGGGGAGCTGATGCTCTGTCAAACGCCCACGACTATACTGTCACCATGATGCTCTACGTGGTCTATCTTTCTTATGCCATAGCAGGACTGGTTGCCATTATTGGAGCGTTGCAAATCTATATCAAGATGCAGACAGGTGAAGGTGATATTACTAAGTCCATCATGATGCTCATAGGAGCGTGTCTTTTCATGATTGGAGCTTATGTATTGTTCCCGGCTTTCTTCGGTTATAGAATAATTTAGAAACAGGATAACAACAACTCTCGACTGGCCAGAAGAGAATAATATCGTGTGTAAAATGGTGAAAAGTTTATCAGTAAAACAATCAAACTTCAGGAAACGAAATGAAGAAAATCAAAATGTTCGCAAAGAACGTCTTCAAGTCCAGCCGCATGAAGATGCTGGCTCTCATGCTCCTTTGCGGAACGGCAGCAACTTTTGCCCAGAACGCAGCGGGTGACTACACTGCTG
>JAEEOB010000234.1 GCA_016284045.1 Bacteroidaceae bacterium
TTTCATAACACAAGATACGTATTTAGTTATTTTACAGTAATTTCTCATGAATTGATCGAATCTATTCTACAACGAATTCATACGAATTTAAACGAATAATATTTTAACATGAGTTGATTAAATATTTCTACAACGAATTTTTACGAATTAGTTTTTAACTTCCAAAATTTGAATTAATTAGGATTTCCGTCTGCAAAATTACTTTATTCCTGTCGGTTTTGCAACACCTCAGATATCATTGTATATTCCCGAATGATAGCTTAAGTACTATAAACAACTGTGTTTATGTTATTTAGGTAAAAGGCAATTATATAGATGAAAGGTGGTAAAAGGCACACATGAAGAAAATCTTTAACCTATTTAAAAAGGATTTTCTTTCCGCCTACTATGACAATTCCGGAACAAGGAGGACGGACCGGGAGTCCCTGAAGGTTGTAGGCACCAGAAATGGCAGGACGGCTGGTGAGCGTGGGAACAATGTCTGTGGGAACAATCATGATACCCTTACAGCCCTTGGGACGGAACACCAGATGGCTGACATTGCGTGTCTTGGGCTTGGGATTATCACTTGTTACATCTTCTCCTTCTTGAAATTCAATGATAAAACCACCATAAAATAAGTCCATCGGCCCTCCGATGCATCCCACCTTGAAAATCACGTCGCAGCAGCAGGGAAGCATGTCGCCTTCCGCTATCACATCATGGTAGTAAGTGAGATTGTCAGAATTGATTTCTGACGAGCAAAGCATAATCTCATCTAAGTCATCCTCATAAACACTATAACGGAAGCTGGTGCCCGGCTCAAAAGTGTCGAAGTCATAAAGCAGAAACTCCCTGGTGACCTCTCCATCGATGATGCCGCGCGCATAAACGACCGTGTCGCCCCGTTCTGAGCGGACATAACCTATAGGTTCTCCACTCTCCCTATCCTTCAATACCAGATATTCCGTGCCGTCAAATGTGGCATGGTCGGAAAGCACCTGAGTGCTGGTTTCACCTTCGGAATAAGTGACCACCCATTCCGTACCCTCCACCCACACATCCTGCGCAGAGAGCATGAGCGGAAAAAGCATCAGCAGTATCGTCAGAATCTTCTTCATAGACTGTATTTCGACAGATAATGTTCAAGCGTCTCGTTTGCGATAGCCTCATCCAGTTTTTTCTTCATCCGCTGCTTGCGCACCGACACCGATGACGGTGCGATGCCATAGACACTGGCAATCACAGGATTAGGCACCTGCATCACCACCAAGCAGCAGAAGCGCACATCGTCGTCGGCAAGCGACGGGTGGTTCTTGCGCAGCATGGATGTGAAGTTGGGCAGCACCATGTCCGTGTTCTCCTCTATCAGCCTCCACGACTTCTCGTTGAGGTCAATAAAGCCGGTCTTAGTGCGCTTGGCATTCAGGATAGGCAGGAGGATGGCATAGAGATGTGAATAGTAGCGTTGCTGCAGCTCCTGATTCATCGACCGAACCTCAGCCTCTCTCGCCTGGGCATCCTCAGCCAGGCTCAGCGCCTCCAGCTCGGACTGCCTTGCACGGACAGCACGACGGGCGAGCCACACCGACAGCAACACTCCGGCAGCAAGGGCAACTGCCAACAGACCGATCAGTGTCATCGTGCGCGCACGCGACTCAGCACGCAGACGGTCCTGTTCAAGCTGTGCGCTCTTCATCTGCTCCTCATGCCGCAGACGGTGAATCTTTGCCGTGTTCTCCGATGCCTCGATTTGGGCGGCAGAGTCGTTGCAAGCGATAATCTGACGGAGATCGGAAAGCGACCTATTAAGGTTTCCCTGCTCCTCATGGATGGTGGCAAGTAAGTTGAGCAGCTCAATTCTCGCATAAAGCGGACTTGACGGAAGATAACCGTTGATTTTGTCGGCAGCCGCCTGCTTTTCACCCTGGCCGTATAGCGAATAGACCTCCGCCAAACGATAAACTGGCTGCGCAGAGATGGTCGAGTCGGCTGTCAGTGCTTGGTTCAGTGCCCACTGCAGGGAATCTGTGTTGTCGGTCTGCAGATACACCTGTCCGAGCATCACATAACACTGAGCCATAAAACTCACAGAATCTATGGGCGAATGGCTGAGCGCGTCGTTGAGTGAGGCAACAGCACCGGGAATGTCAGCCTGTGCAAAACGCGACACCCCCAGCTCATAATAGGTGGTTGCCTGCTTTGGCAGACCGTCGGTGCCGGCGGCATCAGCCAGTTTCTTCTGCAGCACCCGCTCCTGCATGGAAAACAGGTTTTTACGCTCGTAAAGCCGTGCCATCATGTCGTGATAGTCGTATCTCACCTCGTTGCTGCCGCATCCTGACAAATAAGGTTCGGCTTTCAGCAGCAGTGAGAAGGCGCTGTCGGCATCATCAGCATCAAGCACAGAGCGTGCGTCATCAATGAGACGCACCACGACCGATGTTGAATCGTTGTCGCTATCCGTTTGCTCTGTTCCCGAATAGCAGGACACTATCAGCACCACGGCAAAAGATATGTAGCACAGAAATCTCATGACACAGTCATTCTTTTCGCAAATTTACAATTTTTATGGCATTTCCGCAACATTTCCATTATGATTGTATATGTGCGTGCACTCTCAAAAACAACGTTTTGTATTGTCTTTCAGGTTTTTATAATGAGTTAAAATGTATAGATAAAAACTGGGGATATCATGGTATAAAAATATAAACAATGATTTTTAAAACTACGGACTATTTGTTTTTTCAGAAAACACACAAATTCATGCGGAGTTTTTTTGCAGTTCATCGAGAATAATGTAATTTTGCAAAGGATTTCTGAATGCCGACACACGGTTGACGACCTCCAAAACACTTCTGAAACAAGAAAACGATGATGAACAACGGACTGATCATAGCGGCTCCGATGAGCGGGAGCGGAAAGACCACCGTGGCACGGGGGCTGATGGCTTTGCTGCATCGTGAGGGTTACCGTGTGCAGCCGATGAAGTGCGGTCCTGATTATATCGACACTAAGTTCCATGAGGCGGCATGCGGAGTTCCGAGCATCAACCTCGACCTGTTCATGGCATCAGAACAGCATGTAGTGGAGCAGGCTGATCGCTATGCGGCAAATGCGGATATCTGTGTGGTAGAAGGCATGATGGGATTGTTCGACGGCTATGACCACGAACGAGGTTCCGTCTATGAAATCGCCAAACTGCTCGGATTGCCCGTGGTGCTTGTGGTGGACGCACGGTCGGCAGCCTACTCGATGGCAGCCCTACTGAAAGGATTTCTCTCGTTTAGAGACGATATCCGGTTCGCAGGTGTTATTTTCAATAAGGTGGGCAGCGAACGCCATCAGCGGATGCTCCGCGAGGTGTGCGACGATGTCGGCGTGACCTGCCTGGGCTGTCTGCCCAAAGCCACAATAGCCGAGACAAAGGAACGTTATCTCGGACTGGACTTCAGCAACGGAACAGCCGACAGCTCTGCGTTTGACAGTCTTGCGGACTTTATCGGGCAGCATATAGACTGGCAGACGCTGCTTCAGTTGACCATGGAACAACAGCCGGAAAAGGGAAAGGACACGGAGAATATGGCAGAAAACCTGTTGGTAAACAAGCCGGCGGAACCACCCTTCCGGCACATCGCCATCGCACGGTCAGACGAATCCTTCTCTTTCATCTATCAGAACACGCTCGACGCCATGAACAGGGCCGACATCCGCTTCTTCAATCCCGAACTCAACGAGACCTTCCCTGCCGACACCGATCTGCTGTACCTGCCTGGAGGCTACCCCGAGAAACATGCTGAAGTGCTCGCCAAAGCAACAAAAACGAAAGACTGCATCAGCGAATATGCCGCTAAAGGAGGACACGTAATAGCAGAATGTGGCGGGATGATGTATCTGTGTGAGCACATTATCACCGACGATGGTGAATATCCAATGTGCGGCATACTGCCCTACTCCGTCTCCGCACGCAAACAGGACAGGCATCTCTCACTCGGCTACCGCCGCTGGATTCTCAATGGCAAGACCTTCCGCGGACACGAGTTTCATTACTCACAGTTCGTGGGTAAAAAACCACCTACAATCGCCACTGTTTATGACGCACGTGGCGAAATTGTGGATTGTCCGATTTTACGGCAGGGCAATGTCCTCGCCAGCTATACCCACTGGTACTGGGAGAGCTTGTTTAGTTTTTAGTTTATAGTTGGTTAGATTTGGTGATAGGGTTTAGTACGGTTATTTTTATTTGACGCACCATGGCACGTCTCTACAAGCTCAACTTTACTGAAGTTTCAGATTTAATAATACAAATAAAAAAAACTTCTTTTTTAATCGTTTAAGGTTTGTTGGTTTGATTTTTGCCATAGGAAGCAGAAAAGGTTAAAAGGACAATTAATGTATGCTGACATTAAAAAAAGAAGAAAAAAACCTGACGATTCAGGGAAAAACCGCTGACGCGGAAAAAGCCATGCGTATGATTTCCTTTTAAATGACATCAAATCAGCATATAATCTAAAACCGTAACTTTAGAACTTATAATTTTCAACTCCTATTCAAAGAATTCACTTCCATTAAGATAAAATGAAGAACGTAACGACAAAGACCGGAGATGATGGGAAGACCTCGCTCCGTGGCGGTGTCCGCGTGGATAAAAACGATATCCGCATTGAGACGAACGGCCAGATTGACCATCTGACTTCCTTATTAGGCATGGTTCTGGCGAAATGGACCGGCAAAACAAGCGAAACCACCCTTCTGAAGGATATCCAGCGCGAATTGATGACCGTAATGAGCCACGTCGCAACCCCCGACAACACAGAGAACCCCCGCAAACTTTATGTGAAAGAGCTAACCGAACGGATGGAAGAGGAAATCGAGGTCGCACACGTGAAGCCGTGCTTCATCCTTCCCGGCAGTAATGAACTCAATGCATGGATTCATCTTGCCCGCACAACCACACGGACAACAGAACGGCGACTTTGGACCCTTAACAGTCATCATCCAGTTAATCCAGATGTCCTACGGTTTTTCAACCGCCTCTCCGACTATCTTTTCATCCTCGCAGAAGGAACCCACGAAGTTGGGACTATTAGTTTGTAGTTGATACTCTAATTATTCGGAATATTCGGAATAATCAGATTATTCCGAACACTCTGATTATTCCGAATACCCGGATTGATTCCGATTGTCATAAAAATAAATTATGAAATATTTACATCCGCTGATGCTTGCCGGCACCGGGAGCGACGTAGGCAAAAGTATCGTCGCCACCGCATTGTGCCGGATATTCAGGCAGGACGGCTATCATCCCGCCCCATTCAAAGCTCAGAACATGGCACTCAACTCCTATGTCACCCCGGAGGGTCTGGAAATCGGACGTGCCCAGGCTGTTCAGGCTGAGGCTGCCGGCACCCCCTGTCACACCGACATGAACCCGTTGCTGCTCAAACCTCAGAGCGACCACACATCGCAGGTGGTGCTCAACGGCCGGCCAATTGGCAACCGCGATGCTTACGACTACTTCCGCAATGAAGGGCGCGAAGAGCTGCGTAAAGCGGTATGCACCGCTTACGACCGCCTCGCCTCCCGCTTCAACCCCATCGTGATGGAAGGTGCTGGAAGTATCAGCGAGATTAACCTTCGCGACACTGATCTGGTGAATATGCCGATGGCACGACATGCCAATGCCGACGTGCTGCTCGTGGGTGACATCGACCGTGGCGGGGTGTTCGCATCCGTCTATGGCAGCATCATGCTGCAAGCCCCCGACGACCGACGGCGCATCAAAGGCATTATCATCAACAAATTCAGAGGCGACATGCGGCTGTTCGACGAGGGTAGGAAAATGCTGGAAAACCTGTGTGGAGTGCCAGTACTCGGTGTTATTCCCTACTTCAAGGATATCCACATAGAGGAGGAGGACAGCGTAGATTTGGCAGGGAAAGCCATGCACGCCCGGCAGGGAATGGTCAACATCGCCGTCGTACTGCTGCGCCACATCTCCAACTTCACAGACTTCAACATGCTGGAACGTGACCCGCGTGTACACCTGTTCTACACCAACAACACCGATGACATCCGCTCGGCAGACATCATCATCCTCCCAGGCACTAAATCAACCGTCAGCGATCTCTATGAGCTCCGTCGCAACGGAGTGGCACAGGCGGTGGTGAAGGCTTACCGCGACGGCGCGACGATACTTGGCATCTGCGGAGGCTATCAGATGATGGGAAGAGAGGTGTGCGACCCCAACCATATAGAAGGTGAAATCGATCGGATTCCCGGACTGGGACTACTGCCTCTCACTACCACCATCACCGGCGAAAAAACCACACGTCAGACCCGTTTCCGCCTTGTTGACGAACCTGACGGTAAGTTGCTTGAAGGGTATGAGATCCACAACGGCGAGACTATTCTCACCGATGATGCTTTCAGCCATGTACTCACCCCGTTAGCAGTCGATGAGAAAGGAAATCTGGAAGGATGGACCGACAAGGCACGCCTGACAGGAACTTATCTCCACGGTATCCTTGACAACCAAGCATTTATCAACCAAATTCTCAAACCATTTGAGACGAGAATCAAATCTGAATGTAAGCCATTCGACATCCGCCAATACAAAGAACAGCAATACGACTTGCTGGCAGCCCATGTACGCAAGTATGTCGATATAAGTCAAATCTATAAAATACTGACAGACAATGATTGAAGGGCATGGTGACGACTTATGCGGCTTGTGGAACCTCAAGATGAATTTCAGCTCGAACATCATTCCCACTAATGGGTTGGAAGAACTGGAAGAGCATCTGCGGCGTCATCTCGGACTTATCAGCCATTACCCCCCACCTGCAGCCACTGATTTGGAGCAACTGCTTGCCAAGGAATATAATGTAAAAGAACAGGAGGTGATGGTGACAAGCGGTGCCACTGACGCTATCTATCTCATTGCCCAGACGTTCAGGGACGAGCATACATTCAAGGTGTTTCCTCCGACATTCAGCGAATATGAGGATGCCTGCCGAATCTTCGGCTACGAAGAACAGCCCGACGGAGCAGTCTGCTGGATCTGCAATCCCAACAACCCCACTGGTGAGGTGGTGAACAACGACTTCATCAGCCGGCTCTCCGTGAAGCACAAATGGGTTATCGTCGATCAGTCGTATGAAGACTACACGATGGAAGAGACAATGAGTCCGCAAAAGGCCATCTCTCTTGG
>JAEEOB010000235.1 GCA_016284045.1 Bacteroidaceae bacterium
ATAAAAATGGTGGCATAGAGATAAAATGAATCTTAGGCCACCATTACGAGAAAAGAATAAGAGGATGTGCCTATTTTGACACACCCTCACTTATTTTACAAATCAAGGATAAATTGTTCTGTTATGTTGTTTTGATTACTGGTCATAGCCAGTGGGGCGGAACTGCCGCTGGTGCTCGCTATAGACAAAGCCATAGGAGTGGAGGTAGCTCTTTATTACTTCCGGCTCTTTGTCAAAGTTGCAACATAGCGACTCCAACGTGTCGAATTCGCCGTCACGCAGCAGCATGTTGATGCTCGAAACCAACATAAACGGGTCTTGGGGCAGATGGTCCATATTTAAGTGAAAAGTTAATAGTAATTGTTGTCTGACAGCTATGCGATTTCCTCCAATGCGCCAGTCTCGGAATCGATGATGAAACCGCGGACGATGATATCGTTAGGCATGAGCGGATGAGTCTTAATGGTTGTGACGGTGTTGCGGACCGAAGTCGGGGTGTCCTTGAATCCTTCCAACCATGCATTGAGGTCGATGCCGCAGCGGCGGATAGTGTCAAGCGTCTCGTCAGTAATGCCTCGTGCACTCATCTCATGATGAAAATGGTCGTAGCTCATGTGGCAGGCACCGCAATGTGAGTGAGCTACCACCATGATTTCTTTCACGCCCAGCTCATAGACTGCCACAATAAGACTGCGCATGGCAGAATCAAAAGGAGAAATCACCAGTCCACCTGCGTTCTTGATGATTTTCGCATCACCGTTTTTCAGTCCGAGCGCCGCGGGGAGCAGTTCTGTCAGGCGGGTGTCCATACATGAGAGCACCGCCAGCTTTTTATCTGGATACTTGGATGTGAGATACTTCTCGTAACTCTTCTGAGCCACAAATGTCTTGTTATAGTCGATAATCTGGTCAATCATAGACATCAATTTATTTACGATTTAAATATTTACGATTTAAATATTTACGATTTACTATTTGTTCTGTCATTTGGACTATGCCTTGCAAACAGCCTTGCAACTACTGCGCCAGAGACATTATGCCAAACGCTGAAAAGCGCGCCAGGGATAATCGCCATCGGATAGGCGGCGAAATGCATGTTGGCAAGGCTGCTTGCCAGTCCTGAATTCTGCATGCCCACTTCAATTGAGATAGCTTTTCGTTTGGGAGACGACATACGGAGCAGAGAGCCGATTCCATAGCCCACACCCAGTCCGAGCAGGTTGTGGAGCACTACCACGAGCACTATGAGCAGACCACCAGCCAGCAGTTTTTCCGAACTGGCAGAAATCACAATACCCACGATGGCGATGATGGCGAGTGAGGAGAACGCTGGCAGATATTCCACAGCTGACATCGTGAATTTCGGGAACAGCCGCTTGATGACAAATCCTAGCACAATCGGGAGAATCACCACCCACAGTATGCTCAGAAACATACTTGCCACATTCACATCAACACGTTCACCGGCAAGCAGAAACGTAAGTAATGGGGTGAGCAGCGGAGCAAGTAACGTGGACACGCCAGTCATTCCAACAGAAAGTGCCAGGTCGCCCTTAGCCAGATAAGTCATCACATTCGATGCCGTACCGCCCGGGCAGCAGCCCACCAACACCACGCCCAACGCCAAGGCTTCATCCAAAGCAAAGACACGCGACAATCCCCATGCAAGCAACGGCATCACCGTGAACTGGGCAAAGCAGCCGATAATCACATCCTTTGGACGGCTGAACACCACACGAAAATCTGACAGATTCAGTGTAAGTCCCATACCGAACATCACCACACCCAGCAGATAATTGATAACACTCGTCGGAATGAAGCTGAAGGTCTGGGGGAGAAACAGAGCCACCGCAGCAGTCAGCAGCACCCACACAGCCAGGAATTCAGAGATAAAATGACATATTGATTTCATATAAAAACAAAAAAAGAAATCGAGAAAACGTATTATTTACGATTTACAATTTATAAAATAATTTGGATATTTTAGCATTTTACTGGAAGACGAGAATGCATGAATAGCAGATTCATTCGAACCACCCGTCACGGTCCAGGTTGCGGTAGCCGATAGCTTCCGCCACATGGTAGCGGCGGATATCGGACACCCCTTCCAAGTCGGCAATCGTGCGGCTTACCTTGAGTATGCGGTCGTAGGCACGGGCAGAGAGATTCAGGCGTGTCATCGCCGTGCGGAGCTGCTCCATAGATGAGTCGTCGAGATGCGCATATTTCTGAAGCAACGAGGTGGTCATCTGTGCGTTGCAGTGAATTCCCTTGATTCCCTTGAACCGATCCTCCTGAATCTTACGTGCGCGGATGACCCGCTCACGTATGCTTGCGCTCGGCTCCCCTTTCGGCGCTTTGGCAATATCCTCGAACGGCACATTCTCCACCTCCACCTGGATGTCGATACGGTCCATCAGCGGTCCGCTTATCTTGTTCATATAGCGTGTTATCTGTGCGGGCGTACAGACGCAGGCATGGGTGGGATGATGATGATAGCCGCACGGGCAGGGATTCATCGATGCCACGAGCATAAAGGAACACGGAAGCGTGTAGTTGTATTTCGAGCGTGAAATGGAGATGACCCTGTCCTCCAGTGGTTGACGCATCGTCTCCAATACAGTCCGTGAAAACTCAGGCAGCTCATCAAGGAATAGCACACCGTTGTGCGCCAGGCAAATCTCTCCCGGCATGAACACATTGCCACCCCCCACAAGCGCCACGTCGGAAATCGTGTGGTGGGGTGCGCGGAAGGGTCGAACACTGATAAGCGACGAGTCTTTCTTCAGCTTGCCCGCCACGCTGTGAATCTGAGTGGTCTCCAGACTCTCGCTGAGCGAAAGCGGGGGAAGGATGGAAGGCAGTCGCTTCGCCATCATCGACTTTCCACACCCTGGACTTCCGATAAGGATAATGTTATGTCCACCAGCCGCAGCCACCTCAAATGCCCTCTTCACGTTCTCCTGCCCTTTCACTTCGCTGAAGTCATAGTCGAAATGGAACTGCTCCTCGTAAAACTCCTCACGGGTATTCACCACGGTAGGCTCTGCAGGTTTCAGTCCCGACAGGATATTCACCACATCGGTGAGATGATGCACACCATACACCTCCAGACGGTCAACCACTGCCGCCTCGCGGGCGTTCTCCTCGGGAACGAAAAGCCCTTTATAGCCAAGTGCACGCGCTTTGATGGAAATGGGCAATGCCCCTTTCACGGGAAGTATAGTGCCGTCGAGACCCAGCTCCCCGATAAACATATATTGCTCAGGATGCTCCATCTCCAGCTTCTCTAACGAGAGCATCAGTCCGATGGCCATGGGTAGGTCGAATCCGGAACCCTCTTTGCGGATGTCGGCAGGAGCCATGTTCACCACCATCTTCTTCATCGGCACCTTGTAGCCGTTCACGTTCAAGGCGGTCAGCACTCGCTCCTGACTCTCCTTCACCGCATTGTCGGGAAGTCCCACGATGACGAAGCGGCTCTCCGTGCTGTCGGAGCTGTTCACTTCAATCATCACAGGTATGGCATTTAATCCCTGCATCGTAGCAGAATAGACTTTTGCAAGCATCTTACTCTAAATCGAAAAAGTTGGTAAAAAATATATAAGAAGGCGAGAAGACAGAATGTTTGTTTTGCCTATACAATAGATAATGGCTAATTAGATACTATCTTTCTTAATCGTTTGCTCCACATCGCGTTTCATATCAGCTATGTTATTTCCATGGTAAAGCACACGTCCTTTACCGTCGCTTAGCACATAATACGGTAATTCCCTCACTCCTAACTTCTGTGCAGCAGGTGTGTCCCAGCTGTTGCCATCGCAAACATTGTCCAGATCGAGGCTATCTCCACGTACGAAATCCTCCCATTTGTACATCTGGGTGTCTAACGACACCGCCACCACCTGTAACGACGACTGGTAGTCTTTCGCATAACGGCGCAGCGTTGACATGATTTCCCAGGCATCCGTGAGCCATGTGGACCAGAATCCCAGAAGCAGATAAGGTTTTCCCGCCTTTGAGAGGTCGATGATCTTGCCTGTCTTCGTAGTGAGCGTAATCGATGGGATTTTTTTACCCACATCAGCTGACAATAACTGCCGGAGGTGGGTCTCTAAGTTAATGAGATATACGTTGTTGGCATGGTGGTTGCGCAGCAGCTGACATAGCTGAAGCAGCTCGGGATAAGCGATATCCGGGTTTTGGACAAAATAGCGGTCGAGCATATAAACTGAAACTGGAGAAGCCGGATGATTCTCAATAAACGATCGTGCCGCTGCATTCATCTTCACTTGAGTCATTGAGGAAGTCTCGGAGCGGAATTCATTGAGCAGCTTGTTCTCGTCGTTTCCCTTCACCTCATAGTTCTTCATGTCGTTAGCCGATGCACTGTATTCCAGTGTCTGTCCGCCGTCAACAAACACCACGTGCTCCAGCCCATTCTGAAACACCAGAATGTAAGGCGTGGGGGAGTCTGCAGTTCCCTCATATACAAACGCCCCGTTCTTCACCTTCAATGTGTCGAGACGAGGGTCGTTCCCCGACAAGCTATAAATATAAATCTCGCCAGGCTGCATTCCTTTCAGCCGGCCCTCTATTTTGAATTGTTTTCCACTCGGACCGCAAGCCGTCAACAGCATGAGCAGCAAGCCGGCACAAATTCCAGCTCTCATCATTGCTCAATCTTTTTGAACACATCAGGATATTTACCAAACTCTTCGCTTGTCTTTGCAGAACGATACAGACGTCCGTCGCTCTTGCGAAGCTGGCGAAGCCCAGTCTCCAAGAGCAGTCTGTTGTCGCTCCGTGCGCCGAGCATGGCCTGCAGGAAATAGGTCATCGCGTTTTTTCGATCTTTTTTCTCCAACAACCTTCCAGCCACGAGAAACTCTTGGTTCAGTATGTGGGCAAGGATGCTCGTATTCGAGGTGGAAGTGGACAAAAGTGCTGTTGCTGCGCCGTAACGGCCTTCAGATACGAGGAAATTGCCCTTTGCTTCATTAAAGTAGGTGGCACCCTCGCTTTTTTCCAGATAGTTATGTGCCTCTTCAAGCTGGCGTTGAGAGAAAGTGAGCAGACACAGGTTGGCTGCCACCTCATTCATTCCTCCACTCACTTCGTATGCGCGGTTGAATGCGGATCGTGCCAGGTCGATTTCTCCGCGGTCGAGATGATTCAGTGCCAGGTTATTATATATCATAAAATTATCGGGCACCAGGTTCATCGCCTGTTTGAGCAGGCTGATTCGGTCGTCCACAGACGACGCCTCTTCCGAACGCCTCACCAGCACGTCAGCCTCCTTCTTGCCCGTGTTGAAACCACGGAAATAAAAGAAACTTGCGTCTTTGGCGGTCTCATACACCAGGAATGGGCTACGGTCCACCCGCACAGGCAGTTCCAATGTAATCGGCTCACCCCGCTCACCCGACTCTATCGGCGTTACATCCACAAAACACTTGCATAACTCAATTCCGCGCGTATAGGGCAAAGAGACTTTCATCGGCAGCGACATGCCGTTCTTATGGCTCACAATCCGTCCAAAAGCATTGCTGCGTTCGCCTTGAATTACGACATTCTCGCCCTTCTGGCTTGCCCCCTGCCACACGAAATAAGGAGTCAGCTCATAAACAGCTGCTCTGCTGAATGACTTTGGAGGAATGGTAAGCGTGATGGTCACGTCGCATTTACCATTCACAAACTCTATCATAGAGGGATTCACCGCATAATTCGACACATCCAACACACAAGGCTGTGCAGAAGCGGTAATCGTACTGAAAAGAAGGAACAAACGTAATAAATTTCTCATTGTCTTACACTTAATTGTTTTTTACTAAAATGGTGGACTGGATAGAGTACCGATAACAGCCCAATGACCGACACAGTGAGGAACACCACCAACACATCTGTCACCTTCACCTGCACAGGATAGGCATCCACAATGTAGCTTCCTGCAGCCGCACCGAATTTCAGCACCCCATACTGCTGCTGAATCAAACAGAGACCGATTCCTAAAAGCAGCCCTAAGAAAGCTCCCGAAAGGGAAATAAGCCAGCCCTCAAGGAGGAAAATGCGGGAGATGTCCTTGTTGGATGCCCCCAGATTGTGCAAAGTACGGATATCATCCCGTTTGTCGATAATGAGCATCGAGAGTGATCCAATCACGTTGAAACTGGCAATCAGCAGGATGAAAGTGAGGAAGATATAAGAAATGAGCTTCTCCACCTCCATGATTTTGAACGTGTCGGACTGTTGCTCGTAGCGGTCAAGCACCCGGAAGCTCCCGCCGAGTTCTTTCTCGACAGATTTCCTGACATCACCCACATCCGCATCAGGTTTCAAATACAGCTCCAGAGCCGTCTGCTCACCCTCCTTGTCGAACAAGTCACGTGCGAACGCAAGCGAGGTAATCACATAATGTGAGTCGTACTTCGACTGCATCACCATGAATGCCACATGGGGAGTGAACAACTCAGCCTGACGGAAGTCATTCATCGGATTGCTCAGATTAATTTTCTCACCTTTTTTCGGGGCATACACTTTCACCGGCTCTTCGAAATCGACCGTCAGCCCCAGACTTGTCAGCACATTCACTCCAAACACGCCATAATTCACATCTACGGCATGGAGGTCAAGCACACCGTCACCAACCAGGATATCCGAAAACTCTCCAACTTCAAGAAAATGGTCGTCAACTCCCTTTACCGTCACCATCTGCTGACCATTTTTCGACGACACCAACGCCTTGTCCTCTATCACATCAACAGCTGCATGCACCTCGGGAAGAGAACGTACCGCCTGCAAAGGGGAAAGCGAGGAGTCGATATACTTACCTTCTGCAGGAACCACCTTCAAGTGAGGGTCGAAGGCTGTAAACAGATTTGCCACCATCCCCTCAAATCCGTTGAACACCGAAAGAATACATATCAAGGCTGCTGTTGAGACAGTCACTCCCAAGACAGATATTCCGGAGATGATGTTGATGGCATGATGCGATTTTTTCGAGAAGATATATCGCTTGGCTATATGAAAGGGGAAACTCACTGTTCTGGAGCAGGATTATGGCATAAAACCAGATTATTCTGTCTGTTGAATTATTGTTCATCACTGGCCTGTTCCGGATCTTCGGCAGGGGCTTCAGCTTGTTTGGCTTTGTCTTCGTTCAAAAGACGGTCGATATTGTCGAGATAGTCGAGCGAATCGTCCAAGAAGAACTTCAGCTCCGGTATGATGCGCAGCTGATGACGCTGGAGCTTGCCCATCTCAAATCGTATCTGCGACGCATGAGCGTTGATATTCTCAAGAATCTCTGCCGCACGCTCCGAGGGGAAGATGCTCAGATAAGCTTTTGCCACGCTCAGGTCGGGGCTGATTCTCACTACGCTCACGCTCACCAGAATGCCACGTGTCTGGCGTGTCTGAGCCTGAAAAATGTTGCTCAAATCCTTCTGGATGAGCCTTGCAATTTTATTTTGTCTTGTTGTTTCCAATATTTGAGATTTTAAAAATGGGTTAATGGTTCAGGAAGTTTTAGGAAAACTCACTAAAAACTAAAAGCTAAAAACTAAAAACTAAATCTTCCGTATCAGGGTGAGTCCGTCGCGGATAGGAATGATGACTTTCTCCACCCGCTTGTCGGCAGCAACCATGTCGTTGAACGCCATGACACCGGCAGTCAGCGGGTCGCTCTGATGGCTGGGGTCAACCACATGTGCGTCCCAAAGCGTGTTGTCGGCTATGATGTAGCCGCCCGGATTCAGGTAGTCTATCACCATGTTGTAGTAATCGCAATAGCGGCGCTTGTCTGCATCAATAAACACCATATCGAAAGTCTCTGCAAGTTCCGGTATCACATCAAGGGCATCTCCGATGTGAAAACGGATACGATTACCGTAAGATGATCCTTCAAGCCAGGGACGTGTGAAGTCCTCCTGTTCATCGTTGATTTCAATTGTGTGGACCACCCCACCCTCTTCAAGTCCTTCCGCTATGCACAAGGCTGAATAGCCGCTGTAGGTTCCGATTTCCAGCACTTTACGTGGGCGGATCATGCCAGTAAGCATTTTCAGCAACCGCCCCTGCAGATGGCCGCTTGCCATGTGGCCGTAGAGCAGGTGGATGTTCGTGGCGCGGTAGAGGCTGTGTAGATATGGGTCCTCGGGGTCGATGTGGCGCAGGATATACTCTTCCAGTTGTTCTGTCGTGTCCATATTCTCGTCGGTTTATGCCATCAGCGCCTCAATCGCCAGCCGGTAGGAATCCAGTCCGAATCCGCAAATCACACCCTTGCATGCACACGAAATCATGGAATGATGACGAAACGGCTCCCGCTGATGCACATTGCTGATATGCACTTCCACCACTGGAGCGGTAATGGCACGAATGGCATCCTGCAGTGCCACGCTCGTGTGGGTGTATGCTCCGGCATTGAACACCACGCCGTCGATTGTGAACCCTACCTCATGGAGTTTGTCAATCAGACCACCCTCTATGTTCGACTGGTAGTAGTCGATTTCCAGCGAGGGGTAACGTCCGCGCAGTTCCTGCAGATAGTCATCGAAGCCGCGGCTTCCATAGACTCCAGGCTCCCGGCGGCCAAGCAGGTTCAAGTTCGGGCCATTCAATATCAATATTCGCATTGCTCTTCGTTTTATTTACGTTTTAAGGACATTTTGCCCTCGTTCACTTTGTTTCAACTTGCAAAGTTATGGATAATTATTCACTTAGCCAATTTTTTAAGACTAATAAAACTTAACACACCGAATTTTACGCACTTTTGCGATTGATTCCGATAAAATAAAAAATAAAGAATATGGAAAAGACTAAATAACTAACATCATTCGCATGGCGCAAAAAATATAAAACATAAAACTAAAAAGCTCAGAAAATCTTGCATAACTCAATTATTTTCACGAACTTTGTCAATAATTATAAACTAACAACACAAATTCTACCACAATGAAGAGAATCTACACCCTTATTTTCATACTTCTAGCCGTGGCAATCCAGGCAATGGCACAAGCAGGAGCACCGGCATTTCCAGGTGCTGAAGGACACGGACGCTTTGTCAGCGGAGGACGTAATCCCTCCAACGGGAAGACAAAAGTGGTTCATGTCACCAACCTCAACGACTCGGGCACCGGCTCCTTCCGGGCTGCCGTCAGCGGGAGCGACTATAAGACCGTGGTGTTCGACGTAGGAGGAGTCATCGCGCTCAACAGCGACCTCGTCATCGGTGAGAACACCACCATCGCCGGTCAGACAGCACCTGATCCGGGCATCACCATCCGTTACTACACTCTCCGTCCGAACAACAACAACATCATCCGTTTCATCCGGGTACGGCGAGGTGAGGAACGTAACGTGAACGATGGAGCCGACGCCATTTGGCAACGGGAGAAAAACGGCATCATCATCGACCACTGCTCATTCTCCTGGAGCATCGACGAGGTGGCATCGTTCTACGACAACAATAACTTCACCATGCAGTGGTGTACGCTCGGAGAGAGCCTGCTCAACGCCGGACACGGCAAGGGTGCACATGGCTACGGAGGCATCTGGGGAGGCAAGCTCGCATCGTTCCACCATAATCTCATCTGTCACGTGCAAAACCGCTCACCCCGCTTCTGCGGAGCACGCTACGACTGGGGCGGATTCACCTCCAACAAGCTCTATGCGCAGTACCGGTGGGAGAATGCCGTGCAGTCGGAAATCGTGGATTTCCGCAACTGTGTCATCTACAACTGCGGCAACGGCTGCTACGGCGGACCTGGCGGAGGGTATGTCAATATTGTGAACAACTACTACAAGTCTGGACCTGCCGCCACCACCAACCAGGTGACAAACATATCGGTGGGCAACAGCGAAAACTCGAAAGACAACAGCAAATACTGGACGATGACCAGCCGTTACTTCATCAACGGCAACACGGTGAACGGCACAGCCAACTACGACTGGAAAGGAGTGGTCTATGACAGCGGAACTTACCTCATCGACGGGGAGCGCTACAGCGCGGACGCCAACCACTACTATGGCGGCAGCGTGGAATACAAGAAGAACTCTGCGGGCAAGGACTGTGTCAGAATCAAGCTCGACGAGGCAGCGCCGGAAGGCAGCATCACCACCCACACCGCCAGCCGTGCCTACGCAAAAGTGACGCAGTATGCGGGTGCCTCGTTCATCCGCGACAATGTGGATGAGCGCTACATGACAGAAGTGAAAGCCGGGACAGCCACCTACAAAGGGTCGGTCACCGGCAAGGCAGGACGTATCGACAAGGTGTCGGACGTGAAAGGCTACACTGAGGCGAATTTCGGCACCGGCCAGCGCCCAGTCGGCTACGACACCGACCGCGACGGTATGCCCGACGAATGGGAGACGGCGAACAGCCTTGACCCCAACGACGCATCCGACGCACAGACCTACACCCTCGACACCAAGAAACAGTACTACACCAATCTCGAAGTATATCTCAACAGCATCGTGCAGGATATCATGATTGCTGAGAATGAGGACTCAAATGAGGCTGTCGATGAATACTACCCTGGCGTGGAAGGCTCCGGCGGTGAGGAGGAAGACCCTGAAATCACCTACAACGCCACCTACGCCGTAAAGGCAGATGAGTCATTCAAGGCAGGACAGACAGTCAGCGTGGACTACGAAAACGAAACCATCGCCACCGTCACCTACGGCAATACGGGCGGTGCGGATTTCAAGGCAGCCAAAGCCAATGGCAGCGTGGCTGGATTCGGCGCGTTCACCGAAGGTAACGGCGAGAACGGCACGCAGCAGAGCGGCACAGTCTATCATATCACGCCAGCCTACGACGGAACCATCACCGTGGCGGTCGTGCTCAACGCCGGTAAGAATTTCTATGTGATGGAAGAAGGCATTGCCTTGCCCGACTACGACGGCATCACCGTGGAGGAGAAGAAATACGGCACCTTCACTTTCGACGTGAAGGCAGGAGTCACCTACGACGTGTTCTGCACTGGCTCCAAGCTTGGATTCTACGGATTCAACTACACATGGACGAAGCCAAGCAGACTGCGCGGCGATGTAAACGAGGACAAGACGGTGGACATCAGCGACGTGGTGGCAGTCATCAACCAGATGGCAGGCACAGCCTCCTACCGCTATGCCGACGTGAATGAGGACAAGACGGTTGACATCTCCGACATCGTGGCTGTCATCAACATCATGGCTGGGAACTGATTTTAATTCAAAATTCAGAATTACATAAGTTTCTGAAGTTATTATTTATTGTTTTACAACACATTAAAATTTGGTGGATTGGGAAAATATGTGTATTTTTGCCCTTGAAATCAAAAAAGAATCCAGTAAATCAATCACTGGCAGAAGAAAACAGATAAAAACAAAATCCTATAGAGCTAAAAACCAGATATCACCATGGGTAACTATATCAACGTAGGAAACGCAGCATTCACGATATCCCGCAACGGTGAATACGTGGACAAGTCGGAACTTATCTCTGTGGTCAACAGCACAATCAATACGGAGAGAATGTTCAGCTGTGTGACCCGCTCGCGACGTTTCGGCAAGTCGATGGCGGCGAAAATGCTCTGTGCCTACTACGACCAGTCGTGCGACTCTCATCATCTCTTCGATGATCTGCTGATTGCCTCCAATCCTGACTACAAGAAGCATCTGAACAAATATCCGGTGATTTATTTGGACATCAGTGATTTTGTTACGGAAATCAAGGAAAAGACGATTGTGCGGCAAATGCAGCAGATTATCAAGGAAGACATCCATAAGGAATATGCAGATGTGCCCATAAATAATGATGAGAGCCTGATGGTCTATCTCACACGTGTTGCTGATGTGACAGGTCAAAAGTTCATATTTATCATCGACGAATGGGATGGAATTCTTCGTGAATTCGAAGGAGACCACGAGGTGATAGACACCTATGTGGACTGGTTACGCCGCCTATTCAAAAGTGGACAGACAGCAAAGGTGTTCGCAGGTGTTTATCTGACGGGCATTCTGCCTATCAAGAAATACAATACCCAGTCTGCACTGAACAACTTCACCGAATACACGATGCTGGAGCCCATGGACATGGCTTCTTATTTCGGCTTCACTAAGGAGGAAGTGCAGGCGCTTGCCGACAAGCACGGCATGGACTATGGCGAGCTGGAGAAATGGTACGACGGCTATCAGATTGGCAGTGCCTCGTCGATGTTCAATCCTAATTCTGTGATGATGGCGTTGAAAGAGCAGTTTTGTCAGAGTTTCTGGTCAAGCACCGGCGCGTTCATGGCTGTAGCTGACTACATCAAGATGAACTTCAAGGGGTTGAAGGATGATGTCATCGACTTGCTGGCTGGTGGACGCATCAAGGTGGATACGATTAAGTTTCAGAACGATATGTCGGTTATTGGTGGACGTGACGATGTGCTGACCGTGCTCATCCACCTCGGCTACCTCACTTTTGACCGTACATGCAATGAGTGTTACGTGCCGAACTACGAGGTGGCAGGTGAGCTGCGCGGTGCTGTCGAGACCACCGACTGGGATATCGTGATTGATGCCATCCAGCAATCCGACCGTCTCCTTGTACACACCCTACGCGGCAATGCAGAGGCTGTGGCCCGCTGCATTGACGCCGTTCACGACGACCAGACGAGTATTCTCGCCTACAACGACGAGAACTCGCTCTCATGCGTCATCAGCCTCGCCTACTACTCCGCCCGTAACGAATACATCATCCATCGTGAGTTGCCCACAGGCTATGGCTATGCCGACCTCGTGTTCATCCCCCGCAAGAATGTCAACAAGCCTGCGCTCATTGTTGAGCTGAAGTGCGGCAAGTCTGCTGAGGAGGCAATTGACCAAATCAAGGAACGCAAATATGTGGAGAAAGTTCGGCAGCACACATCCGACGTCCTCCTCGTGGGCATCAATTACGATGCCGACAGCAAAAAGCACACCTGTATCATCGAAAAAGCTGAATAAAAATATTGGCAATTATATATTTATTGACCCCGAATAGGTTGAAATTAAATGCAGTCAGTGATGGCTGCATTATTTATTTTGAATATAATACAAATAAGAAATTGATGTGCTGTAATGAATCAATAAAAAAACAAATTTGAAGTTAGATTTAATTCTTCTGCTCTTTGATTGGCAATATCTTTTGATAGATATATCTCACCCTTTATTCTAATATATTTTCCTTTAAATAGTTTACATATAACATAGTTTCCGTCTTCGATGGGTTCAGAGATGTATTTTGGTAGTATTTTGGGAACTTCAATATTACCTAAACCAAAGACCGGTTTCATTCCATTTATTTTATTGTTCAGCCAATAAAGTCTGAATTTGTCACATTCATCACAATTCAATTCTTTGCATAAAAATACATAAGGGGTATAATTGCCCTTATAGAATATAAGCCCACCAACTTTTTCAAAGCAACAAATAACTTTCATTACTTCATTTTGAGGAATATCTGAATTTAAAATTTCGGACACGTCCCAATCTTTTTCATCACTTTCATCAATTGTAATACTATCTTTTAATACAAGCATCCATAACTCTTCGGTACAATGGTCTTGAATTTTTTTAAAAATAGTTTTGTTCATGGCTATGATAATAATATATGAAAATTTTTGTAAAGATAACCATTTGTTTTTAAAATTCAAAACTATTTATTATAAAATATAGTTTTATATGGATAATACAAACACAGAAATAATAAATGGAGCAAATCCTTCTATCATTTGGACACAATATATGGATTGTCTATCTCAATATGGAAAATACATGAAATCAATATACACAAAAAGAATGAGGGTAAATAAACCGATTACTTGGAGCGAATTAGATGTAATAAACAAACAAATTCACGACAAACTTGATTATCTGATGACTTGGGACGAGAAGTTTAATCAGACAAACGATAATTCTACTCAACCACAGTTAAATCAACAAGATAATCAAACACAACAACAGTCACAAACTGAATCCCATAAAAGAAAGAATAAAGTACGTCTATCTGAATCAGACCTTCATAGAATCATTAAGGAGGCAGTAGTGGGTGTCTTAAATGAAATAGGTGACACTAAACATGGTCAATTTGCCTTAAATGCGGTTAGGGGAAGGGCACATGCAAGGCCTGCTTATCACAATGACAAATATGGTTCTGTGCCTAATAGAGCCAAACAACAGAGAATAGCAAGTATGGCAGCTGATGAAGCGTGGGAAAACAAAAAAGAAAAGGGGGAAGTAGGAAATTCTGAGTGGAATAACTATGCAAATTCGGGATATTACTATGGTTTCCAAAAAGGTGTTGAAGGTTAAGCCACCCTGCACAGTTTCAGTTCATTCCAAGTGACTATCAATCCAATGGATTTTAAAAACATATCTGAAAAGCGGGCACTCTCGTCCGCTTTTCTTGTGTTCCAACGGTACACAGCCTCGTCAATGTAGGACTGCAAGTGCTCGTCAGATATGTTGTGGTAACAGCCCGTTATCATCCTTCTGAAATGACTCCAAAAACCCTCTATGTTGTTGGTGTATATCTTACCGTCAACGACATACTGCAACGAGCCGTGGTTACATATCTTATGGTCGTAGCCCAATTTGTCCAAACCATTGTATGCGTTCAACTCGTCAGTGAAGACCATTGAACCGTCCTCCACAAACTGAGATATAATGGGCTGTAAGGTGTCCTTTCTCG
>JAEEOB010000236.1 GCA_016284045.1 Bacteroidaceae bacterium
AATCAACCCCACAAACGATTTACCACTAAAAAGAAGTTTTTTTTATTATTTTTAAATCCGAAACTTCAGTTACATAATTAAATCTTTAAATTAACTCGGCTTCCATTTTTACTTCAGAAACTTGAATATATTTATATTTTCTAATCATTTTTCAAATTCATTTTTGAATCATTTTAAGCGAAGCGACCTAATAATCATCCGGATGGTTTTTGTCAAACGCAGTGTTTTTTGTGCGAAACAAAGTTGAGCATTTTTTTTGTTTTGTCTTTTCACCCACGTTTCTGTCAGTGTAATCCCTGACGGAATCATCCAATCTTTCAATCATAGTAGCACCTTATCATCCTAGACAAAACCTTTTTTTTATAATTTAATTGCTCTTACGATTCAGTAGCTTTTATTTTCTAATCATTTTTCAAGTCCATTTTTGAATCATTTTAAGCGAAGCGACCCCAAAATCATCCGGATGGTTTTTGTTAAACGAAGTGTTTTTTGTGCGAAACGAAGTTGAGCATTTTTTATGTTTTGTCTTTTCACCCACGTTTCTGTCATTGTAATCCCTGACGGAATCATCCAAGCCTTTAGTCACAGTAGCACCTTATCATCCAAGACAAAACCTTTTTTTTATTTTTTTCAACTCTTGCAAGTATTTGAAAATACTGATAATTATTAAGTTCTGTTTATTTTTGAGTGATTCTAATATCGATTTATCATTGGCAAAACTATCCCCCACGAGCCTCAGGTTCGTTAACTCCCATTTCAAATTCCGAACCACCTGCATAAATCTTACATCTTACATAATTAAATCTTTAAATTAACTCGGCTTCCTTTTTACTTCCGAAACTCGAATTACCTTATATCCTTCACACCTTAAAAATTCTAAAACGAAATATAATTATCGTTAACATCCTTGCACCATATCATTTTTTATACGTATTTTTGCATGATTTTATTCATTCATTACAGTTTAATCGTTGTGAAGATGCTAGGGACAAACCGATAGCTTGACCGAACTATTGTTTCGTTTGCTTGTCTTATTGTCTTCTCGTCTTCTTTATTTTTCAGAAACCATGCTTCCTGTTGGATACATTTTAAAGGAGAAATACAAAATCCTGGGACATATTGCCTCGGGAGGGTTCGGTAACACATATCTGGCCGTCACGATTGCAAACAATGTCAGGGTTGCTGTCAAGGAGTTCTTCATCAAGAACATCAATGGTTACGACGACAACCATCAAGTCGTCGTATATAATAAAAACAACCAGGAACTCTTCCAAAAACAGATGAAGAAGTTCTTCAATGAGGCTCAGACACAAGCTTGTATCAATAACTTACATGTGGTTAATGTCACTGAGTCATTCCTTTGCAACCAGACTGCATACTATGTCATGGAATTTGTGGATGGACAGACACTTGCTCAAGTCATTAAGACGAATGGAAAACCACTCGACAACGACAAAGCTATTGATATCTTCCTGCAAGTGATTGACGCTCTCTTTGCCATACATAAGAAAGGGATTCTGCATCTGGATATCAAACCATCTAACATCATGGTCGATAGGATGGGGACAGCTAAAATCATCGATTTCGGAACGGCTAAGGTGGCACATGGGGGAAGCGACACGATATCGACTTTCACTCCGGCATACGCTCCTATGGAGGTGCATCAGCAAAGACCCGACGCGATTGGACCATGGACAGATATCTATTCTTTGGGTGCAACTCTCTACTATATCATCACTGCGAAAAGACCGCCTCAGGAGACTGATATCGTCGATCTGGGAGAGAAGGCTTTCTCCTTCAACGACAATACGGATGAGATGACCAGGAGGCTCATTGTATGGATGATGAAACCGGCAAGAAAAGAAAGACCACAAAACGTTACAGAAATACTCAAATTCATGGAGACGGGAGTCCTTCCGCGTTCACGGGAGGATGAGGATCATACGATGCTACATGGAGAAGACAGTCCTTTTGCTACTGTTTATAACGACAGTAACGAAGGACAACAGCAGACGGTTGTTCAAGGAGGAGGACATGGAAGAATTGGCGATGAAGTCAATGCTAAAACAAAAAAATCACACACAGGATGTTGGGTGTTCATCATCCTTACCCTCATTACCGCCGCAGTGGGATACTACCTTTATGACAGAGGGGTGATCGATAAGTGGTTTACAAAACAAAAGCAGGAAGTCGTCGTTAACGACGATTCCATTCAGGAAATCAACGACTCCGTCAATCAGGAACGCATCAAGCTCGAACAGGAAATCAACTATTACGATGCGATGCATAGCTTGCTCGACGAAATGAAAGAGAAAGTGGAAAGGGCACAGACAGAAGAGGAAATCGACTCATTATCTAAAGAGTTAGATGAAAAGTGGAATGAAACCAACAGGCTCTATGACGGAGTGGAATTAACCGACTACCATCAGAACACCCTCGTGAAAATCATGGAAGAACTCGAAAAGCAGATTCAGGAGAAATTGCAGACTATCCAGGAAGAAGAATTGCTCTCAATACTCCCCATCGACGACGATAGTTCATCTTCCATTGATGAGGACAACGATACGGAGATTGATGTGGATACTCTCGAGCAACAGCCTGTTACAGAAGACGATGAATTGGACAATGTCATCGACGATTTGCTTTTCTGACAATTCCCTTTTTATCTAATCTCTGCTCGCCCGCTTGCATGTATGCCGCAGTTGTCTGCGGCTGAAAATCAATACTCCATCATCCACTTCATCTTACGGAATTGCTTCAGCACATCGCACTTGCTCATATAAGCAGGTGCTTTTGTTTTCTGCTGCTCGTAATACTCGTTCAGCTTGTCTAAATTCATGTACTTTTCAGACAGGGGATTCGGCACGGGGGGGAGGTCTTCTGTGGACACCTGGTCTGAATCATCAGCAGGATAATTAAGCCAGTCATCAGTGGCAGTGTAGGCCAATGCATAAAGACATTTGCCTAAGAGTTCCGGATCTTCTGTGTCTAAACAAGAGCGGAGATACACCTCGCTGCTTTTGATGAAGTCGTTCTCGCCAACATGCCATTGATCCAGCATGTAAGGGCTGCTGCTGTTACGGTAGGAAGTCAGCCACCAACAGTCACCCTTGGGAGAAGCCTGATAATTTAGGATTGCCAGTTTATAGGCAATCTGATTTCCTTTCTCACTCTGACTGTATTTGCTGTATGACTTCTGAAGATTCAGAATATCCCGACAAAACTGAAGCTTAGGATTGTGGTCAAACACAATTTTGCGCATGCCTTCATGTTCGTAATCGTCCTTGCGGGCCTGTCTTTCTATCCAGCGCTCTTTATGGAAGTCACGGTGCTTCATGTAGTAGCTTATGTTCTGCTTGCCTAAATAAGAAAGACTTACTTGCTCAAAATAGGGGATGGCGTCTTTGAAACGGGCTTCTGCAAGGTATTTTGTACCGATGAAGTCATAGAAGAAGTCTTTGTCTTTATATACACGGGAACAGACGTAACGGCTGAGGGGGTCATTGTGATCACTGGTGATATATTCATAATAGGAAAGGCTTGAGGTGGCTGACTGCTGATAAAAATGGCGTACCATAAACTCGTTTTGATAATCCCAGTTCCATGTGCTCTCACCATGCATCTCATAGTCGTAGTTCGGACTGCGGTGGTGAGATGTGCTGTGCTGGACTTCCATCTCGTTGTACATGGCAAGTACAGCCAGCGAAAGGTTGTCCTCGCCATGTGATTGAAGCATCGGGCTCAATGTCTTTACCAATATGCGGTCGAGGGCGTTGCTGTAGCAGTAACCATCTCGTTGTTCGTTTTGGCATTGGCTGTCCAGCCACTGAAGTTCACCGACAAGCCAGTTGCGGTCGATGCAGCTGTCAGAGCTCTGAATCAAAAGGTTGGCACAACGGCAATTGTCTTTCACGCGGGAACTGCCGGGTAGCGACATGGCACGGATGATGGATGTTTTGGCATGATCTTTGTCACCGTTAATAAAATACACCAGGCTCTGAGCGGTTCCCCACATGCATGGGTCGTTCACCTGACCAATTTCCAACACGGAGTCCACAAAAGAGCAGAATGCAGACGACTCCTTATGCAGCTCTGCTAAGATGTCTTTCTTTTCAACAGTTTCTTTTTCTTCATCCCAGGTGTCTATGACGTCTTTGTTGTCGTATGTCTCCTGAAAATTGTTCACATATACCTGAAGCAGGTAGGGGAGAACAGGAGAGTTGGGGTTGCGGCTGTAAATGCGGCGGATGCCTGCGAGATTGTAGTATTTGTTTATGATGCAGCGAAGACTACCGCCGTCACCCTGACGGGAGAATATCTCAAGGGGCTCCTCTATACTGCCTGTATGGAACAAGGCGCCGGCATAGATGTTTTCCATCATGTCGCGATAGACGCTACGGACCATCCGCTTGCCGGTCGTCTCCCAATACTGCTTCACCTCATCCCATTTACGAAGAAGCATCAGGCAACGCATATAAAGCAGGTTGTATTGGCCCGACAGACGGCTTCCCTTATAGTTCTTAGCATGGGTCTGGACAGATAGTATCAGGCTGTCGCGGATTTCATAGTCTTCTTTGTCAGGATAATCCCAGCTGTTCGTGTA
The DNA here is from genome assembly GCA_016284045.1 of Bacteroidaceae bacterium. Taxonomy (GTDB): domain Bacteria; phylum Bacteroidota; class Bacteroidia; order Bacteroidales; family Bacteroidaceae; genus UBA3839. The sequence goes on from JAEEOB010000236.1 coordinate 4,604, forward strand.
AAACTCGTCGCAGATGTCTAAATAGGTGTTCAGGTCGCGGACATAGCTCAGCATCTCATCATCGCCTATACTTTTGATATATACTTGAAGACCAGTCACGTCATAACGGGGATATTCCTTGTATTTCCCTTGGCTGTAATTTGTCCAGAAGGTGTCGAGGTCAGGACGGTATGGACCCGCATCCTCAAGGGTCTCTACAAAGCTTGCCATATAATAGTTATGTGTCGGATATTCATTGCCGCAGCTGTAACCGTACTGGGGCATCAATATCCAACATAGCAGCAATAGGAACAATATGTGTATTTTCCTGCTTGTGGTTCGCACATTTCTCATATAACGGTTGCTCATAAAAAACCTCTTTAAAATTGTCTCATGGTTTGAATGAATTGATTGTGCTTCTCTTAGTCTGTTTTTCTCTCTGTTTCGTAGTTAGTAACGTGGTTTCTGGTTTCTCAGGTGTCGGTTGTCTGCTTTTCTGGTAGTCTGGTTATCTGGTTATTGGGCTATTTTTATCTTTTTACTCAAGTTTCTGAAGTCATTATTTATTGTTTTACAACACATTATCAGTTGTGTTCTGGTAATCACACCGGATAGCTTTTTGTTAAGCGAAGCGTTTTTTGAAGAACGAAGTTCTACTTATTTATTGTTTTTCAACACATTATCAGTTATGTTCTGACAATCACACCGGATGGCTTTTTGTTAAGCGAAGCGTTCATTATCAGTTGTGTTCTGACAATCACGCCGGATGGCTTTTTGTTAAGCGAAGCGTTTTTTGAAGAACGAAGTTCTACTTTTTGTTAAGTTTTGTCAGCACGTAGTGCGGTATGGGTTGTGGTCATGGTTGCGGAAAACTTGTTTTCAGGCAAGCATGGCTGCAATCCATACCATTGGGCGCAGCCCATGACAAAACGTTTTTTTTATTTATTTATCTTTTTGTCGTTTGTTTTGCTTAAATAAGACCACAGTTTTCTGATCTTCATGAAATAGCCAAAACACTGAATCTTAATAGAAATCTTTAATCTTAAATGTTTAAATCTTAAATGTTTAAATCTTTAATCTTAAATGTTTAAATCTTAAATGTTTAAATCTTTAATCTTAAATGATTAAATCTTTAATCTTAAATGTTTAAATCGTAAATCTTTAAATCTTAAATGTTTAAATCGTAAATCTTAAATCTTAAACGTTTTTAATTATCCGATGTATATTCCTGGTTCATAAGCACAAGTTTCTTGTGAGAACCACTCACGTCAAGGCTTACATCCCAAGAGTTGTTGTCATCGTCATAGAAGTAAAGCACTGCTTTGTTGCCAGAGAGCTGATTCACTTCCATCTCGTTTGTTATGGCCTCACCGTTTTTCATCATCACATTGCCATTGTTCGTGAAAGTAATCACGTCGGTCGTCACCGGGTCAACAAAACGGTTCGACAACAGCATGTTGCGGACTGACTGCTCTGTGCTCATCATCACAGGAGGAGTAGGGGCTGGCCTTGAAGGGGGAGTATAAGTGGAAATGTTGTCATAATCATCATCATTATCGTTGTCTGGAACAAAAGCATCTTCCTGATGGGCGATAACTGGGGGTTTTACATTAATCTTGGGCAGTTCTGGCATCAGCTGCGACAAGTCCCGGTCTAATGGGGCAACTGAGTCGTTTTGAAGAGAATCTACGAGATGAAAATCCATATTCGACTTTGGACGTTCTGATGGAAGCGACTTCATCGGCTTCTCTTCTGGCAAGTTTGCTTTTTTGTGGATAAGCCAGAGCATTAGAGCTGTTATCAGCCCTAAAAATATAAAGTAGCCTATATGATATTCTTTTTTCTTCTTTTTCTTCTTGCGGCGGCGGGGAGAACTTGCTGCAATGGGCGCTACTGTTGTTTCTGCTGTAGTGGAGGATGTGTTGTTTGATGATGAGGTGGATTCTGACATCGTTACGCTATCGCCCTCCATGAATGGTAGTTTTGTTCCGCAGTGAAAGCAGTATTTTGAGTTTTCCGGCACTTGCTCGCCGCATTCAGGACAATATTTCTGAGACATCGTTTTTATTTAATGATTTCTATATTTAAGATTTATGATTTTTTCTCTTACAGTCATTCCATCTTTTACTTCCTTTTTATTACTTTCTATTCAAGTTTCTGAAGTCATTATTTATTGTTTTACAACACATTATCAGTTGTGTTCTGGCAATCAAACCGGATGGTTTTGTGTTAAGCGAAGCGTTTTTTGAAGAACGAAGTTCTACTTTTTGTTCAGTTTTGTCAGCACGTAGTGCGGTATGGATTGTGGGCATGGTTGCGGAAAACTTGTTTTCAGGCAAGCATGGCTGCAATCCATACCATTGGGCGCAGCCCATGACAAAACGTTTTTTTATCTTTTTTGTTGATTGAACATCCGAAACTTGAATAATTCAATTAATTCCTGTAATTCTTGTAAATAAATTCAAGTTAGTTCTTGTGGGCTTTCCATCGCTGTCTGTGTGGCAGGTGTGTCGTTGCAGTATTTGCCCCACATGTTTCTGATAATCTCGGCGATTTGCTGGCGTAGTGATAGGGGCTGGAGCACTTCGACGTTGTCGCCGTTCCAGAGGATTTGCTGGATGAAGTCGTAAGTGGGTCGGAGCTGGTAGGTGAAGATGCTGAATTCGTCGTTGCATTCGGTTTCCAGCTGGGATTTGTGGAGACGGAGGTTGCGGATGTAGTTCGCCTGGCCTGGCAACACTTTGAGTTTAATGGTCTGGATTTCGGTTTCCCGGTTGGCGAAGATGCCGAAACAGCCGTGGAAGTATTCTTTGGCAGTCCAGTCCTTGGGCATGTCGAAGGTCTCGTCTTTGGTGTGGAGAAAATGGATGCGGTCGAGCGCGTAGATGCGTGGCTCCTGCTTGTGGTAATAAGCATAGGTGCTCAGCCCAATCAGATACCACCGCTGTTGGAATAGCTTGACGCAATAAGGCTGCACGTCGAAGTTGCTCTCCTCGTCTTTCCAGTAGCTGTGGTAGGTGATGTTGAGGACTTTGTTTTCTTTCATCGCCTCGATGATAGGGTAGAGGTACTGCTGTCCGGAGGGGACATATTCCAGTACGATACGGTCTTTGATGCACTGGCTGCTGGCGATCGCGTTGCTGACGCAGAAGGTGTTGTAGAGCCATGAGCGCAGTCCGTTCTGACTGATGTCTTCTATGTTTTCAATGTAATAGCGGTATTCGCCATGGTTTTCGTTGACGATGTTGATGCCGAACGTGTCCCAGATGGCGTATCGCCAATTGTCGAAGGTGCGCTTGGACAAAGCCTCTCCGCCGCTGATGTCGACGTCGCGCTGCCAGCGTTCGTTCAGGGCTTTGAAGGAGATTTTTTTACGCTGGTAGATTGTTTCGATTACCCAGACGTGTTTGCTGATAAGATTTTGGTAGGGCATTTTGTTGTTTTTTTAGAGGTTAGGGATGGCCGTGCTTCGCCGGCCGGATGTGCGGCAGACGACTGCTGCCTGCAAGAAAGCGAACGGGAATGATGGGATTAATGGGAGCGATGGGGGTTAATGGGAGCGATTGGAGTTGATGGGAGCATTGGAATTTGATTGGAGTTGTTGTTTATTTTTTGCAAAGATACGGCAAAGGTACGAAAAAAGATGGCAGAGGTTTATTTTTTTTTTAGTTTTTAATTGTTCTTTTTTTTATTTGTTAGTGGTCGCTGCGTTCAAAAAGATTCGAAATCATATAGAAAATGATTGCAAAATATGCTAACAAAAGAATAAAAACTCATGGGATTAAGCAAATAATCTTAAAAATAAGGGATAAAAGCACATCTGCATGCGTTTTATTTCATATAAAATGCGTAACTTTGTGGCTACTTTTGTTATTTGACATGATAAAGTCGTTACATATTGAGAATTATGCGCTGATAAGCAAGCTTGATATCGAGCTTCATGACGGATTCTCGGTGATTACCGGTGAGACCGGTGCGGGCAAATCCATTATCTTAGGCGCCATCGGACTGCTGAAAGGTCAGCGGGCGGAGACACGCAGCATCAAGAGCGGCGAGTGCCGTTGTGTGGTGGAAGCCGTGTTCGACGTGAGCCGTTATGCCCTTCAGCCTTTTTTTGATGATAACGACCTTGACTTCGACGGGACAGAGTGTGTGGTTCGCCGTGAGCTGACTGCCACGGGCAAAAGCCGTGCCTTCATCAACGACACACCCGTGAGCGCGGGACAGCTGAAGGAACTCGGCGACCAGCTGCTCGACGTCCATTCCCAACACCAGAATTTGCTGCTCAACAAAGAAGGGTTTCAGCTCAGTGTGCTTGACCTTCTCTCTGGCGACTCAGACCTGCTGAACCGCTATCAGGTTGTTTATGCCGATTACCGCCATGCACTCCAAGCCCTCGACGAGGCAATAGCAGCTTCCCAGCGCAGTCAGGAGGATGAGGACTACTGGCGGTTCCAGTATAACCAGCTTGATGAGGCCCGTTTGGATTCCGATGACGAGCAGGAGGAGCTGGAGCGCGAGTCGGAGCTGCTTGAGCATGCCGAAGAAATCCGCTCAGAGCTTTTCGCCGCCCAGTCGGTGATTGACGGCGACGAGCAGCCGGGCGGCGGAGACAATATCCTGTCGCAGCTGAAGCATGCCCTGTCGTCGCTGTCTGGCATCGGCGACAAATATGCGCCTGCCGGTGAGTTGTCGGAGCGCATAGAAAGCTGCTATATCGAACTGAAAGACGTGGCAGGCGAAATCGAGAGCGGCATCGACAGCGTGGAGTCGAACCCTGAGCGCCTGCAGCAGGTGGAGGAGCGGCTCAATCAGATTTATACCCTTGAACGTAAACATAACGTTGACAGCATCGCGGCGTTGAAAGCCATCCGTGATGACTATTGCCAGAAACTCGATGCCATAGACAACAGTGAGGAGCATATCAACGAGCTGCGGAAGCAAGCCGAAAAACTCTATGCTGATGCGTCTGCCCTTGCCTCGGAGCTGACTGCCTGCCGAACTGCTGCTGCCCGTGAGGTGGAAAACCGAATGGTGGGCTTACTGCAGGAACTGGGTATGGCTAATGTGCGGTTTGAAATATGTGTTTCTTCCGATTTGTCGCAGCTGAGTGCTACCGGCGCGGACCATGTGGCATACCTGTTTTCCGCGAACAAGAACGGTGCTTTGCAGGACGTGTCGAAAGTGGCGTCGGGTGGTGAGATTGCGCGTGTGATGCTCTCGCTGAAGTCTCTGATAGCCAGTGCTGTTAAACTGCCGACCATCATCTTCGATGAAATCGACACCGGTGTGTCGGGACGCATCGCCGAGAAGATGGCGAAGATTATGCAGTCGATGGGCGAGGGAGGCCGTCAGGTGATCAGTATCACACATCTGCCTCAGATTGCGGCGTTGGGCAGCAGCCACTACAAAGTCTATAAGGAAGACGATGATGATGCCACGCATACGCATATCGTGGAGCTGAGCAGCGAAGAGCGGGTGGAGGAGATAGCGCACATGCTCAGCGGTGCGGAGCTGACGAAGGCGGCGATTGAGAACGCACGGACATTGCTTAATAGTTTTTAGTTTCTTTTTGTTTGTTCTTATTAATTCCCATTTTATCCTAATATTATCTTATCCAGTCTTATAAAATCCCATCTTATCCTATAATAATCCTATAGTCTCATATTATTTAAACATACAATGAAAAAGTTTTTGATAACACTGGTTTTGACGGCTGTGACGCTGAGTGTGTGGGGGCAAGAGGCACCTGCACCGAAATGGCTGTCGAAAGCACAGAAGTCGATTCTGTCGGTGATCACATACGACCAAAACCGTGAGAAGCTGAATGAAGGCTGCGGTTTTGTGGTTTCGTCCGACGGTGCGGTAATTTCCACCTATAACACGTTCAAGGAAGCCTACAGCGCTGTGGTGGTGGATGCGAGTGGCAACAAATACGATGTGGAGCGAATCCTCGGTGCCGACGATGTTTATGGGCTGGTGCGCTTCCGTATCTCCAACAAGAAGACCACGCCGCTCACCATCGCCTCATCGACCGCCTCGAACCGTGGAATGGATGTCCTCGCTATCGGTTATACAAAAGGGAAGGTGAACGTGGTGCCGAAGTCGTCGATAGAGAAGAAAGACATGGTGTCGGACAATAAATACGCCTACTACACCCTTGCTACTGAGTTTGACGGGAAGCAGGAGGGCAATGGCTTGTTTAACACCAACGGAGAGCTGGTCGGCATTATCCTGTCGTCGGTGGACAAAAAGAGCGGTGCGGTGGATGCCGCAATGGGCAGAGACCTGAGTTTAGGTGCGCTGCTCAATCGCAGCCAGTCGATGACTTACAACAAAATCTACATCAAGAAAGGTATTCCCGACTCACCGGGCGAGGCCTTGATATACTTGTCAATGAAGTCGCGCAACACGGGCAACGACGAGTATATGGACCTGGTGAACCTGTTTATCGAGACCTATCCCGACGTGGCTGAGGGCTATCTCCGCCGTGCCATTCCGCTCATCGACCTCCAGCGTTTTGATGACGCCGACCGTGACCTTCAGACCTATATGAAGCTGGTTGAGGATAAAAGCTATGGCCATTACTGTGTGGCCCAGACCATACGCGACAAGCTGGTTTATCTGCCTGAGCCCGTCTACGACAAGTGGACCTACCCGGTGGCGTTGGATCATGTGGAGCAGGCTATCACAGGCATGCGTGCAGACTTGGAAAAAGAGACCAAAGCCGACATGAAGGAGATGAATGAGGTTACGCTCTATAAAGCTATCTTGCTGAAAGCTGAGTTGCTTTCCTCGAGCGGTGACCATCGTGGCGCCATCGCCATCTACGACGATGTGAACACCAGCAAATATAAAGGTCCCGCAACGTTCCATGCTTGCTGTCTGGAACATCAGGCAGCCGGCGACAGCCTCGACATCCAGATAGCCCTGATGGACTCAGCCATGGCACAGTTCCCTGACTCGTTGCCGGCAGAAGCCTCCGGCTACGTGATGCACCGTGCCAAGCTTTACAACGATGCCGGGATGTATCGTAAGGCTGTCGCAGACTACAACACGTTCTTTGACTTGAGCAAGGGCCAGGTGAGCCCCGTGTTCTATTACGACCGCAGTCAGATAGAGCTTCAGGGAAAGATGTATCAGCAGGCGTTGGATGATATCAATAAAGCCGTTGAGATGGAGCCCAACAGCCCGCTCTATCTCGTTGAGAAGAGTGCTATGCACCTTCGCGTGAACCAGCTTGACGAATGTATCGCCGCCGCAGAGAAATGTATTGCGCTCAGCCAGCAGTATCCTGACGCTTACCGGATACTCGGTTATGCGCAGATTCAGAAAGGAGACAAGGCAAACGCGAAAATCAACCTGGAGAAAGCCAAGGAGCTGGGCGACGAGGCAGCTCAGGAAATTATGGATAAATTCTTGAAATAAAAAATTAGGGGGAGTTAAAATCCTTCGGATTTGGAAGTTAATTTCCTTCGGAAATGGAATAAAAAGGAAGTGAACAAATGGATCATTCGATATTGACACATTCGGTGGATCAGTTGGCGGACATCAACACGTTGTCGCGCCTGTTTGACAAGGACACGCGGGTGTTCCGGATGCCATCGGAGCATGTGCTGGCAGAGATTATTGATATTGCCCGCGATATTATCTTTCCTTATCACTACGGTGAGACGCCGGTCTATAGCGACACGCTGAAATACTATATAGGCGTGAGGGTGGACCGTCTGTCCCGCCTGTTGCGTGAGCAGATTGCCATCAGTCTGGAATACGATGAGGAATATTGCATGAACTGTCATCAGCGTGCAGAGGAAATCACGTCGCAGTTTATCGCCAGCTTGCCGAGCCTGCGCGCTATCCTGACAACCGATGTGGTAGCCGCATATAACGGAGACCCCGCCGCCAAGAGCAATGGTGAGATCATCGCATGCTACCCGGTGGTGAAGGTACTGACCAACTACCGCATCGCCCACCAGCTGCTGCTGCTTGGCGTTCCGCTTATCCCGCGTATGCTGACCGAGATGGCGCATTCTGAGACGGGTATCGACATCCATCCGGGTGCCACCATTGGTGAGTCGTTCACCATCGACCACGGCACGGGTGTGGTCATCGGCGAGACCTGCGTCATAGGCAAGAACGTGAAGCTGTATCAGGGTGTCACCCTCGGTGCGAAGAGCTTCCCGCTCGACGAGAACGGAAATCCTATCAAGGGCATTCCGCGTCATCCGATTCTGGAGGACGATGTGGTGGTTTATTCAAACGCCACGATCTTAGGCCGCATCACGATCGGACGGGGCGCTGTGGTGGGCGGAAACATCTGGGTGACCGAGGACGTGCCGCCTGGCTGCTCGGTTGTTCAGGGACGGTCGTCGAGAAAGAAATGAGGCGTTTTGGGGTTTAAGGCTTCGGAAAGGCGGTGCTTCGCCGGCCGGATGAGCAGCAGACGACTGCCTCTCACAAGAATAAGCATTAAGACCTTAAGGACCTTAAAGACCTTAAAAACCTTAAGAACTTTAAAGAAATCAGTGGCTTAATGGATAAGATAGGCTTAGCGGAAACAAAATTTGAAATTAATTTAAAAACATCATAATGGA
>JAEEOB010000237.1 GCA_016284045.1 Bacteroidaceae bacterium
AAAGAACAGAACAGATGAGAAGACTCTTTTATGATGGTATACTTAAAGACACCTCATTGGAGGCAAATTTAAGTGCATTAAAACAAGGGGATGATAAATGGATGAATGAACTTTCTCAGTGGGGTGCTGCCCAATGGATGTACTTTGACCCTACTGAAGGAAAGAGGGTAGGAGCAACGCCTTTGATGGAATTGTGGGAAATTGATGGTATGTATCATTTTATAGTGAGAAAAGGCAAAGAAAAAGAGGTACTTGGTTACTAAGCCACCTCACAAAGAATAAACTCTCTATTAGGCTTAACAAGACCAATAGAGATATGGAACATTTGACTGAATCGTTCAGATTCGGTCATTTTTCTTGTATTCCAACGGAAGCAAGCCTCGTCAATGTATGACTGAAGGTGCTCGTCAGATACATCGTGATAGCAGCCTGTAATCATCCTGCGGAAATGACTCCAAAAACCTTCAATGTTGTTGGTATATACTGAGCCATCATCCTCACATACAAACTGTAATGCGCCATGATTGCAGATACGGTGTTCGTAGCCCATTTCACCTACTTGATTGTAGGCATTGAGTTCATCAGTAAAGACTATTGAACCCTCACCAATGCACTGTGAGATAATAGGAAGGAGAGCAGCCTTATCGGTCTTCTCAACAACCATTGCACGAACATAGGACATAAACTCTTCTTCACCCTTTGCATTGATGATTGTAGAACGCTCCATCATGCCAAAGACTGGTGTCTTGGTCTTAGTAGAACGACCTTGGGTATTTGGAGTACGCATAGAAGCGTGCTTCCATTTCTCCTTGCCACCAATATAAACCTCATCACACTCAACCTCACCACTCAGAACCTCAGAATAATTCTGTGCATAGAGAGAACGTACCTTGTGGAGCATATACCAAGCAGTTTTCTGAGTGACCTTGATGTCACGAGACAACTGATGACTTGATATGCCCTTCTTATGGCTTGAAATAAGGTACATAGCAATGAACCACTTTACAAGTGAGAGATTGCTATCCTCAAAGATAGTACCCACCTTGCAAGAGAAATTATGATTGCAAGCAGTACAATGGAATCTGCCACTCTTTGACATTTTAATGTGATGCTTACCACAATAAGGGCAAACAACATCTTGCTGTTCACCTACACCCCAACGAGTTTCGATGATTGCGTTCTTGCAAACCTCTTCGTTGTTGAAGTACGTTGTCATTGCTATGAGTGAGTCAAATTGTGAGAAATCTATCATAATCTTGCCTTTCTTTAAATTATATGCAAAGTTACAATAAAATCCAAACAAAAAAGATTCCGTTATACGTATAACATATCTTTGATATGTTAATTTTCAGAAAAACGTAGGGCACCACCTACTTGGTAGTCCTCATTATGTGGTTTGTGCCTAAAAGTATATCATTGCCTTCATTTTTACACTATGATTTAAATCTTTTTTCGGTTAAGCTCATCTTGGTGTGCCCACGGAGGATTTCAACTGCACCTGTTTTTTTACGTAAATTGTATGATTTTGCATTAAATGAAAATGTTAACATAAAAAATAGAAAAATGAGGCACTTGTCTCATTTTTTTTTGCTATATTTGTCATTTGAAACTTAAAAATCTTATGATTAACTCTCTAACACACTAAATAACAATGAACAGACTACTGTTTTCTATTTTTGCGATCCTCATGCCTTTGGTGGGCTCTGCACAGACAGAGACAATACAGAAATTTGAGCTCAACGCCAAAAAAGCGGGGAAACGGTTCGACGGCATCGGACTGGTGAACGGAGGTGGCGGTACGTCCGTGCTCCTGAAGGACTATCCTGAACCACAGCGGACTGAAATCCTCGACCTCGTGTATAAACCGATGTTCGGGGCATCGGTCAGCACTTTGCTCGTGGAGGTGCCGGGTGACGGTAACTCCACGCAAGGTTCAATGCCATCTCACATGCACTCACGCGACGACCTCAATTATCAGAGGGGTTACACATGGTGGGTGATGAAAGAGGCGAAGAAGAGAAACCGCGAACTTGCACTCGATGGAGCAGCATGGAGTGCGCCAGGATGGGTGGGCAACGGAAATTTCTGGAGTCAGGACGCTGCCGACTACTATGTGTCGTGGCTACAGGGCTTGCGCGACTACCATGGGCTGAAGATGACTGCCATGGGCTGCCGAAACGAGAAAGGCGACAGCTATGAGTTTGCGAAGATGCTGCGAAAAACGCTCAACGACAACGGGTTTGAGTATGTCCAGATTCATGCGTTCGACAATTGGTATAAGGGCAAACTCAATTTCGTGAAGGACTTGCTCACCGACAAGGACCTCCAGATTTCTGTTGATATCATCGGAGGACATGTGTTCAATGAGGTGGAGCCCGTCTCGGAGGAGAACCAGAAAATTGCCAATCAGTTGGGTAAACCTATCTGGAACACGGAGGACCACGTATATAAGAAAGGCTTCGACTGTCTCATAAGCCTTGTGGAGTGCTTCAACAAAAACTATATCAACAGTGGGGTGACGAAAATAGTCAACTGGTACGACATTGGCGCCATTTATCCGCTGGAACCATACGCCGAAGATCCGCCCATCGTGCATGCCTATGAGCCTTGGAGTGGACATTACCGCGTGCGTGAGGCTATATGGGGATATGCTCATTACGGGCAATTCACAAAAATCGGCTGGCAGTATATGCCGGAAGGCTGCAAGCTTCTCGCAGAAGGCGGGTCGATGGTCACGATGAAAGCACCCGACAACAACTACAGTATTATCATAGAGACGAAAGGGGCAAAAGCAACGCAGCAGCTTGAGTTCAAACTAAAGGGGCTGTCCGACGAGACGCTATGTGTGTGGAAGAGCAACGAGGAGGAGCAGTTCATCAAGCAGAGCGAAGTGACTACTGATGGCAAGAAGTTTGTGTTCGAAGTGGAGCCAAACACGGTCTATTCTCTTTCTACTATGAAGGGGCAGCGTAAAGCCACTTATTCTGCTCCGCCATCGCAGCCTTTCCCCTTTCCATATTTCGATACCTTCGACCAATACGAGCAGCCGGATCAATGGGGATATCTACCGCATTATTTCGCTGATATCGCTGGGGCATTCGAAATCACAGAGGCACCCGAACGTCACGGCAAGTGCCTGAGGCAGATGACACCACTGCCCACCATCAGTTGGGCGCCCGAATGGAAACACTACACCATCATCGGCGACGAGGAATGGTCGGACTATGAGGTGAGTGCAGATGTGAAACTTAATGCAGGTGATGCGGCTGCGGTGATGGGAAGGCTCAATCATTTTGGCTATGGATGGGGATATATTCCTAAAGGCTATTATTTCATGCTCGACAATCTGTGTAAATGTAAGATCGTGGTCGTCAGAGGCAAGGTGGATAAGAAAAAGGTGGAAGGCGACGCAGAGCAGCAAGCTCTTATCAACGAGCTACAGGACGACAGCGAGGGTGGGGAGAAAGTGCTTGCAGAGTCGTTGCTGATGGATTTCAATCCGACGGAATGGCACAAGCTCACCATCCGCTTCGAGAACTCAAAAATCACAGGACTCATCGACGGGAAGAAAGTGATAGAGACGGAGGACTTTCTCTACCATCATGGAATGGCTGGACTCCTTGCTGACGTGGACTCACAAAAAGCATCAACCCCTTATTTCGATAACTTTAAAGTCAATGAGGTGGGCAAAGATACCATACAGCCCACACCTGAACTTCCAAACCGTACACCCATTTATCCGTTAGAATATTAAGAGCCTCCTGAAATTCCTGAGTCTCCTGATAGTCCGGATAATCCGTAATCTCCGGAAATCCCGGGATATCCCGATAATCTGGAAAATTTGGAATTTCCGGAAAATCCGTAATCACCGTAACTAAAAAAAACAAACAACAAATAATGAAACATTTGTTATTATCTTTCGTTTTGATGCTGCTGTCTCTGATTCCGGCATCAGCCCAGCAGCTCGCTTTCCCGGGTGCTGTGGGGTGGGGACGTTATGCCGTGGGCGGACGTTACGGCAGCGTGTATCATGTAACAAACCTCAACGACAGCGGTGCGGGCTCTCTGCGTGATGCCGTCAGCAAGCCTAACCGGATTGTCGTGTTCGACGTGTCGGGAGTAATAAATATTTCATCTCGCATCAATTTCGCTGCCAACCTCTATGTGGCTGGTCAGACTGCACCGGGAGAGGGAGTCGTGGTCTATGGCGATGGGGTGTCTTTCTCTGCAGCTAACAATATCATCGTGCGGTACATGAAATTCCGCATGGGAAAAGGTGGAACTTCTGGCAAGGACTGCGCAGGTGTGGCGAATGGAACGAACATGATTTTCGACCACTGCTCATTTGCATGGGGACTCGATGAGACCTTCTCCATCAACTGGGACAACAAAGGAACAGCACCCTCTCATATCACGCTGTCAAACTGTGTGGTGGGGCAGGGACTGCTGACCCACTCTGCCGGCGGACTGATTCAGTCGGACTCCATCACCCTCTATCGCAATTTCTACTGCGACAACAGCACGCGTAACAACAAGGTGAAGGGAACGAGCCAGTATGTGAACTGCATTGTCTATAACTGGAAGGATGGCTGCTATCTGATGGGGGGCGACTCTCAAGGCAAGTCGTGGGTGAATGTGACGAACAATCTTTTCATCAACGGACCGGCGGGTGGAGGCAACGCCATCACCAGCGGTAACAGCGACTTCAGCATCTATGCCGCCGACAACTGGCAGGACCGCAATGCCGACGGGAAATTCAACCCGTATGAGATTCCGCACAGTGAATATGGAGGCGGACCTACATTTGCTGCGCGTCCATATAATTATCCGCAGCTCCCGACATGGAATGCCAGTCAGCTCATCGACTCTCTGCTCCCCGACGTGGGGGCGTCGCTCCCTTACCGCGATCTCGCCGACTGCCTGATGGTGCATCAGTGCCGCTCGTTCGGAAAAGAGGGAGCCATCATTTCGTCTGAGGCTCAGCTTTCAGTCGGAGCGCCTACGGCTTGGGCACTTAAGTCGTTCACCAAGCCTGTCGATACCGACCGCGACGGTATGCCAGATGAATGGGAGAACGCCAACGGCACTGACCCGGCGGTGAACGATGCCATGACCATCTCCGACAACGGCTATGCCAATATCGAGAACTATATCAACGGACTGACAAAGGAAAACCGTCCTTTTTACCTGCGTGTACCACAGCAGTTCGCTTCATCGGCTGTTACCGACCATAGCATCAGCATGAAATGGTATGACTTCACCGAGGAAGAAGACGGATTCGTTATCGAGCAGCAAATCGACGGCGAATGGACAGAAATTGCCAGATTGGATGCCGGCACGGAATCTTATACCATTGACGGTCTGGACCCTGCCGGTGTTTATCAGTTAAGAATCAAGGCTGTCAAGGGGGAGGAATCCTCCGATTATACTGCAGCTGTCACCGTGAAGACACAGCCCAAGCAGGCGGAGATGGTGGATGTCAATGCGTTTGAGCCTGATTACGTCTGGGCGGTCACCGAAGGCTCATGGGACTTCGAGACTCCTAACTGGAAAGAGACTGAACAGCTTTTCACCGACGGAGGGAAAGTGCTGTTCAATAACGAAGAAAACACCACAGTGAATCTCGGCACCACGGTAAGCCCTGCCGCCACCGTCGTGAACTCAGCTGCCGACATCACATTCGCTGGCCAAGGACTGATTGCCGGCGACGGCTCGCTCAACAAGGCAGGGGAGGGAACACTCACCGTCAACACTGCAAACAGCTACAAGGGGGCGACCGTGCTCCATGGAGGAGTGTTTGAGTTCAACTCGCTCAAGGACGGCGATGTGAACAGTGCCATCGGAGCATCTTCGGAATTCGGACAGAACTGGATCTGGGACGGAGGAACTTGGAACTATACAGGTGGCTCCACATCCACCAACCGCAGTGCCGACCTTTATGCAAGCACGGGGTTCGACGTGAAGAATTCCGCAGCCACCGTCACAATGAACGGTAAACTGGAGGGAACAGGCGATTTCATCATAGGAGGTGCGGGAACATTCCAGCCTTCTTCTCCCGATTTCTTCGCCTACGACGGTGCAACCATTGTGAAGAGTGGAACATTAAAATTGGCTTTCCTCCGCAATATTGAAGACAAGAAACTCTTTCTCGGAAATGGAAAAAACGTGTCATCGAAGATGGTGCTCGCTGGAGGAAGTCTTGTCACCAACGATGCAAATGACAACTATACCACCTATTATTTCCCGATTGAGGTGATGGAAGGAACAACATCGGTGTTCCAGCCATACCGCAACTGCTATATCAAGAGCGCATTCTCCGGAGCGGGAACCGTGGAATTCCGGACCAACTGGCTCCGGGAGTATTTCCAGGGAGACTTCTCCAATTTCTACGGGCGCCTGATTGCCAATGGCACCGGAAGCGACGCACAATTCATGCTGGAGAACAACGGCATTCCAAACGGGGTGGTGCAATTGAAGGGAACCATTCGGATGGTCTATTGGAAGACCAACGGAGACCTCCATATCGGCGGACTGAGCGGAGTGGCAGGAACCTACCTCTCAGGTAGCAGTAAGAACACAGCCGGACATCAGATGACCTGGAGGGTGGGAGGTGCCAACACCGATGAGACGTTTGCCGGCATCATCGACGACTGTGCCAGCTCCACCAACTCAAAATACAACGGAACGACTACCATCTACAAGGAGGGAAGCGGTGACTGGAGGCTCACCGGAAACAACATTTATTCTGGTCCTACCTACGTGGAGGGAGGACGCCTCTTCGTCAACGGCACGCATACCAACGGAGGCGTCTTCTATGTGCGCGATGGTGCCACTCTCGGAGGAAAAGGCAAAATCGGTTCAAAAGTGACCGTCAACAAAGGCGGGACGGTGTTTGCCGGCGACACACTTGTCTCTATCATCAACAGGCTCAACCTGAACGCGGGGTTGACCATCAGCTCGGGAGGAATTGCTTGCTTCCCGATTGCCTATGACGGCACAACGTTGAAAAACAACCGAATGGCTGTTACAGGGGCGTTCATCATCAACAACGCCACACTGGAAATCAACATGGACAAGGTGACGGAGAAGTTGCCTGACGATGCTGTGTTCTCACTCTTCTCATCGCTCGGAACTGTTTCCGGTTCAGGATTCACGTCAATTATTCCGGAACGTCCATCCGAGACACAGGAGTGGGACACCAGCACACTGCTGACCGACGGTAAGCTGCGCGTGAAGACTGTCATAACCAAGCTGAAAGGTGATGTCAACCGCGATGGTGTGGTGAATATCAGCGATGTAGTGGCGGTCATCAACACCATGGCGAAGATAGAAGCATACGAGGATGCCGATGTCAATGAGGACAGCGAGGTGGACATCTCCGACATCGTCTCTGTCATCAACATCATGGCTGGGCAATAATAACTGTTATAGTTAATTACCCCCTGTTTTATTGTATATCATCCTATAATATCCTATTATTTCTTATAAAATCCTATCTCTTCCTAAAAAAACTAATTTAAAAAAATAGAAACATGAAAAAAACCGGATTATTATTGGCCGCTTTGGCATTGGTGGTCAGCATGAATGCCCAGAAAAAGTCATCTGTCAGCCGTGTTGCCGGCGGAGAAGGCTCTACAATCAACAAGGAAATCTACGGACAGTTTGCCGAACATTTAGGCAGCTGCATCTATGGAGGTCTGTGGGTTGGAAAGGACTCCAAAATCCCGAACACGCAGGGCTACCGCAACGACGTGCTGCAGGCGCTGCGCGACATCAAGATTCCAGTGATGCGCTGGCCGGGAGGCTGCTTTGCAGATGAATACCACTGGATGGACGGTATCGGCCCGCAGGAGAACCGACCGCGTATGGTGAACAACAACTGGGGTGGAACCGTGGAGGACAACTCATTTGGCACCCATGAGTTCCTCAACCTGTGTGAGCTGCTCGGCTGTGAGCCTTACGTGTCGATGAACGTGGGCAGTGGTAGCGTGGAGGAAACCGCCAAGTGGGTGGAGTATATGACAGCGAAAGACGGACCGATGGCGAAGCTGCGCAAGCAGAACGGACGGGAGCAGCCGTGGAAGGTGAAGTATATCGGTGTGGGCAACGAGAGCTGGGGATGCGGTGGCAACATGCGCATCGAATATTACACCGACCTCTACCGCCGCTATGCCACCTATTGCCGTGAGTATAGTGGAAACAAACTGTTTAAAATCGCCAGCGGAGCAACCGACTATGATTATAACTGGACTGAGGTGGCGATGAAGCAGATTGGTAATCAGATGAAGGGACTTTCGCTACACTACTACACTTGCTACACATGGGAAGGCTCGAAAGGAAGTGCCACCAACTTCGATGAGAACCAGTATTACTGGGCTGTGGCTAAATGCTCCACGGGCCTGAAGGAAGTCCTCGACAAGCATGTGGAGATTATGGACCGCTACGATGCTAAAGGACAAGTGAAACTGCTCGTCGATGAGTGGGGAACATGGTGGGACGAGGAGCCGGGAAGCATTCGCGGTCACCTCTATCAGCAGAACTCCATGCGCGACGCGATGGTTGCCGCATTCTCCCTCAACCTCTTCCATCAATACACCAAGCGTGTGTCGATGACTAACATCGCACAGGTGGCGAATGTGCTGCAGAGCATGGTGCTCACGAAGGACGACAAGATGGTGCTCACACCTACCTATTATGTGTTTAAGATGTATGTTCCGAACATGGAGGCTGAGAATATTCCGGTCACTGTGAACTGCGACACTTTCACCGCGGAGAACGAGCGCGACAAGGAACATCCACGTCAGTCGCCATACGTCAGTGTGTCGGCTTCACGTGCGAAGGACGGCACTGTGAACGTGAACCTTGCCAATGCCGACCTCAAGAACGCCAACGAGGTGACTGTGGATCTCGGCAGCATCGGATCAACCATCCAGAACGCACTCGTCCTCACATCTTCCGACATGAAGGACCACAACACCTTCGATAAGCCCGGAAAGGTAAAGCCCCAGCCATTCAAGGATGTTCAAATCAAAGACGGAAAAATCATCGTCAAGATGCCAAAGATGTCAATCGTTACATTCTCCGTCCGATAATCTTTACGTTCTGGTCAGATAAAAAGTAGTCCTGACATAATAAACATTCGGAGTGTGCCATTAATTTGATGACACACTCCGAATGTTTACTTATCTAGCTTTTATTATTTCGATACTTTCAGCATGGCGAAGGTTTTAGCCGGGATATTGTATGCCCAGGCGGTGTTCTTGCCGCTGCTCTGGATTGTCACTTTCGATGTTTTCGGAACGATTTTCTCTGGCTCGTCGAGCGTGTTCTCACCGGTGAGGTCAGGAGAGTTGAACGTAGTGAGCTCTGCTGAGGTCACACCGCTCAGTCCGTTCAGGTTCACGTTGATGGACTGCGCTTTGTCACCTGTGTTCACCACCTTCACAATCACGCTGTTGCTCTCTTTCTCAAACACGGCGCTGGCGAACAGACCGTCCTGGTCGTCGTTTCCTGCCACTGGCTTTCCGTTCATCGTGAGCGACAGCACGTTGCTGCCTTTGTTGCGGCTGAATAGCTGCTGAACGTAATAAGAGCAGCTGCGGAACGAACGCAGGTTGTCGTACCAGATCATGTCGGGACGCCACTGCCAGCCGTCGATATGGGCGAACAGAGGGGCATAGGTTGCCATATCCACCACGTCGGCATTGCGTTCCATGCCGGTCATGAACGCTGCCTCAAGCAAAGCGGCGTTGAAGTGGTTCCATTTCTTTCCACGTCCGTGGCAGGCATATTCGCCGGCAAACACATGAGGACCCTTGCGGTCGTAGTTATCGTAGCGGTTGCCTTGTGAGAGGAACCAGTCCTCAGGACGGTAGAAATGCTCATCAACGAGATCCGCGCCTATCTTCTTCATCTCGGGCCACAGGTAGTCAAACTGCTTGCCCTCGGAGTCGGGACCTGATGTGCCGATAATCTTGATGTCGGGATATTTGGCACGTACCTGCTCCACGAACGGTTTGAGGTTCTCAGGATAGATTTCGTCCCACTGCTCGTTGCCGATGGCCACAAACTTCAGGTTGAATGGTGCAGGGTGTCCCATGTCGGCACGCAGTTTTGCCCATACGTTCTTTGACGGATCACCGTTGGCGAACTCAATGAGGTCGAGCACGTCGTCGATATAAGGCTGGAGCTGGTCCACCGGTACATGGGCGTCGCTGCGCTTCGAGCCGTTCTGGAACTCACAAGCCAGACCTACGCTCAGCACGGGAAGCGGCTCAGCGCCAATCTCCTCGCTCAGACGGAAATACTCATAGAATCCCAGTCCGTAGCTCTGGAAATAGTCGGCATAATAGCGGTAGGTGAAGGTGTTCTCCCAGCGGTTTTTGTTGGTCGGACGGTTCTCAACCGGTCCTACGCTGTTCTTCCACTGATAACGCTGCTCAAGCGTCGTGCCCTCAACGATGCAGCCGCCAGGGAAGCGGAACACGCCCGGATGAAGGTCTGCCAATGCCTGTGCAAGGTCCTTGCGCATACCGTTCTCATCACCATGGAACACATCGGCAGGGAACAAGGAAATATGCTCCAAATCGACAGAACCGGTGCCTGAGCGGTGATGCTCATCATCCACCATCAGGATGCGCACGTTCGCCTTGTCAATGGTGCGGCTGCTCTTGATGGTGCAGCTGTACTTCTTCCATTCTTTGGAATCAACTTTGATGTCGGCTGTCGAAAACTCCTGATGCTCGCCCATCGTGTGCTGGTCAACAAACTGAATCCACAGGGTCTGCGGCTTCCCGTCGGGCACACGTGCCCAAACGCTGAATTTATACTCTGCGTCCTTCTCCAGTCCGATGCCGAAATAACCTTCGTTCTGAAGACCAGTCCACATATCACGGTGTCCGGCGCTCGTCAGGTGAACATAGTAAGGGTTCTTGTCGAACGGCCCGTCGTTCTTTACCTCTACCTTTCCGAAGGCGTCCCAGCCCATGAGATGGTCGGGCGTGAACTCAAACGAGCGGTTCTTGATTAGCTCACCGTAAAGGCCGCCGTCAGCAGCGAAATTGATGTCCTCGAAGAAAATACCATACATCGTTGGCTGAACGGCTGCACCAAGTTTCTTGGTGTTAACCTCCATCTGATGCATCTGTGCGTTCGCACTCGCCGCCAAGCATAGGGCGGCTAAAAATACTCCCGTTTTTTTCATTGTTTTTTTTGTTTAAAGTTTATATTGTTTTATTTTATTATCTGATTATAAAATAATTGAGTGAATAATGAAACCGCTCCAAAATGAATTCATCTTTTTAATAATATCCTTCCATTTTTTATAAATAAACCTTTAGAAGGCTCGGTAGGTATTATTCTACCACTAAGGTCGAAGAATTCTGTTGACATTCTAGCTCTTTTCTTGTTTAAAGCCTTATATGTTGATTTGATAGAGGTTGTCATCTTTTGGTAATCTTCTATAGAAAAAATACACGTTTCACCTTCAAAACATTCAATTAGTTTGGGGGGATACATGTCTGTGAGCACTGCATAGTAATCAAATGGATTCATAAGATTTCCTATTCCTTCAACAACAGACATAACCCCCATATTGTAAACATCGGAAGAGTTCTCTCCGTCAATTGTTGAATTATCTATAGATACAATCCATTCATTATCAATTATATACCTTATAATTCCGCAAACCAATTCTTCTTTTTTTGATTTGTTAGTCAGAGATATTAGCATGTCTTCGCTTACTTGACAAGAAAATGTTTCTCTCTCATCTGGAAGAAAATCATAAATGATTATTTCTTCCAGTCCTGGATACTCCATTCGATAGACTTTTCCACCGTCTTCACGGAACCAATAATCAAAATAATAATTATCAGAATTATCGCAAACAATGTTGTAATAGATAGCATCGCCTTTTTCAACTTTTTCTCTCACTTCATAATAATAATCTATCCAATATGAATCATTGTTGTTAACATTATGACCTTGGAATCCCTGACAATGCCATTTTTTCCCCAATTTCAAAAAGGGCTGATACTCGTGTTGTGCTTGAATGCTGAAAGGCATTATAAGAAACAAGTCTGTAATTAAAAAAATAATAGTAATTCTCATTTGGTTTTTAGTTTACTGAGGTTGTATTTCTAGTGATGCACCTTTTTTTACCTCGAAATTGTTCTTAATAAATATTTGATTTGAAGTGATTTTCGTTTTTCCTTCCTCAACTATCACAGGACCATGTGGTTTAGTGTTTGTTACATCACTTCCAATGTTAACTTCATTTGATATTACATGAATATCATGGTTTTCTGTTTCATTTTGAATATAGACTGTCTGTCCATATAGTGCAATGTAAGGAATGTAGTCAGGTTTTGTAATACATAAAGTTCCACTCTCACCAATACCCGAAAAAGAATATTGATGTACATCTTTTACGATTTCATAATAATCGTTGTGAGCTTCCTCGTTACCTTTAATACATATTCTACAACCATCGACTCCTGTGTTCACAAACAAAGAGTCATTCTGCATAGAAAGTATAACATTATTAAATTTTTTTGGTTCTGAAAAAAACAAAGGCATCTCTGGATCACCCAAAATATTAAGAGCATATAAAAGCCATCTTCCAGGGTTGCCGTAACTATCAGCACTGCTCGCCATACCTATTTTTAGATCTTTAAATGAAACGGCTAACTGTTGACTTTGGTTTGAGAGAAGTAATTGAAAAAAAGTTCTATAATAATTTCTTATATGTGGATACCAGTTTTTTCTGGAGCAACCAACATAAAACAGAATTCCACTATTAGGATTATGAAAAAAAGATCTTCCTAAATTTAAAGGAAAATCAAAAGCGTTTGTATAACATGCTGTTGTTATAATTGTAGAAACTCCCAAATTAATCAGAGAATCTGAATATTCTGTTGAATAGCGATAATCCCAATCTTCATTTTCCATCTGATAGGCTTCTTCTATTCCATGAGTGTCTATATATGCAATAGAATATCCTTTGCCTAATTCAGTCTGTAGATGTTGTGCGGAGAATTCATATTCTGCACCATCAGGAAAATCAGTACAAGTGTCATATAATCTTACTCTTTGAACATTAGGCCAATAGGACTGTATTATATTATTAAAAAGATATTGTCCATCAATTTCTACATTGCTGTGTAGTGCGTTTCCTTGTGGTGTGCCAACTGTGTATCTACCACACATTAATATATTATCCTGCCAATCTTCGATATTAGGCCATCTTTCATAATTGATAATTCTGTCAACAATCGTATTTGAATCAGAAATTGATGAGACAGGAAGTCTGGCTATAGTTATTTCTGGTGTAATGTCAATAGAATCTTCAATTTCTCCCAAAACTCCGTTTCCATTGCAATCCCAATCCATGGAATCAAAACAACTATAAAACATGTCTGTAGGAGTGGTGTCGTTTAAATTATTAAATTTAATGTAACATAACTGTGTTGGTACAATAGAACAATTTCCCGCAAGCAATACATATTTTAATCCATGGAATGCACCATCGTAATAATTTTTTATGGCATTTTTAATTCTCATTTGAAGTGTTGAACCTGAATATTGACTATTAATTTCCTCTATAGTTAATACTTTAGTCCTAACACCTTTCATCGTTTTCCAATTTGCCAATCTATCAAAAGGTGTTAGAAATGATTGAGGGGTAATAATTATGTATTCATAATCAACACTATCTGTATAATTTGAATATCTTTTGATGGAACATTCTTCGTTAAGGATAGATTTATCCGAATCATCCATAAAACTATTATCACCATAATAAGATTGGACTTTAACATCATGTTGTTTGACCGTTACTGTAATTATTTTGTTTAAGAATAGTCTTCTTGAAGCAGAATCAAATCTAAAAGGAAAAATTCTTAATCCAATAAGATTCATTCCATCTGTTTTATAAACACCAGTTAATTGCGCTACACAGCTATTTTGATTGTTGTAAACATTTTTTGAATAATAATTTATCAGTTTGTTGTTAGTGTTCGACACTTCAACAATAGGTGTATTTGACCGTATTGAAACATTCTTTTTTATCAGAGAATCTTCACAAGAAACAAAAATCTCATCAAATTCTTTATTAGCATCTAAGGGTATATTTAAATAAACAAAAGGAATTTCAGGCGACAATGTGTCACCAGAAAAAAACAAGTTCAAAAAGTCCGATTCAATACTTATAACCCCATCATTCTCTTGAATATCAAAGAGAGAGATTGGATATGTGAGTTGTATCACTTTATCGTGTTGGGCAAAAATATCCAAATGTATACAAATAATCAATATAAAGAAGATTGTTCTTTTCATTTTATTATTTTAAGTGATTTTTGATTGTATTGTTCTGGCGTTCTGGTTTATTACTTCTTTTTTAAGAAAACCATTGCCTCCATAGTTTAATTCATTCTGCTTAATCATATATGGGGAGTGTATGGAAACTATTAATCTATAAACTGATTTTGATTCCTATAAACTTCAAACATAAATATTTGACACTTTCACTGCCCCGCCATGATATTGATAATCATGACGACATCGCTGATATCCACGTTCTCGTCGCGGTTCACATCGGCGTCTTCGTAGATATCGGTCTTCGCCATGGTGTTGATGGTGGCGACCACATCGCTGATATCCACCACGCCGTCATGGTTCACGTCTCCTGTAAGATATGCCACAGGTTCTGGCTCTGGATGAGGAATGTCGGTCAGTGTCAGTTTGAAGCGGTCGGCACTCCACCAGCCCGACTCTGGCAGGTCGGCTTGCAGTTTCAGCGTCAGCACATCTCCTCGCTCAACAATAACCGTGTCGGTCTTTACTTCAAACCAGCCGGATGGGTAAGCCGAACCGCTGACTGCCACAGAGCCTTGTCCTTTCGTTGTCGTTGTCTGAATAATCTGACCGTTAGTGGCGGTGAGCGACAACGAAGCATTGGCCGATGCCCTTACCAACACGCTCAGAACATAACTTCCTGCGGGCAGACCTTTGATGTCCTGGGCCATCTCCGAAGTGTACGCGCTTCCTTTCCAGATGTTCCAGTAGGGAGCGCTGCTCTCACCGTTGTAGGGGTTCGCACTGTCGTAGTCAATGTTCTTTGTGGTCCAACCATAACTGGTGGAGCGGTTGCACTCGTCGTTTACAATAAACCGGGTGGCATCTCTTGCGACAAATCCGGTGCTGTCGGGCTCTGCGCCCGCAATCTCAGGCATGAGGTCATAGAGAAGCGAGTCGTTATGCTGTTTCAGCCTATCGACATCGAGTCCGTCGAGTCCGTCAAGGAGGATAAGCTGGAAATTGTCGGCGCCGGCCCAGCGTCCGCCCATCTCACCGAGGTTACGGATTCCTACCCGCATTTTGCCGTCTTCCACAACGATGCTGTCGATGATGGTGAAGGTGGATGTGTCAAGTTCGCTGTCTTTCGTCACTGGTGCGAAATATAGTTGGTCAGTGGTCTGAGCATACAGCCCGACGCTACCGTTCACTTTCGCGCCTTCTTCGTTGTTCGAACTGTTGAACACATTGGCTTTAAGACGGTAGATGCCGTTGGGAAGTTCTTCCTCGATGTCCTGGTAGTAGTTGAAGCTGATGACCTTTGCATTACTGCTCCATACCTCGAAATAGGTGTCACCGGTGGCTTTCGTGTAGCCGTTCATTGCGTCGCGGGAGCAGGTCCAGCTATTGACGTTGTTTTTGTCCTCGGTCTCAATTTGAGGGTTCTTGATGTAGCCGCTAAAGGCGGATGAGCTGCTGACAGTCACATCGTTCAAGGTGATGACGGTGACGCGGAACAAATCGTTCTCAATGTCCATGCCTGTGGCATCCACACCGGTGATTTTCACCGTTGAACTCTCAAACAGCGAGCGGTCGGTCTCCTCATAGATGGTCACCCAGTTGCCGGAAGCATCCATCCGTTCAACTAGCAGGCGGCCGGTCATGTCCTTATTCGGGTTTGTCACTTCGAACGTGAGGGTTTGTGTCTCGTTGTTCAAACTGACATCCACTGATGGGTTTTTGGCACTTGGCGTCCAGAATGTCGGCTCTTTCGTGTAATTGGCGTTGTAGGCAAAGGTGGAGCGGTGGTCACGATAGACCTGACCTGCCGGTGTGATGCCTCCGTCTTTATAGAACATCCAACTCCAGTAGTTGTCGAAGCTGTAGATGCAGTAACGCTCAATCCATCCGCATTCCTCCATCCGCTGAAGCAGCACCTGCAGGTATTTGCGGTAAGTACCGTATTTGTCGCTGTAGCCGTTCCAGCTCTCACCCCACGATGAGCCGATTTCCAGCTCGGTAATCCAGAGAGGGCGGTGGACGCTGTTCCACACTTCCTTGCAGCGGTCAACGAAATAACTGGCGTAACCGCTCTCGCTTCGTCCTTCGATGTCCCAATAGGCATGGGTGACTGCGAAGTCGCAGCGGTTCTGCATATTATCCACGTAGTTGAAGTAGTTGGTCAGATAACTGAAATCAGTGGGCTGGGGCGAGCCGATGCGCCCGCCGCTTGCCTTGAAGTCGTTGGTGATGGTGTAGGCGGTCCATTCGTTGATGGTTCCGCCGCAGCTGCATTTATCGCTCGTATGCTGCTCAGAGTGCTCCGGCTCGTTGAGTGAGAGGGCGGCGCTGACGGTTTTGTTGTTCACCTCTGTCGCGCTCGGCCAGTAACGGTGTTGGCGGCAGGGCACATATTCCATGTTAGACGTGGAGTTGTAGCCAGCGCTCCAGGTCCAGAACCATGAGGCACGGAGAGTCCCGCCTTTGCTGCCTCCGCTGGTGCTTCCCCAGCCTTTCTTGCTCAGATACTGCCAGGGTTTCACATACACGGAGCTGACACGCTTGGAGAGTGAAGCAGGGAGGGCCACTTCTAGGTCGCTGTGGTCTGCCACATACACGCGGCTGTAACCGCCGTCGTTCACGCCGGATGCCACTGTCGCCATATAGCCGCGGCGCAGAACAAAACTCGTCATCGTGTTGCTCTGATTTTTCAGGTCGGTGTGGCTGCCCACGCCGAGCGTGAACTCACCGTTTGTGCCCTGACAGGTCATGATGGTTTCTGGGATGGGAATCACAGCTGCTCCGTTGAGCCATACAACCACACGGCAGTTCGTGCCGTTTTTGGCGGCCTCACCGTTGATTTTCACGTATCTCATGTAGCTGTTGGTCACATCGCTGACGAGTATGTTATCGAACACAAGCCAGGTGCGGTCGCTGCCTAAGTTGACAGTGACGGCGGTACCGAGAATGGGCTTGTCGTTCGAGGTGATATGGATGTCGATCGCATCGCTGCGGTCGATTGTGCGGTTACGAAGCTGGCAGTAGTCGATTTCGCTAACGCCCTGAGCGTTGGTATAGACCTCGCTCTCGTATGCCTGACGTGCCTCGGTCCAAGTTTTGCCGTTGCTGGGGATGACGGTGAACTGTGAGTGGCTGCCTTTTGGCTTGTCATAATACACGCTCACGTAGTCCGACCCTTTGTTCGCGCCATCCACGCCAAGGTATTTACCGTTTTTCTTATTGACAAGATAGGTGTAGGTTCCTTCCGACAATTTCCAGAGAAAACGGTCATCTGTGGATTTATTGCTCTCAAACACCACATTATAACTGCTTGAACTGCTTGCCGCAAAGTATTTGCCAGTGCTCAACTGACGCAGCAGCACATACCCGTCGGTGCCCGACTCCTCCGCTCTGAACACATAACTTTCCTTGTCGCTGTTGATGGAGAAAGCGGATAGGGCAGGGGTACTTCCGTCGCTGCTACTGCCAAGCAGCTTCTCATAAATATTCAGCCACAGGTAGTATTCGGTGTCAGGCTGAATGGGTGCAGCAGACAGAAATGATAATGGAAGCAAGTAGAGTAAGATGCTTGCTAAAATTCTGGAAAAGCAGTTGCTGTACACTTTTTTCATAAGGTGGTTCAGTTAGTCGTGATTACAAAAGCAGAGAAAGATGTATGATAGAAGTTCCGTATCTGTAGTTTTTACTTTGCAAATATACATAAAAAAACTCAATTTTAAACCACATGCTTTAATAAAAAGTATTTTTTTGATTTGCCATTCATGCTTTCGACTTATTTTTATATATTTGCAGACAAATAATATATTCGCACGTTACCTTTTTACCCAGCTTTTATTCACATGAAAAAATTATTGTTTTTTATCATATTTGTGCTGGTTTTCAATGCCGGGTATGCTCAAGACAAAGCAGTTGTCAGCGACTATGACTCGGTGATGGCACGCATGAGGCATGTCGCCCTTTTCCAGGCCACATATCCGCAGGAGAAAGTGTATATCCATTTCGACAACACTGCCTATTTCAAGGGAGAGCGCATCTATTTCAAGGCGAACGTGATTCGTGCTGACCGTGGCACAGCCACCGACCTCAGCAAGGTGCTGTATGTGGATTTGCTCAATCCGAGCGGTGATGTAGTGCATAAGTCGAAACTGAAAATCGAGAACGGAGAGACACACGGTGACATCCCGCTCGACAGTATCATTGGTACCGGATTTTTTGAGGTGCGTGCCTACACTCGCTATATGCTTAATTTTGGTGAGGAGACGGCGTTTTCACGGGTGTTTCCGATTTTCCGTAAACCTGAAGTGGAGGGCGACTATAGCAACCCGACTATCGATCCCGCTGCGTTTTATCACAGGCTGCCGGAGAGGAATTTCACCGACGACTCGGTTGCCACGCTCGACCCGGTGGAGATGAAACGGCGGAACGGAAGAGATTATCAGGTGAATATTTATCCTGAAGGTGGCAAATTGGTGAAAGGGCTGGTCAGCAGGGTGGCGTTCACCGTGCTCGATTCCGATCATCATCCGGTTGCGCTGCTTGGTGAGGTGGTCGATGCAGACAACTCTACGCTTACGGTGGTGGAGAGTAACACTGAAGGCAAAGGCATCTTTGAACTGATTCCGACTTCCACGAGACTTACCATGCTGCTGACAAACCCTGAGATGAAAAAACTGGAGTTTGAGATGCCTGAAGTGCTTGAAGAAGGTGTGGTGATGCTGGTGGATGCTGTACGCGACGGACCGGTCTGTGCCCGCGTGATGGCAACCGACGGAATGGTCGGCAAGTTCATGGCTTACACTTTGATGAATAATGGCAACGTGTATGCACACGACACACTGCGCCTCAGCGGTTCACGCGACATCCTTTTCAGCCGCAGACGACTACGCCCGGGGGTGAATCAGCTCACTTTGTTCGACGCTAAAGGGCATATCCATGCCGAGCGGCTGTTTTTTGTGTGTCCAGAGGCCAATGCCTTGGACTCCATCCGCATCGACCATCCGACCGACACGCTGAAACCTTGCAGCCCCGTCAGGCTGACCCTCCACAGCGCCCCGAATGCCCGTTTTTCTCTCTCTGCCATGGATGCAGGCTCGCTACTGAACGGTAAGAGCGGGAATATAGCCACTTATATGCTCCTAGCTTCCGACGTGAGAGGATATATCCCGAATCCGGAATATTATTTCGAGTCGGACGATCGTGAACACCGGCTGGCTGCCGACTCGCTGATGCTGTTCAACGGCTGGCGGCGCTACGACTGGGAGGTGATGGCTGATGTGTCGCCATGGCGCAATGGCATTATTCATCAGGTGGAGGACCAGCTGTATGTATATGGCAGGCTCAAACCGTCGCTCAGCAAATGGAAGAAGAACAACCCGGTGGAAGGGGTGGACATGAGCCTTTATATATATAATAAGGAGGGAAAGAATCTGACGGGTGAGACCCGTACGGACAGCACTGGCTTCTATGCGTTCAGTCTGCCTGATATTGAGAAGCTGTGGAACATGCAGATTGTCACCAAAATTGAGGATAAGTTGAAAAGCTACGAGGTGATGGTGGACCGGCAGTTTGACCCCTCGCCGAGGTATATATCCCTTCAGGAAGCCAGTCAGCACGACAATGCATTTCATCTTGCGGGATTCCATGCCGACAACGTCGCATTTCTCAAGATGGACAGCCAGCGGGCATATATGCAGCAGGTGGGAAGAAATGAGTATGTGACATCTCCTGTACGTATCAAGCCGAAGAAAGACTGGCGTAATTTCAAGAGTGACTGGCGCGACGAGTACAACGCCATCCTGCATGCCGACCTCCGCTATGATGCCCAGAAAGTGGCGCAGGACTATGCCGACAAGGGAGAGCCACAGCCTTCGGTCTACGATTGGCTTGTGGAGCATACTTCGGCGATGGACGGCACCGTTAACATACGGTTGGCGGAGTCGGACGATGAGCGCGATTATCTCTATGGCAGCGCCACCTACAACAACAGGGATATCCTCTGGGTGGTCGATAACCAGTTTATGGGCAGAACAGGAAAAGGCATCTCGCTCGACGGCGAACCCGTAAAGTTCAACTGGGAGCTGGAGAAACTGCCTCCGATTCTTCCTACTTTCCTCGACGAGGTGAAATCCGTCTATGTGTCGGTCAGCCCGGGGCCGGTTCATGTATATGAGAGCATGCGCTATTATGGACGCGACGCTTTCTTATACAGGCAGGAACTGCAGCCGCCGGGAGCAACTGTCTATGTCTATACCTTGCCTTATTATAACGCTGCAAGCAAGAAAGGCCGAAGGCGCACTTATTTCCAGGGGTTCGACGTGCCGACGAAATTCAAGACCGAGGACTACAGCATTCTTCCGCCTATGCCCGACGACTACCGACGGACCATCTGGTGGCAGCCTGAGGTCGTGGCGGATGAGAACGGTGATGCCACGGTCGAGTTCTACAATAACTCCCGTTGCACCGACATGTATATCTCTGCCGAGGGGGTGACTCCCGATGGGCGTTTCGTGGTCAGCCCATAGTGCTGAAACTCCACAACTGCCCAAACTTCAGGCTGGTGAATCTTGGGCAGCCGCATTCAAACGCAAGGAAATATCTTGATGGGACCCAACTCTGTGTCACTGATGAAATTCTTAACTATCCCTAAATATTGCAAGTTTAGATAAAATAATTTGGCACATTCAAAAAAATGTGGTAAATTAGCGGATGAAACAAAAATGTGTCACTATTTATGAATGGCAATAACTACTGTGTGATACTTGCCGGAGGCATCGGAACAAAGCTGTGGCCGGCGAGCACCCAACATAAGCCAAAACAGTTTATCGACTTTCTCGGAAAGGGGGAAACTCTCCTCCAATCCACTTACAATAGAATAGCAAAGTTTGTAAAAGTTGAGAATATTCTCGTTTCCACTAACGAACAGTACAGTGATTTGGTAAGGCAGCAGCTGACACAGCTGGCAGACGACAACCTGCTGCTCGAGCCCATGAGGCGTAATACACTGCCAAGTGCAACATGGGCAACAGTGAAAATTGCGCACCGATGTCAGGATGCAAGGATTCTGTTAGTCCCTTCCGACCA
Organism: Bacteroidaceae bacterium; assembly: GCA_016284045.1. Classification (GTDB taxonomy): domain Bacteria; phylum Bacteroidota; class Bacteroidia; order Bacteroidales; family Bacteroidaceae; genus UBA3839. The sequence goes on from JAEEOB010000237.1 coordinate 21,394, forward strand.
GATGATTTACGATGAGGAACTCTTTGAAGCCAATGTCACTAGAGCTTTCGACTATGTGTCAAGAACCGGGCGACTGCTGTCGCTTGGCATCATGCCCACTTATGCTGCCACGAATTATGGATATATCCAGATGAACGGCAAGCAGGAGGACGACATCTTCCAGGTCAAGTCTTTCACCGAGAAGCCTGAGATTGATTTCGCACGTATGTTCGTCGAAGACCGGGGATTTTTATGGAATACCGGGCTTTTTGTTTGGACTGCCAAAGGGTTTCTGCGATATGCGCATGAGAATGAGAGCGGCTTCCCGATGTTTGATGTCACTGCCAACATGATAGAAACCAGTGCCGAGCTGGAGGCGGTGGTCAAAGATGCTTATGCGATGTGTCCCAACATATCAATTGAGCAAGTGTGTCTTGAAAAGCGCGAAAATACGGATGTGATGCTTTGCCATTTCAGATGGACTGATTTGGGCACATGGCAGGCGATGTATGACACTATGCCCAAGGATTCCGACTCGAATGTGGTGATGAGTGGCAACGCGCTGCTTTACGACTGCAAGGAATGTCTGGTGAAAACACCTGAAAACCGTATTGTTGTGGCGGAAGATTTGCAGGACTATCTCATTATCGAAGAAAACAATGTGCTCATGATATGTAAGAAAGACAATCAAAAAACCATCCGCCGCTTCGTCAACGACATCCAAATCAATATCGGAGACGAGTTCGTATGATTTATCTCTTATAATCTCCTATTATATCTTATAAAATCTTATATCATACTATCTAAACTTAATATTATGGCAACACCTCACAATTCAGCACCCGATGGTGCATTCGCCAAAACGGTTCTTATGCCGGGCGACCCTTTAAGGGCTAAATTTATCGCAGAGACTTTCCTCACGGACCTCGAGCTGGTCACGTCAGTACGCAACTGCCTTGGATACACCGGCAAGTATAAAGGTGTGCCGGTATCGGTGATGGCAAGTGGTATGGGTATGCCGAGCATCGGCATCTATTCCTACGAGCTTTATGCATTCTATGATGTGGAGAACATCATCCGCATCGGTTCTGCTGGAAGTTACAAGGAGTGGCTCGACGTGATGGACGTGACGATTGCCGACTGTGCTGTCAGCGAGTCGTCATTCGCCAAGGTGATGAGTGGATGCGAGGATACAACACTAAAACCCAGTCCGGAAATCAACGAGGCGATTCTGAAAAAAGCGAAAGAGATGGGGATTGACTGCAAGAAATGCGTGGTTCACTCTTCCGACGTGTTCTACACCGCCACGAACGAGTCATGGGAACAGCTTGCAGAGCGCACAGGAACCGACTGCGTGGAGATGGAGAGCTTCGCACTCTTCCACAATGCCAATGTGCTAAAGAAGAAAGCGGCATGTCTGCTTACCATCAGTGACTCATTCGTGAGCAAGAAAGCACTCTCTGCTGAAGACCGCCAGTTGGCTTTCAAAGAGATGGTAACTCTCGCTCTTGAGACAGCTATCACCCTCTGAATCAGGCTGATTTTTACTAAAACAGAAGCGGCTGACGATTTTCCGTCAGCCGCTTCTGTCGTTTTTCCTATAGTTTCCTATAATATCCTATAGTTTCCTATAATATCCTATAATGTCCTATAATATCCTATAATGTCCTATAATATCCTATATATAACCTCCTATAACCTCAAACTAAAAAATCTAAAGACTCTTTGCCTCATTCCACAGCGCATCCATCTCTTCCAGCGTCATTTCGTTAAGCCGTTTGCCGGCTTCCTTTGCTTTCGCCTCAACGCAGTTGAAACGCCGGATGAACTTCAGGTTAGTGCGCTCCAAAGCGTTGTCAGGATTGATATGGTAGAGCCGGGCGGCGTTGATAAGCGAGAACAGCACGTCGCCGAACTCATCAGTGGCTTTCTCCTTGTCCTTTTGACCCACTTCTTTTTCAAACTCTGCAATCTCCTCTTTCACTTTTGCCCACACATCTTCTGGCTTTTCCCAGTCGAAACCCACGTTGGCGGCTTTCTCCTGAACCCTGAACGCTTTGATGAGCGAAGGCAGGCTGTTGGGCACACCGCCCAACACGGTGTGGTTGCCGTCTTTCTCTTTCAGCTTGATTTGCTCCCAGCGTTGCAGCACCTCGCCTGCGTCTTTTGCGGTCGCGTCACCATAAACATGCGGATGGCGGAATATCAGCTTGTCGCACTCCTGGTTGCAGACATCGGCGATATCAAACGCGCCTTTCTCGCTTCCGATACGTGAATAGAACACCACGTGCATAATCACGTCGCCCAATTCCTTGCTGATATTCTTGTCATCGTCGTTCATCAGGGCATCGCAGAGCTCAAACACTTCTTCGATGGTGTTCGGCCGAAGGCTTTCATTCGTCTGTTTCCTGTCCCACGGACATTTCTCTCGTAACGTGTCAAGCACGTCAAGTAAGCGTCCGAAGGCTGCCAGCTTCTCTTCTCTTGTATGCATAGTTAATGTGATTTTTGATTATTCAGATTACTCTGATTACTCTGATTATTCAGATTACTCTGATTATTCCGATTATTCAGATTTCTCCGATCTACGAATGCTATAACCCAGCCATGATGTTGATAATCGACACCACGTCGCTGATGTCTGTTTTCTCGTCTTCGTTCACATCTGAAGTGTCTTTGAACGTGGTGTCGCCTGCCATCGTGTTGATGACTGCCACCACATCGGAGATATCCACCTTGCCGTCGAGGTTCACATCGCCTTTCAGATGTGTGGCGACAGGGGAAATCACCACGGTGAGTGCTTCTGCTTCGCCGTTCATCACGGTGCCGCTGTCGTAGGTGGCGCCTGCCGGCTCGGTTATCTGGCAGTCAGTCAGGGTGATGCCGCCGGAGAATTTCCAGATGCCGCTGTGGTGCTGTGCGCTGATTGTGACTGCGGAGTTGCTGATGTCCAAAGAATTGGCACAGACTTCCTCAGTTCCGTAGAAACCAGAGTAGGTGCCTTCCACATTTATAGTTGTGTTGTCGATGGAGAGACTGATCGGATCGGTCAATTCATCGCTGCCAACCTGGATGCCGAGGCCTGCGCCCTTCACATTCAGAGTGCCTGAGCCGGAAATCTGCGTGTTGCCTCCCAGAAGAAGTCCGTTCTGTTCTTTGCTCTCAACTTTGCTGTCTCCCTCCAGGTTGATAATCAGGTAGTCGAGATAATGCTCAATGCCGTTGGGGTAGTCCTCATTGGCTTGAATGTCGGCATTGTTGAGTGTGAGTGTTACGCCGTCGAAGCTGACTGTACCGTCGCCGAGCACGTCATCCTGGTTACGTGAGGTCACTTGTGTGCCGGCAACCCATAATTCATAGGCCTCACCGCTGACGGTTATCACGCAGGTGCCAGAAATATCACTGGATGATGCGGTGATAGTGGCTTGCGCGCCAATCGGAGCGTCATCGGCAATCGTGACCACACCGTCGGTTGTCACGGTGGCGATACTTTCGTCGCTGCTTGTCCAGGTCACGGTGGTCTCCACCTCGGACGGTATCGTCTGTACAAGCAACTCATAGCTTGAGCCGGGGTCGGCGGTGATATCAGCCGGAGCCACTTCTATACCCGTTAATACCGGAGCAGTAACAGTCACTGTCATGCGGCCCACAACCTTGCCGTTCTCAATAACATCGAACCGGTAGGTTCCGGCAGTCGCGTCTGAGGCATCTACAGTCATCCAGCCGCTTTTTCCATAGAATTTGAAAGTTGGAGGTGTGCCCTCACCGGAAACCAGATTAACAGTGAGGAAACCTATCCATGCTTTCGACGGAATTGGTTCCAGCTCAATTCCGTTTTGGATGGTTCCCTGGGCAATATTCACGTTGATGTCGCTCAGATGATCCACCTGGAAGCGGCCGTTCTCGTCTCCCACGTTCAGGTATATCCAGTCTATTGCCATCCAGTTATAGCCTAAGGTATGCTCAGCGTGGACATCCACATTATTACGGACTTCTGTCGGAACGAAATAGACGGTCTTATACAGCTTGCCCTCTTCTAAGGCAATCGTACATGCCGAATTGGAGTAGAACGTGCCGCTGTTTGTGTTGTTATACCATCTGCTGGCGGATATGCCGTTGAAGTTTGTGGCATCTTCCGGAATGGGGCTTACATCAACACGGATAACGTCTCTTACTTTGCAATAATAATGGCCGTTCTCTTCCTCTAATGCTACATTGGTTATAGTTGGCCTTTCGTTCACGACTTTGATTTTCACCTGTTTGCACATCACTTTGATGCCACGCACATAGGTGGTCTCACCATAGTAAATCTCAGAGGTGGCAATCTCCGTTCCGGTTTGGGTTAAGTCGGTTCCCTTCACGCGGGTATAGACATAGTTCACCATGTCTTTGGTGCCGTTAAGATAAAGCGGACCGCTTGCGTCGTAAGTCACTGCGTTGTTCCAGTCGTTTTCGGTCAGGCTGCTGATTTCTTTCTTGGTATTGAAGATGATATACTCCTGGTCGGTTTGTGCGTTATTTACGCGGATTTGTCCTTCGGTAATGCTCAAGTCTGGCTTAACAACGGCTTTCGTACATGGGAATTTTGTCACTTTCACCGTATCGCTGAAAACTGCATAGTATTTATCTGTGGCTGGATTAGTATCGTATGGAGCAATAGCAAGATATATATTATTATAAATATCGTCAGCTCCGACTGTACAAAAATCCGTACCACCCCAAGACAATAAAGCAAAATCTTTAGAGAAGGGCGGCTTAGATTTGTACCAATGGTAGTCGAAATGGTATCCGTTTTCATAAAGTTCCTTCACATTGCCCGATAACTCGAAACGCAGGGTGTCGCCTGGATGAGGATTGGATGGTATCAATTTTATGCTGCCACTGAGTTGTGTAGGCAGAATCACCACGTAGTCGGCAGGATTATTGTCCTTGTCGTAAATCGTGATATTATCAGAGTCTCTATGATAGTCTTTAGGAGTGATAATTTTGCAGTCGTCCATAGTTAATTTTCCATGGTCCGCATATTTCGGAGTGGGGCTTTTAATTGCATAACTGCCTGGCTGGAGGGCTTTGGCATAGACAGAGGATCTATACACGTCCATATAGTAATGAGAACGGATAGCGGTTCCGCCAGTGGCTTTCACTACCGCGTTGTTGAACGTTATTCCGTTCCCCACATAAAGCGCCGTACTCCCGCTTTCTGAGGATGTGGCAGTTAAATGCGCTTCCCGAACATTTAGAGACGCTGAAAAACCGTCACCTTCGATATGAATGGCATCGGAGGTGGAATTGACTGTTACCGTGCCTTTAAGAAAATTTACACAACGTGCGGCAATGCAATAGGAGTCTGCTTTTTTGTTGCTCGCTGTCAAGTCACCATTAATAGCGACATAACCATAATCTGTCTCATTGTTGTAATAATTACATTCAATGGCTCTCTTTCCGCCATTCACAATGGCGCTTCCTGTAAGGCGAAAACTGCCTTTATCCGACAGAATAGCGGCTCTGTCCATACTGATAGAGGTGGCTTTCAGCTTACCCTTCACCTGGATATGCTTTTCTGCACGGATGGCCATGCCTCCGGTGGCGGTGACGTCACAACTGTCGATTTCCACGTTTCCATTGTAACTGTGGAGAGCGGTGCCGTCTTCGGAGGCTGATATGAAGGTCATTTCGCCGCCTTCAGCCAAATAGAGGTTATCATAGGAGCGGACAGCGTCTTTCTTGCCTGTAATTAATACTTTCGACGCTTCGATTGACACGTTTCCCTCTGAATACACTGCGCTGTAGTCGTTCTTGTTGTTTTTGATGGTCAGACTTTTACATCGGTCCGTTACTGTGAACGACTCATGAGCATACACCACGTTCTTGTCGCCGGTCAGGTTGACTGTGACACCATCTAATGTGATATAATCTGCCTCTATGCCTTTTTCTGCCTTCAAAGACTTCACGGTCAGGTTTGCGTTACAGTAGAAATTCTTCACATCGATGGCAGTGCCTTCTGTATTGGTTACAGTCAAGGTGTAGTCGCCTTCTTTAATGACCTCGATTTCATAATCACCGGTGATTTTTGTGAGTGTCAGGTCTGAATTCATATACAGAACTGTCAATTTGGTGATGTTTAAGGTCTGCGTGTTCTGACTCCGAAGGTCGCTTGCGTAAATGTTGTTAGGGGCAGCCCAAGCAGTGCTTGAGGATACCGCAAACAAAAGGACTGATACTAAAAAAAAGTAAATCCGTTTGCTGTTTTTAGTTATAAAGGTTTGTTTCATAATGGAAAGTTGTTAGTTCTGTTGATATTTTTCTTTAATAATGCAAATTTAAATAAAATTTCCGAATAACAAGCCTGTCGGGATAAAAAAAATTTTCTCATTCCTCAAACCGTTTCCCCCAGCATTTCAGCATACGGTCGAGCATTTTTGCTTCCGACGGTGTGTGGGGCTGTGGATGCCAGAAACGGGCATCTTTCGCCTCGTCAGGGAGAAACTGCATGTTGACGAAATGGTCGGGATAATCGTGGGCATACAGGTAACCGTCGTGGTAGCCAAGCTCTTTCATCAGTGAAGTGGGAGCGTTGCGCAACGGAAGCGGCACCTGAAGGTTGCCGGTCTGCCGCACGTATGCCAGTGCGCTGTCTATGGCAAGATACGATGAGTTGCTCTTGGGCGACGTGGCGAGATAGACAGTGGCCTCAGCGAGCGGGATGCGTCCTTCGGGCATTCCGATTTTCGACACTGCGTCGAAGCAGGCGTTGGCAAGCAGCAGGGCGTTGGGATTGGCGAGGCCGATATCTTCCGATGCACTGATAACCAGTCGCCTGGCAATGAACAGCGGATCTTCACCTGCTGCTATCATCCGGGCGAGATAATAGATGGCTGCATCGGGGTCGCTTCCGCGGATTGACTTGATGAAGGCGGAAATCACGTCGTAATGCATCTCGCCGTCCTTGTCGTAGGCAAGCGGGTTCTGAAGCACCGACTCGTTCACCAGCTCGTCGGTGATGACCAGCTCTTCTTCGCTTTCCGTGTCTGTCGTATTATTGTCGGATGGGGAAGGGGAATCGCTGTCTGTGTTTGTCGCTATGTTTTGCTTTGTTGACGCAGCCTCAACCACGAGCTCCAGGATATTGAGCAGCTTGCGGGCATCGCCTCCGCTCAGGCGCAGCAGTGCGCCGGTCTCTTTCAGCGTGATGTGTTTTTTTTTCAGTTCCCTGTCGTGGGTGAGCGCACGGTCGAGCAATGCCAGCAGGTCGTCTTTGTCGAGCGATTTCAGCACATACACCTGACAGCGGCTCAGCAGCGGACGTATCACCTCAAACGAGGGATTTTCAGTGGTGGCACCAATCAGCGTGACGATCCCTTTTTCCACGGCGCCCAACAGGGAGTCCTGCTGTGACTTGGAGAAACGGTGGATTTCATCGATAAACAGAATGGGGGTGCCTTTCGAAAACAGACCGCTGTTTGTCCGAGCCCGCTCAATCACCTCGCGAACGTCTTTCACGCCCGAAGTGACGGCACTCAGCGTATAGAAAGGCACTTCCAGCGTTTTGGCGATGATGTTGGCGAGCGTCGTCTTGCCCACGCCCGGAGGACCCCAGAGGATGAACGAAGAAATCCTTTTCTGTGCAATCATCCGCTGAATCACCGCTCCCTCGCCTACAAGGTGACGCTGGCCGATATATTCATCAAGCGTCTGTGGACGCATCCGTTCTGCTAATGGTGCCATTTTTTATTAATTGGGAGTAAAAATGGGAAATCATGCCTATTGCGAAACAGTTCTTATTTTTGAGCAAACAGGAGCTGACGTTTTCTTACGTCAGGCAGCAGAAACGATACTGAATCGCACAATAACAACACCCACAATATCAAACTCACTAACAACTAAAAACTATCAACTAAAAGCTAAATAATAAACAGCAGCTCCCTGTATTTCGGTAGCGGCCACAGCTCGTCATCCACAATCTGCTCCAGTTTATCCACATGGTAGCGTATAGACTCCAGGAACGGAGCCACCAGGTCGTGGTAGGCGATGGCTTTTTCGCGCTCCGACTCAATGCGGTTGGCTTCGCGTCGGGTGTCGATGAGCTTCGCCACGTTCTCCACGATGAACGACTCGTGCTCCGATATCTGCTCGATGATGTTAAGGTTGTTGGCTGATATTTTTGCGGCCTGTTCGGCAGGGAATATCTCTTTTAATTTGTGGACGTTATCTATCAGCACCGACTGGTATTTAGTCACCACGGGGATGATATGGTTCATGCAGAGGTCGCCGAAGATGCGGGCCTCAATCTGGATTTTCTTCGTGTAGGTCTCCCATTTGATTTCGTTGCGGGCCTCAAGCTCAGTACGGGTCATCACGTTCGTGGTTTCAAACATCCTCACGGTGCGTTCGTCGAGATAGGTGTCTATCATCAGCGGACAGGAGGTCTCGCAGTCAAGCCCCCGACGGGCTGCCTCCGCTTTCCATTCGTCGCTGTAGCCGTTGCCGTCGAAGCGGACTGGTTTCGTGTAGCGGATGTCCTCCTTCAGGATTTTGATGATGGCTGCCTCTTTCTCTACGCCTTCGGCTATCTGTTTATCCACGCGCTCCTTGAAATTGATGAGCGCCTCTGCCACGGCGGAGTTCAGGGCCAGCATAGCGCTTGCGCAGTTTGCCTGTGAGCCGATGGCGCGGAACTCAAACCGGTTGCCGGTGAAGGCAAACGGACTGGTGCGGTTGCGGTCGGTGTTGTCGATGAGCAGGTGGGGAATCGACGGGATATCGAGGTTCAGCATGCTCTTGCCCTTCACCTTCAGGTTCTCCGTCTCATCCATCTGCTCCACGTGGTCGAGCAGGTCGCTCACGGTACGGCCGAGGAAAGATGAGATGATGGCGGGAGGTGCTTCATTCGCGCCTAAGCGATGGGCGTTGGTGGCGGAGATAATGGCGGCTTTGAGCAGACCGTTATGGTCATAAACGGCTTTCAGCGTCTCCACGATGAAGGTGACGAACCGCAGGTTGTCGAGCGGGGTCTTGCCGGGAGAGTGGAGTAGGATGCCGGTGTCGGTGCTCAGCGACCAGTTGTTGTGCTTGCCGCTTCCGTTGATGCCTTTGAACGGTTTCTCGTGGAGAAGGCAGCGGAAGCCGTGCTTGCGTGCCACACGTTTCATAATCGACATCATCAGCATGTTATGGTCAATGGCGAGGTTCATCTCCTCAAATATCGGTGCCAGCTCAAACTGGTTGGGGGCCACCTCGTTGTGACGGGTCTTGCAGGGGATGCCCAGTTCCAGTGCCTGAATCTCGATGTCGCGCATGAAATTCTCCACACGCTCAGGAATCGAGCCGAAATAATGATCGTCCATCTGCTGGTTTTTGGCTGAGTCATGTCCCATCAGCGTCCTGCCGGTCATTACAAGGTCGGGACGCGCGCTGAACAGCGACTCGTCAACCAGAAAATACTCCTGCTCCCAGCCCAGGTTGCTCACCACTTTCTTCACATCAGGATAGAAATATTGGCATACGGCTGTGGCGGCCTTGTCAACGGCGTTGAGCGATTTCTTCAGCGGCACTTTGTAGTCGAGTGCCTCACCGGTATAAGAGATAAACACGGTGGGAATCATCAGCGTGTCACCAATCACGAAAACGGGAGATGTGGGATCCCAGGCGGTGTAGCCGCGGGCCTCGAATGTGGATCGGATGCCGCCGTTGGGGAATGACGAGGCATCAGGCTCCTGCTGAACGAGCAGTTTGCCCTCGAACTCCTCAACCATACCGCCTTTCTGGTCGTGCTCCACGAAGCCGTCGTGCTTCTCTGCCGTGCCCTCAGTCAGTGGCTGAAACCAGTGGGTGTAATGGGTCACGCCAAGCTCCATAGCCCAGCGTTTCATTCCCTCTGCAACCGCATCGGCGATGGCGAGATCGAAATGTGCGCCGTTGTCGATTACATCGCACATCTTTGCATACACCTTTGCCGGAAGATATTTGAACATCTTCTTCCGGTCGAACACATATTTCCCGAAATAGTCCGACGGACGCTCCTTAGGCACGCTCACTTCCACCGGACGCTTCTTGAATGCGTCATCAACAACCTTAAACCTTAATCTAGATGCCATTATATTGTGAGTTTTAATCTTTAGCTTTTTTATTTTTGTTTTTTCTGTACTTTCCTGTACTTTCTTTGAAAGTAACTCTTACGTTTAATTTGCAAAGTTACGATTAAGCGAGCGAAAAAACAAATTTTTGAATAAAATCAGACTGTACTTTCCCAATTCTTCAAAAAAAATCGGTTTTTGGTCATGTATAAGCCGAAAAATGCTTAACTTTGCGATATATCCGAATTTTGTGTTTCTGGTTTGATGAATTCAAAACCGCAATCCCTTTTGCCCGTATATATCCTTAACTTTTTTCCTTTACTCTATAATAAGTTTATGAAACGAATACTGACTGTCTGCTGTGCCTTTTTCTGGGCACTATGTCTGTCCGCTCAGGACGACAACACCGAACGCCTTTGGTACAACAAGCCGGCTTCCATCTGGCTGGAGGCTCTTCCAATCGGTAACTCACATCTGGGGGCTATGGTCTATGGCGGAACTGTTAACCAGGAAATCCAACTCAACGAGGAGACTTTCTGGTCGGGCGGGCCGCACAACAACAACAGCACCACGTCGCTGAATTATCTCCAGCAGGTGCGAAGCCTCATCTTCAATGGCAAGGAGCAGGAGGCTGAGAACCTGATAAACCAGCAGTTTGTGAAAGGACCTCATGGTATGCGATACCTCACGTTGGGCAGCCTGAAGATGAAATTCTCCGGCTTTCTTGCCGACTCAGTGAAGAACTATTACCGTGAACTCGACCTGCAGACTGCGGTGGAGACGGAGACGTTCACAGCATCGGGATGCCACTACAAGCGCACCACTTTTGCCTCCATTCCCGACAAAATCATCGTGATGCATTTTGAGTCCGACACCAAGCCATTGTCGTTCATTCTCAGTCATGAGTGTGAACTTTCATCATCCTATGCCGCAAAAGACAAGGTGGTGAGAGTGACTGTCAACGGGGCAGACCATGAGGGTATCAGGGCTGCGCTCAAGGCGGAGTGTGCATACTTCGCCGAAAGCGACGGGACCGTGACGGCGTACGCTTCCGGCACTAAGCGGAACTTAGCCGTAAGGAATGCTTATAGCGCCACTCTCTATATATCGGCAGCGACTAATTACGTGAACTACCACGACGTGAGCGGCAACGCCACTGCACGAAACAATGAATATCTCGACAACGCACGGCAATATTCATACGAGGAACTCCTCCAGCGGCATATCGAGGCGTACCAGAAGCAGTATAGCCGCGTGCATCTGGAACTGCCGTCCAACAGCAACAAGGAACTGCCCACAGATCAGCGGCTCAACAAGTTCACAAGCGGCGACATGGGCATGGTGGCGCTGATGTTCAACTACGGACGGTACCTCCTCATCTCATCGTCACAGCCGGGAGGACAGCCTGCAAATCTCCAGGGGGTATGGAACGACAAGATTTACGCGCCCTGGGACAGCAAATACACCATCAACATCAACGCGGAGATGAACTACTGGCCAGCCGAGGTGTGCAACCTACAGGAAACCGCCGGTCCGATGTTCGACCTCATCAAGGACCTGAGCGAGACGGGGGCGGTAACAGCCAGACAAATGTATGGCTGCAACGGCTGGATGGCGCACCATAACACTGACCTTTGGAGAATTGCAGGACCGGTGGACGGAGCTTTCTGGGGGATGTATCCCAACGGAGGGGCATGGATGGCGACGCATCTTTGGCAGCACTACCTCTTTACTGGCGACAAGGAATTTCTGGAACAGTGGTACCCCGTCATCAAGGGCACTGCCGACTTCTATCTCGACTATATGCAGGTGCATCCCAAATACGGATGGCTTGTGGTGGTCCCTTCCGTCAGCCCCGAACAGGGACCGATGGGCAAGAGCACACCAATCACCGCAGGATGTACCATGGACAACCAGATTGCGTTCGATGCGCTGTCTAACACACTGCAGGCGGCACAGATTCTGGGAAAGGACACCGAGTATCAGGAAAAGTTGAAAGCGGCTATCGACCAGCTGCCACCCATGCAGATTGGCAAGCACCGGCAGTTGCAGGAATGGCTCATTGATGCCGACGACGCAAACAACAAACACCGCCATATTTCTCACCTCTATGGGCTTTATCCATCTAATCAAATAAGCTGTTACACGCATCCGGAACTGCTTGCGGCTGCCCGACAGACTCTCACCGAACGGGGTGACGAGGCGACGGGATGGAGCCTCGGGTGGAAAATATGCTTCTGGGCAAGGGCCCTCAACGGAACCCATGCCTACACGATTCTGAGAAACATGCTCAAACTCCTGCCCTCGGAGGAAGCGGCAGACAATTATCCCGACGGACGCACTTTCCCTAACCTCTTTGATGCGCATCCTCCATTCCAAATCGACGGCAATTTCGGAGCTACAGCGGGAATTGCCGAGATGATGCTCCAAAGCCACGACGGAGCGGTGCATCTGCTCCCTGCAGTTCCCACATACTGGGGTACAGGCAGTGTGAGAGGGCTCAGGGCGAGAGGAGGGTTCGTAGTCGATATGAACTGGAGCGGCGCAAAACTTATTAGCGCAACGATTCACTCCACTATCGGAGGACCGCTCCGCCTGCGTTCTTATGTCGAACTGAAAGGGGATGAACTGCGCCCGGCTGAGGGAGAATGTCCGAATCCGCTTTTTGCACCGGCGAAGGTGAAGGACCCGCTCGTCTCGAGTGCGCTTTCCACAGTGCCGAAGACCACGCTGAAAACAGTTTATGAATACGACATCGACACAGAACCTGGCAAGGACTATCATGTGTGGCAGCCTGGCACTGCCATCGAACAGACTGTCAAGGATGACATCAGCCACAGTCCGGTAGTCACAACCCTGTATTATGACCTGCAGGGACGAAGGGTCAGCAAAGACGTCAAAGGCATCATCATCGAAAAACGCCTCCATGCTGACTATTCCGTCACTACCAGCAAAATCATCAACCGATAATTGACAGGCGTTCAGATAATAAGCAGAATTCTCTGAAGCCCTTTTAAGTTCGACGATTGTTAAGTTTGTAGACTATTTAAGTTTGTAGACTATTTCAGAGTGATTGCTCCACTATTTTTTCATTTTGACACAACCTCCTCTTAAAAACTATAAAAAAATGAACCGCTGTTTATTCCGTTATCCATGTATTCTGACCGTTTTGCTTTTCTTGATGGTGGTCTCATCATGCTCACATAAGACGCTGCCACAGAAACATCCCAGTGTTGAGGCGGGTGAATACCGCTTGCCAATCATCGAAACATCTGATGTACACGGCAACATCGTGAATTCATCCACTGCCACAATCCACTACCGCCTTGCCTATATCGCCGACAAAGTGGCAGATATCCGCGGACGTGGTTCCGCGTACCGTAAAGACAGGCTGTTACTCCTTGATGGTGGTGACAGCTATCAGGGTACGACCGTGTCGAACCTTCAGAAGGGAATGCCTGTCTATTTGGCTTTCGATAAGATGGACTATGATGCCGTGACCGTGGGGAACCATGAGTTCGACTGGGGACTCGAAAATATGTTTGATGATGATGCTACGCTCCATAAATATGTGGTGGATGGTGTTGAATATCCCAACGAGGTGCCTGTGGTGTGTGCTAACCTTTTTCAGAATGGCAAACGGTCAGAGAGGTCAAAAGACTATGTGATTGTGGAGAAAACAGCTACAAATGATAAAGGGGGTGAGATAAAGGTGAAAATTGGCGTTGTAGGATTTGCCATCGACTATTCATCAGATATTCTCGCTGCTCAGTTTGCTGGAAAAGGCTATAAAATACAGGAGGATTACAACATTGCCAACAGCATTGCCAAAGAACTTGAATCCTCGGGAAAATGCGACGCAACCATCCTGTTGGCTCATGCGGCGGCTGACGAGACAGCGGAGCGGTTAGGCAAGGACAGCCCATTCGACCTTGTGCTGGGAGGTCATACCCACGAGAACTTGTCGGGGGAGACTGCATGGGGTACACCTTATCTGGAATGCCAGTCCTACGCTCTTTCGTATGCCTGCTCTGAACTTCTCTTTAATGTGGATAAAAACGGAGTGGTGACGTTCTCCAAAGTCAGCAAACTTGAGACTGTTGATGTTGATAAGGAACGTGACACACATGCTGAGGACGGGGAAAACGCAGACGATCTTGACAACACAGTCCTTGAGTTTTCCGACCGCTCCCTTGCTGCCGTGCGTCCGCAGTTGGAAACTGTCATCGGCTATATTGATGTGGATGCCACGAACAACTACCCAGACACCACACTATCCATTCCTGGAAGCGAAGGCAGAACCTGTGTGATGGGCAACTGGATGTGTGACATCATAAGAAGAATTGGCAAGGCAGAAATCGGTTTCGTCAATGCGGGCGGTATCAGGGTTTCTTATCCGCTCAACGGAGCCGACAAGATGGACATCACTGTAGCTAACATTTATGAGATATTCCCGTTCGACAACCTTGTCTATGTCTATGAGATTACTTACGACGACCTCCTGCGTGTGTTCAATTATGCCATGACTGCCGATGGAAAGACTATCGTGTCGGCGGTGACGGGAATTGACTGTTTTTTCAAGTGTCAGAAAAAAGAAAAAGGTAAAAAGATTTATGCTGTGAAATCGCTTGTGAAGGACGGCACCACCATTTTTGAAGATGGAGTATGGACGGACGGTTGGCAGAACCGCACGGTATCTGTGGCGATTCAGGTCTATATGGCAACTACCGACCGTGTCGATAACCGCACACAGATGCACAACCCCTTTGTGGAGTGGAACAACACCAGCCGACTGAAGGCAAACGACCAGATAGACAACGAACAGGCGATTCGAGTGCTCAAAGAGGAAGCTGCCCAAACTGGCGGACACCTCATCATCGACACAACTTCCCATTTTATCTTTGTAAATGAGTGACCCCCGAATCTTAAAAAGCCTGTCAAAAAAATGCTTTTCCAAAAAAAACACCCCCGCCTGTGCCATATAAACGCACAAACGGGGGTGTTTTCTCGTCTTCTCGCCTTACAAAAACAGCAGTTGCACGATAATGAACACCGGCAACAGGATGATAAGCGAGAAGCGGATCATATAGCCGAAGAACGAAGGCATTTTCACGCCCGTCTGCTCAGCTATGCTCTTCACCATGAAGTTCGGACCGTTCCCGATATAGGTCATCGCGCCAAAGAACACGGCTCCCATGCAGATGGCGCGCATCAGTATCTCGCTGACTCCAGCCACTGCGGCTCCGGCGGCGGGTAGGGTGGAGGCTGTCGTATGGAACACCATCGCGGTAGGAGCGTTATCGAGGAAGGCGGACAATGATCCGGTGGCATAGACAAACTGCCAAGGCTCTGTCACAGGTATCGGGTTCTGACGAAGATACATCAGGGCTGGGGTCATCGTGGCGAAGATGCCTACGAACACGCATGCCACCTCCAGAATCGGGGTCCATGAGAACTCGTTGTCCTTACGCACTTCTCGTTTCGTGGTAACGACAGACAGGATGATAATCACGATGAACACCCATTCGCGAAGCAGTTTCAGATACCATGGCGCATCGTGCTCACCCATCGCCGGGATATAGGTGGAGTTGATGAACATCGTGCTGGCTATCACGCAGAGCAGCCAGAAGATGTTAATCAGACCGCGGGCAGTCACTTTCACCTGCTCGCGTGCATCGGCGGAAAGCAGATGCCAGGGCTCCTTACGGTAATAATAAGAGTCTATCAGCCAGTAGAGCCCTAAAAGCAGCACGCCTGTCACTGCCCATTCGGGCACCAGATTCTGCATGAACCATCCGAATGGAACACCCTTCTGAAACAGCAGGAACAGGGGCGGATCGCCAAGTGGGGTGAGCAGACCGCCACAGTTTGCCACGATGGCGATGAAGAACATCACCGTGTGGGTTTTATACTTGCGCTGGCTGATGGTCTGGAGCAACAGGCGGATAAGCAGCATCGCAGCACCGGTGGTTCCCATAAACGAGGCAAGCAACCAGCCCAGCCCCATTATCATCGTGTTGGTGGTGGGGGTCGCACGCATGTCACCCTTGATGCAGATGCCACCTGTAGTCGTGAACAGCGCCATCAGAAGCAGGATGAAAGGGATGTAATCGTAAATCATCTGATGCTCCAGCTCGCCAGACATACCGTTCACGCATAGCCATATACCTACAGGTATGCCCAGAAGAAGCGACACATAAAGCTTATGCTTGTTCTCCTCCCACCATTCGCCCGCCTTGGTCAGAGGCAGGATGGCTATGCACAGCAGCTGAAGCACAAAAGGAATCAGCATCCACGACGGTATCTGCGTGGTAATTGAATGTTCCATATAGAATATTAGTTTTTATATGATTTGTTCACATTGCTCGTCTTCTCGTCTTCTCATGTTATCAATCTGCAAAATTACAAAATATTTTTCACAAACATTCACTTCTTTCGATAAAAAAACTTCCATACTGCGGGTATGGAAGTTTTTTCCATTCTTCATTTTTCATTCTTCCCACCTGAACACTGCCCCGTTGCGGCGTGCAGGGTCAGCACCTTTATAGTCCATGGAATAGGGACTGCCGGTGGTGGGGCTTTTGCCGACATAACGGTTGGTGCGCATCGACATGAGCATAAACTCCTTGTTCAGGAAGTCCTGCCACATAAACACCTCGGCTTTCGACTCCTCCTTGGTCAGACGAACATCGCCAGGCAGCCCGAATCCGGACACAAACACGTAACGTCCGTCCTCGCACTGCAGCACCACCTGGCCCTTGCCTTTGTCAATAATGTGGAAGTAGGTCTGCTTGCTTTTGTCGTCTGCACGGGTGTCGTGCATCAGGCCGTGGGGCAGTGCTATCATGGGCTTGCCTGTCGCAAGATTCATGATGCGGAACGACTTACCGTAGGGGATATTGCCACTGCGGTCGGCTGCGGTCTCCTCCACAGTAAAGTTGTCAAACTCTGCATAGCCGCCGTTTGACCCTTTCACGTTGAACGCGAATAGCGACGCGCGTGAGCCCTGAAACGAGATGGTCTGATAGCTCAAGGTCATCTCACGGCCCAGCTGGCTGTAATTTGTCCCGTCGAACGAATATTCATAATGTGCACGGTTGTTGTCGTAGTCGCCTACCAGACGCAGATATACCTTCTCCGCATTGCCTGCAGGCTGGTCAATTGTGTCGTTCACTGCCTGCTCGAAAAACCTCAGTGTCTGGCTCTTGCCTGTCTTCACGATGCCTATCCATGAGCAGGGTACGTTGATGTTGCCCAAACCTGCCACATCACCGTCTTTCATGTTCTTCGTGTATAGCTCCACAGTCGTGACCGACGACGGACCAATCACGCGCTGGGTGAGTGAGTTCCGAGCCCACATCAGCTGCTCGGAGGGCATCGTCTGCAGACGCAGACGCCCTTTCGTCAGGCTCCACATGCGGTCATCGGGGTTGTGGTTCCACTGCCACACACGGCCAAGCTCCTTACCGTCGAAGGTCTCGTTGCGCTCGTAGGCGGCGTGGGGCTCCACGCTCACGTCAATGTCGGGCTTCAGCCACGTGCGTGGAGAGCGGCCGGGGTTCCCTGACAGACCAACCATCGGCCAGCCGTCAATCCATGTCATTGGGGCAAGCGTCACTGTGCGCCCTACGGAGTGGAAGTCCATCATCAGCAGTGCCCACCACTCGCCTTTCTGCGTCTGAACGATGCCGCCCTGGTGGATATTCGTCGCTGCGGTTGCATCTTTGTCTGCTTCGGGAATCGTGAATTTCGTCCCGTCAGGGACGATGCGGCCGTCAACAAGTGTGAAGGGGGCTGGGTGATAGCCGAAGGTTTCGTCGGCGGTTATCACGCATGTCTCGTATGGCCCCCAGATACTTTTTGAACGGGAACAGAGCGTGCGGCCGTTAGGACGGTAGTCGGTGGAGATGAGGTAGTACATACCATTGATTTTATACATGTGATGACCTTCTCCCACAGCACTGCCGTTCGGGATAATCACCCGCTCGGTGCCATCAATTGGACCGCTCATGTCCGGCTTCAGCTCTGTGCATTTCACCTCTCCGTAACCGTGGATGGCATAAATCTTACCGTCGTCATCGAAAAGTACGCTTAGGTCGTAGATGTTGCCCTGCATATTGTGGTGCTCCCACGGACCGCGGATGTCCTTGCTTGTGTAACACTGAAGGCCTTTGCCGTTGATGTTGGAATAGACATAAAACTGACCGTTGGCATAACGGATGCAGGGAGCCCAGATGCCCTGACCGTAGATCTCCTTGTGGTTGCGGAGCCAGAACTGGTCATCCGTGAAGTCAAAACGGTCGAAGCAGTAGCTGATGTTCTCCCAGTTCACAAGGTCTTTGGAGTGAAGTATCACCAGGCCGGGAACCGTGTGCATTGTGGTGCCGGCAAGATAGTAGTCATCACCGACGCGGATAATGTCCGGGTCGGAAAACTCGTCGTAGAGCAGTGGGTTGGTAAACGTGCCGTTGCCGTTGTCGGCTGTCCACGACTTTGGCTGTGCTGCCACACTCATGGCAATAAAATAAGCGAATAATAGAGCAATCGTTCTCATAAATTGCGATTATAAGGGGATTTTGGTTAAAATTAATTTATGATTTTTCATTCTTTATTCTTAATTCATCATTGGCTTCGCCGAATCAACTCACACTCGGCAGAGTAAAACAAGTTTTTCTCTGTTCTCGCTTAATCGTTGATTTCATCATTCTTCATTCATCATTTTTCATTCTTCATTCTTTATTGCCTGCCATGATGTTGATGACAGCCACGATGTCGCTGATGTCCACCACAAAGTCCTCGTTCACATCGGCAAATCTGTATTTCGCCTTTCCTGCAATCTGGTTGATAAGAGCCACAATGTCAGAGATATTCACTTTCGTGTCTTCGTTCACGTCACCTTTGAGATGGGTGCCGTCCTCTTCCTTACCGGTGATGACAACCCATTGTCTTTCAAGAGCGTTGCCGGAAGCATCAACAACGACGAAGTCAGTTCCGCTTCTGGAGATGATTCCTCCTACCGGTTGCTCAACTGTTCCATTGATTCCGTTTGTAATTCTTATTCATAGTGGTTAATATTTGATGTGTTAGTGACCATATCCGAAACATACATTATTTAAATATTTCTGCAAATATAATTAATTATCTCATATAAGCAAACTGTTTGTCTTGAAAAAACCAAGATTCACGTCATTTTTTTTAAATCGTTTGCATGGAACATCATTCATCATTCCTCATTTTTCATGCTTCATTCTTCATTTAAAAATTCCTCTTTTTTCATTTTTTTTACTGATTATTTCTCAGGTGAACCGATTTTTAGTAACTTTGGGGTCATAAAACATGAACAAACGTTTTTTTCGAACTAAAAAAGTGAATAGCAATGGAAGTCATACAAAGCTTTACAATTGACCATACCTGCTTAAAACCGGGTATTTACGTGTCACGACAGGACAAAGGGTTCACCACATTCGACTTGCGAATCACAGAGCCGAACAAAGAGCCTGCGGTTGCTCCTGCTGCCATGCACAGCCTCGAGCACTTGATGGCCACGTGGTTCCGCAATTCATCAGCTAAGGACGATGTGGTGTATGTGGGACCTATGGGATGCCTCACAGGCATGTATATCATCATGACGGGTGACTACTCCGTTGAGGATATGCGACGGCTGACAATTGAGTGCCTTGACTGGATTCTCAAACAGACAGAGGTACCTGCCACTCGTCCTGAGGCTTGTGGCAATTATTTGCTTCATGACCTTCCTATGTGTAAGTGGGAATGCGCCCGCTATCTTGACCGCCTACAACACCATTTCCACTGTGAATACGCCAAAATCCAGGTCACCCTTGACGATGGAAAGGTTTTTGCCGATGCCTGATGATAAACCTGTCCATAAGTCCTTCTCTCTGTTTTTATTATAGGCTGTTCGGGATTTCGTTTGGTGAAATATCTCTCTGAAGCCCGATAGGACATCGGCTGGGTTTGTGGTCGTCCCGACCGCACAAAAGGCTGGCGAAGCACAGCCTGCATTCTTATTAAATTCTGAAAATTCATGTAAATAATAAATTTTCAAATGTGAAAATAAATCGTAAAAATAATCATAAATATTTGTATTCGTTGATCTATGATTAAGATTTGCTGAATGGTTCCATTTGAAAGTTGATTGTTGAAAAAAATGAGTTAAATTACAATGCCTTACTTGGGAGAATTGATATCGCTTGGTGTCGCACTATTGTGGACTGTTTCCGCTCTTGCCGCTGAGGTTGCCACCAAACGTGCCGGCGTGCTGGTGCTTAATGTGTGGCGTATGGCGCTGGCTTTTCTGGTGTCGGCACTGCTGTTCTGGGTCACTACCGGTCAGGCGTTGCCGGTCATGGCTGGCACGGACGCATGGCTCTGGCTGTTGCTTAGCGGATTTGTGGGCTATTTTCTTGGCGATTGGTGCCTTTTCAACAGCTATATCGTCATAGGTTCACGGCTGGGGCAGCTCTTCATGACGCTCGCACCGGCTTTCACTGCTTTTTTCGCATGGGTGATGATTGGCCAGACATTGTCGTGGAACTCGCTCACTGCCATGCTCGTCACGCTTGCGGGCATCGGCATCGCTGTGACCGACAGTGGCGGCACGGAAGACGGTCAACCGGTCAGGTTCAAGGGGGTGTTGTTGGGCATCGGTGCCGCATTGGGGCAGGGGCTCGGATTGGTGATGAGCAAGATTGGCATTGACCATTTCACTTCAAACATCTCAGCTGCACAGCTGGAGGAATTTGGCTTCGTCCTGCCTTTTGGCAGCAATCTAATCAGATGTATTGCCGGCACTGTATGCTATCTAGCATGGTATCTCATCAGAAGAGCACGCCGGTCAGGCTCCAGTTCGCCTCATTTGATGAGCCTGGTACATGACCGTAAGGCCACAGTGGCACTGCTTATCACACTCGTCTCCGGACCTTTTCTGGGAGTGGCGTTGTCGCTTGCAGCAGTACAGTTGACTGCGGCAGGAATTGCATCCACGCTGATGGCCATGACCCCAATCATCATTCTTTTCCCATCCCATTGGCTCTTCCACCAGCCCATTACGCTCAGATCCATTCTTGGGGCATTAATCTCCTGTGTTGGAGTGTCGTTGTTTTTCCTTCTGTGATTTGAACACTTTTGTTCAGCTGTTCGACCTTTCCCACCTTGGCATTTGCTCTGGCTGGACTCTATGCTCTCTCAGCCTCGGGTGACATCCGACGGATTCCACTGACTCGCACAGCGATTATTGTTATCATTGTACTTTATAGTCTTCGTGCCTTGGAAGGAAGCTGGGCTTGTGTGATTGATTTCAGTTGGTTGCAATGTGCCTCATCCGTCATTCCAGCCTTTATCGTATGGTGTTATTATCCAAGTCTTAAAAAGCGATGAAACAAATACCCAATCTCTTATCTGCATTGCGAATCGCATTGTGCCTCCCATTACTCTTGATGGATGTAATGACAGTGCCCTTTTGGGTGCTCTACGTGATAGCTGGAACTACGGATATGCTTGACGGATTTTTTTGCCAGACGGTGGGGGGTAGAGTGTAAATTCGGAGCCAGATTGGATAGTTTGGCAGACTTCGTGTTTGTCTTAGTAGTAGGATATAAATTGTTTCCGTGGCTGAAACTGCCTGCTACGCTATCGATGATGGTGGGGCTTATCGCACTGGTGAAAATCGTCAACGCCATCAGATTGTTTCTGGTAAAACATAAGATAGAATTTCTGCACACCAAAGCCAACAAATTGACGGGTTTCTTGCTCTTTATCGGCATGATGACTATCGGGAAGTCATACTTCATCTCTGTTGCATGGGGGATTGCAAGCTTCGCCCTCTTCGCTGCCTTTCAAGAAGGACATTTGATTCGTGACAAAATCATATAGAAAACGAGTTTTCCATTTGCTCTCACTTAAACGCCGATTTTTTGAGAACAAAAAAGAAGATAAAGGATATTGGTTCTGATTATTTTTTGTATTTTTGCAAAATAAAATCTGAGCTCAGCTAATAATGAACAATCATTCGCTGACTTGTTACTCAAACACTAACCATCAAATGACAATGAGGATAGTTTTGTTATTTATTTGTTTTATTGGTTCTTTCTCACAACTGATGATGGCTCAGACTCCTCAATCACAGCCGCAGCAGCAGGATTCTACAATTGAGAATGAGACCGTTGACGAGGATTCAGATTTCGTATGTGTGTTAGTGGAAGTCCAGCCGGAATTTCCTGGCGGGATGGACGGACTGATGAAATATCTTGCTAAAAATATGAGATATCCTGCAAAAGCGAAAGCGAATAATGTGCAGGGTAGAGTTGTGCTGAAATTTATTGTGGACAAACAGGGCTGTATCTCCGATGTCAAGGTTGTCAAGTCGCTCGACCCGGAGTGTGATGCAGAGGCGATTCGCTTGATAAAAAACATGCCCAAATGGAATCCGGGAAAAATAGACGGAGAGCCCGTGGACCGCTGCAGTTTCACGTGCCCTGTGATTTTTAAACTTTCACCCTGAAAAAGGGTGGGGGCATCCTGACCGCGTATGATTAGAATGTGTAATAAAATTGCCTGTGCTTGCAGCACAAATCTTTCAAACATAAAAATCAGCTCAACTCTTAATTTATATTATAAGCCGATTTAAAAACATTTGTGCGTAATAGTCCGCATGGTTTTGCCGCTTCAGCGGTTTTTTTCTGAAATCGTCAGGTTTTTTTCACCTCCTTTTAGTCGTTCAGCATGGGAAGTCTTGCAATTGTACTCATTTGCGGAACGCATCTGAACTTACGACCATTAGGAGCTGACGTTTTCTTACGTCAGGCAGCAGAAACCTCTCTGAATTGCACCCCACCCGACAGTCATCGGCTGGGGTTGTGGTCGTCCCGACCGCACATCCGACCGAGCGAAGCACGGTCTAAAACCATCCGCATAGCCACTACAAACTATAAACTGACTAACTACTAAATAAATGCCATTATCAACAAAACGCCCTCAAAATCCCTACCAACAAACAACCGTAAAACCTTTAGAGACGCACCGTGGTGCGTCTAAAATAAAACCGTATCAAACCCATCAATAAACGTTTCTGAAAACAGAGCAAATAGGAGCCGGAGCTTCCGAGCTTCGAGCAGCACTCACCTCTCTGTATCGCATAATGACAACTATCTAAAACACAACCCGTTGAGGCAATCGTTTGTGTGACTTTATTTGAGATATGCGTTTATTTATGATTCAAACACTTTATTACAATTATGTTCTAAATATTTTTTTTAAAATATGATTCCCTCAGAATCAAGATAGATGAGTATCGACAGACAGTCGTTGGATGAATTCTGACTCTTCGGGAGAAGATGTCAACCTTCTCAGGAACGTTGTCAACCTTTTCAGTTTAAGTGTTAACTTGTTTGGTATTAACTGTTCCATATTTCCAGTTGAACCGAAAAAAAGTCAAACTCGTTCCAACTTTATTGAGGCGTTGGAATTTCATGGAGTAAATCTGTTAACCTTTTAAGGAAAAAAGGAAAATCATACATTTTCATACATTTTAATTTATTTTAACATTATTTAACAATTGGGGGGGGTAATTTGTGAAATTTTGTTTAACTTTGCAAGCGATAATATAACCTTATAACAAACACTGATAAATTCAAATACTAATTATGAGAAATAAAGCCATTATTGAATCCTTAATGTGCTTGCTTAAATATTATAAGACTGTTTCTGATAAAGTCAATAAAGACAGCCTCCATTATCTTATAGGTCAGACAATACGGCAATACGACATACCTAAAGACAACCGCCATATATCGCAGGCAGCACAGCAACTTTGGGACAAACTCACCACCGGCAACATCTCAGATTATCATTACAGAAATCTGGTTACTTGCGATAAACTGACACAACCTGTTACATTGAGTGTTTTTAATGGAGCAGAGAAAAATGGTAAACCAAAAGAGTTTAAAAAAGGAGATAAATTCATATTTCGCGAGTTGTTTCATGAGGACCACGTGATACCAGTATCTCTGATATTAAAAGAGCTTGCTATTAACACGCCGGTCAATTATTCCGATATAGAGAACGTGTTAAATAAAATGCATTTGTGCGTTGTCCTCAAAAAAGAGGACAAAAAACTTGGCAGAACGGCAGGTCGCACACTAAGTTTTAAGGAAACCATTGATAATGTCTATAAGAAAAATAATATAATCTTAAATGTCTAACTTCAAAATTATTAACTTATGAAATCAGTGAAATTTTTATTTTTGTTTGTGCTGATGCTATCCATCGCATCAGTCAATGTGGATGCACAAAGAAGAAGGTCATATTCAAGGTCGAGAAGCCGTACAACAACGACTCAAGCGAATAGACAAGCACAACCAGTCGAACAGTTTGATGTACAAAAAGAGATTAATAGAATTGGGGATAGAGCAAAGTCTGCAATGAAAAACAGTGGAAGGGTCAGTTCGTTTTGGTGTAATTTGATATGCCCGGGAGACGATGTAAGAGCCATAAAACAAATGAGTTTGAATAGCCAAAAAAATTTTTATGACACGGGTTATCAAATGGTGATAAATTTAGTAAGTAGTAATGGAGCCAATGAATTTTATGAAATTGAATGGACGTTTATAAATCAGAATCTCGATGTAAGAAGGCCTAGCGAATTTACTGTCATCAATAACAAAGTTGGTAGAGTGTGGTACACTGAATGAAGAAAACTTGATTTTGTGATTTCCTGAATGTAACACTTTTTCTAATATTTTTTTAGAAGTATAGACAGTGACATAACTCTATTTAAAACCCTTATAAAGGGGCATATTGCAAAATCAAATAAATAATAAATGGAAGTCGAGAGGCTTCCTTTTTTATTCACCATTCAACGTTTTCGGATAATCTTGAATGTCAGATGCAGTGACATTATAAACAGGTGATAGATACTGAATTTGCTGGTCTTTGGAAAACAGTTCTCCATTGGTTAGTATCTCTGACCATTTGAAAGTCAAACACTTAATCGCAACGTTCGTTCTTGTTATATCAATTGTAGCGCAGTTTGTAGCGCATTTTTTGTTTTTTTGAAGTCCTTTATGGGTACCTTTCGTTCATTTTTATTTTTAAAAATCACCGGATGGCTTTTGTTAAGCGAAGCGTTTTTTTTCTTTTTTTTGTTGATTGAACATCCGAAACTTGAATAATCTTATTTGGGGTGTTCTAAAAATTAAGTCGGATTGATTTCTATTCCTAAATATTGGGTATTATTGTAAAATCCCCCTCACAGCCAACAGCGTTGAGGGGAATTAAGCATAATGTGATTACCTGTTTTTTTACAAATCGCGGTTCATGTGTGTCTCGAACATTCTGACGAATTGCTGTGAGATACGGTAGAGGATGAAATGGTAATCCGGTTCCAGGTTTTGGGTGGTGGTTACTTTCTCAATCAGGTTGCCATCATTCCAGTAATAGCGGATTTCGATTGGTTTTCCGTCGTTCTGCTCCTTGTGTTCATAGATGAAAAGGAGGCTGTGGTCGGATGAATCGAAGAGCCATTCACGGTAGATATCTATGTCTCCGTATTTATATTTCTGAGTTATGAAATAGGGTTTTGGCTCTGATTGGTCATAAGCATAATAGATTTGTATATCTTCCATACTTACCGGAGTTTCATCTCTTTCCTGGTCGTAATTCAGAAATTGCAATACGTTGGTTTTTTGACCGTTTTTCCCGTTGTTGCCGACTTTCTTTTTAGCGTCGGTGTAGGTTTTGCGGATTTTTGCAATTTGCGCTTCCTTTGTCTGTGCCTGTGTTATTTGAGTGGCAAAGAAGGAAATCATAGTTAGGAACAAAATTCTAATCATATCTCTTTTTAATCTAAATTCCGCAGCACTTCTTTTTAACTTTCTTTATAAGTTTCTGAGCAACAAAAAGTTGCCAAAGACCTTCCCATGTCTGATTTTTCACTTATCTTAGTGCTGCAATTCAAAATAAGCAAAATCATCAATGGTATGGCAAAGATAAACATAAAATCTCAAAAAACAATCCTTTTGGAGGAATTTTTCACGTAAGAGAGCCAAGTATGTGAAAAAAATGGTTACTCATGGTGCCACAACAAAGGACACCATCTATGGGGCACAGAACGAAGCGTATAATGTAGAGAGGGGACGAAAAACACCGAAAGCCGTTTATTTACAAAGAGTTGCGAGGGAATGGAATGTGAGGGCGGCACAAAACGAAACGTATAAAAAGTTTACGTAGGCTTAAGTTTGCTTTACATTTGGGACAAAATAGTTTACGTCCGATGGACGATAGATTTACGCACAGAGGGCTGCACGTTTACGCGTGTGGCCTTTTTTGTTTGTGTGTGGGTAAATCCTTTGTTTGTGGGCTTTTAGCGCGCCTGTGGGGCTTCTATTGCGTCCACGTTTGAACGGTGTTCTGATGGCATTAGAAGGCAGTGGGTCTGGGAAAGTCCGTGTTCCGGTCCCAGAAGGTATAATTGGCGAAAAATAGGGGGTGGGAGGACAGGTGGAGGGACAAAGTGGAGGGACAATTTTGAAAAACTGGAGGGACAAAACTCCTGCCCACGCATACCGTGAGAGGGGGGGGCAAAAGTCCAAAAAACGGAGTAAAGTATAGGAAACTGACACTTTTCATGCAACATTTTCGGGGGTAAAATCTTGTGTAAAGCCCCATAAATAGAGGGTTTTGGTGTTCTGAAGGCTTGTTTGGGTGGGGGGAACACCCCTCACGGGGCACCAGGGGTACAAGGAGAGGCAAAAAAAGCCCCGCAAAATGCAGGGCTATAACTCGGAACTGATTAGATTAGTAAGAGGATCTCAGTTTAGACCATATAAGATGATTTCACTGTGTTGGAAGTTTTCATTTTCGATATATGCAATCTCTTCACGTGAAATGGTACATTTCAGGAGTTCTGTAAAAGACACTCCATCTTCTGTAAACTTCCCTTCTTTTGTGTTTTCTATGAAATCGAGGACTTCACTAAAATCTTCAGGTTGTTTGTCGTTCTTTTCCATTGCTTCGCTATTTTAGTGTGACTTTTTTCTTAAACTGATTTTCAAACATATTCTTAATTGGTTTCAAATCGATTGTAAACCCACATCCTGGAGTATCACAGACCAAGAGGTCATTATCTTTTACTAAAGGGTTTACTTGCAGATGGAGTCTTCGTATATCTGCGCTTGAAAGGTTAGGGTATCCCTTTATTTTATGTTCTTTACCGCATTTAGGACACGGTACTCCGAACTCAACGACTTCTATATTCTTGGTGGCGTTGTGTGGTGATGCAGGGTTGTTTAATGGAGTACTTGCCACATTAGCAGATCTTGCCAGTTCGCAATCTTCCCAGAAATACAATTTAAAGTCAGTACTGGTGTCGAATATTAACCGGATAACTGTCTTTATCCTATAGACGATATTTGCCAATGTTGGATTATTATCAATATTCTCAATTCTCAGTTCTGCATTGAGGTCTTCTATTTTGAGGGATCGCCCATGTGTGTGCCAATCCATGTGATTGCACAGTTTCTCGGAAATTTGCTTTGCCCTTTTCTCTTTCATTTCCTGAGTAACAGGAAGACCTCGAGTTTCTGTAGTTATCCAGTCCTTAAATTTGTATTTCGGCAGCCATTCCTCCACAAGATCCTGTGCGAATTGCAGGGAATTCATGATGCCATAGATTTCTCCTGGGGAGATCTGTGAAATAAGCATAGCATCAAATGGATTCAACTTTCCGTTTTTTGCGGCCTCTTCCCTTCTCTCGTCAACCCATGTTTTATAGTCATAGGCAGAGATCATGCTTCTTCCAACTCTTACCTGTGCATCAATTGGCCCTAAACTGCCTGTGCTACACATATAAATATTATTAGCGCACATGACAAGAATGGTTCCGGCACTTTTTGCTTCGCCTGCTATTACGAAATTCACCTCATCAAATTTAGAGTGTAAGAATCTTGCTATTTCCTCGGCAGACTCCCCACTTCCTCCAGGAGTTTCCAGATAGATGTCTATTTGCTTCTTATCAGACTCTCGCAAAATGTCCTGAATCATATAAAAGTCATCCTGCATGAGGCTGACGTCAATTCCTTGCTTGCCCTTATTAAAGTCAGCAGCATAGATGAACAAGTTGTGCCCTGTCAACCTGTTATATTCTGAACGCAATCTACTAAGTTCTTTTTTCAAATCCAGAACACTCATTCTCTGCGCGATATATTCACTGATTATACTTGCCATATTATTTGCAAAATTAATAAAAAAAAGTCAATTTCCCAAAAAACTGTTGCCAAACTATTCAAGGCGGATGATGCCGATGACGAGGGCTACGGCATAGATGTCCTCGTATGGTAGTTCAAAGGGATCATATTCTTTGTTGTCGGACACGATGAGGACGTGCTGTTTGTCAGATCCAGGCTTTATGCGCTTGATAATCGCACCCTGCGCCGTATCAAGAACGTAGGGTTTGTTCCATTGGAAGAATAAGCCGGACATAGGGACACGCTGGCAGGCTACGATGTCGCCAGAGAGGAATGTTGGTGTCATGCTGTCCCCCTTGACTGGCATGAGGAAATCCGCGCCGTTGAATGCCGGTACCACATAACGTTCGCACTCATACTCAAGAATTGCTTGTTCTCCTTTAAGTGCTCCAGCCATCGCGCTGAATGGTATGAGTGGGATTCCCTCTTTGGGAGAAGTTGAATGGTGGGCAATAGGTAGCGCACAGTCTTTTATCATGTCACCAACTCCAGTTAAAAGCCATTCCGGACTAACATCGCAATTTCTCACGACTTTTTCTAAAAAATCTTGTTTGGGGACTACTCCTTTGATATAGCCCCTTATATTTCCCTCACTTACTCCGATAAGATTAGCAAAAACGGTGTTTGCCCCATTCCCATAGTGGTCAACTAACCGCTTTATTCTGTCGTGAATTGTCTCGCTCATTTTGCAAATTTTTATATTAAAATCGAAAAAAGTCACGAAAAAGTTTTGATAATTCGTGAGAAGTCACTATCTTTGCAGGCGTATTCATCATTGTATAACTTAATTTTTAATGAAATGAAAAGAACTAAGTCGAATTATCGGAGCCAGGAGAAGTATGCTGAGGCTCTGAATTGCACGAGGAAACGTCAGGCTCCTCAATCTGACAGAGAACTTGTGTGTCAGCTGTGCCGTCGTATAGATCGCTTAGAGCGCGAATTAACTGCGACAAAGAAACAACTGAACGGAATCGCTTGCAGTCACGCCAAAGGTGAAGATGCAGTTCCACATAGTCAATGCCCCGCATCTCGGCTTCCTCGTCGGGGTGGTAGTAAGCGAAGGATTGCTTACATGATATATGAAGAGGATTTGATACGGATAGCAACAGACTCTCAGCGTAGTTTTGAAGAGCCTCTTCACTCTTCTCTGATGCAACGCGTCCTTGACGAACTGTGATTGTAGCTTTGAAACGGTACATGTTTATATGTTCATTAGTGAATGTGTGGACAAAGTTACGAAATTTTAGCGAGACGAAAGAAGGTTTGCTGTTAAAAGAAAAAAACGAGTATCAATTTTATTATTAAAACATAAATGATTATGGCAAAGAGAAGAAGTGCGAGAACCATCAAGGTCTCGAGTGAAAACAAGGCGAAACTCGCCAAGATGTTTGGTTGCACGGAGCGCATGGTTTATAAGGCTCTGTGCTTTGAGGGAGATACGCTGCTGTCGCGGAAGATCCGTTATGTGGCCCGCAAGGAGATGGGCGGCTGGGTTGAGGCTGCCGTACCCGAGGACGAGATCTTCTACGACACAATGGACAGCGGTGAGCGTTTCATGCGCCAGTATTTCAACAACGGTGCCGTTCTGGAGGTCAGCATGACCACGGGCGAGGGTGTTGTACGTTTCAAGGGCTCGCCCCTGTACCGCTATGAGGAAGTACTTGTGAGTGATATTCCAACCATTCAGGACTACGCACGGAATCTGAGATAAGGAGGGGAAGATGGAGTATTACGGAAACAGGCTTTGCATAAGTGCCCGTGAACTGGTGGACAGCAGTGTGATGTCTCAAGGCTGTTACCAGAAGATGGCGAGCCGCGGACGCATCGACGTGGTGCGTCGTGGCGGTGGTGCAGCCGGTCAGTATGCCCTTGTTGCCGTTGAAAGTCTTCCACGCGATTACAGAGCCAAGGTTCAAGCCCTCTATCCCGATGGCGACCTTACTCACCTGAAGGGTTGGGTGTGCAGCAACTACGAGATTGACCAGGCTGCGGTGGCGTTTTTCCACAGCAGGGAGCAAGCAGGTCTTGACCTGCCTCCTGAGAAGATTAAGGAGTATGTGGTGAACGCCAGTGTACTGAACTGCTGCATCCGCTTGTATGAGCGTGCAGCAACAGCCCAGAAACTGTTCGGCGGCAAATACAACTGGGAAGAGATGGCTAATGCCATTACCGCCCTGCGTGAAGAGTACGGCCATACGCTCCCGGCGAGTACGCTTCGTTTCCGGAAGAAAGTGAACGAGTACAAGAAGGAGGGCTACAGCTGCCTTATCAGTGGCAAGTTCGGCAACCAGAGTGCAAGGAAAGTTGACTACAAGACTGAGCGCCTGATACTCGGTCTGGCGGTTCTGCCCAACAAGCCATTCAACACTAACATAGCTGAAATGTACAATATGTTCGTGTGCGGCGAGCTGGACGTTTACGACCCGAAGACCGGCGAGCTGATGAACCCCGAAGACTTTGTGGACAAGAAGACAGGTGAACCAAAGGAACTGAGCGAGAGTACTATCACGAACTACCTGAACAAGCCTTCCAACAAGACCCTCATTGAGCATTCTCTTATGAGTTGGACGACGTTCATGCACGAGCAGATGCCCCACGTTCACCGTCACGGCGGCGACTTCTCATTGTCACAGATAACGATGGACGACGTGGACCTGACGAGAAAACTGAAGGACACGAAGCAGCGCGTCCATGCCTACTATGCCTACGACGTGGTGAGCCAGTGCGTGGTCGGTGCCTCGTATGCCCGCAAGAAGGACGAAGGTCTGGTGGTAGATTGTTTCCGCGACATGTTCCGCCTGATTGAGAAGCAGGGCTGGGGAATGCCTGCAGGTATCGAGGTGGAGAACCACTTGATGAGCCAGTACAAAGACGGATTCCTGCAAGCCGGTGTAGCGTTCCCCTTCGTTCACTTCTGCGCCCCCCAGAACTCACAGGAGAAATATGCCGAGCCGTTGAACGGTGCGAAGAAGCGCAGCGTGATCCACAAGAACCACGAGGGCATTGGCCGTTTCTACGGCAAGGGAAAGTGGCGCCAGGAGTACAAGAAAGTGAGCGACGAGACCAACGAACTCTATGAGGACAAGGAATACTTCAGTTGGGACCAGTTGGTGGCAGAAGACCGACGTGACAGCTATGAGTGGAATCACCAACTGCACCCCAACCAGAAGAAGTTCCCCGGCATGACAAGGTGGGACGTTCTCTGTGAGCGCATCAACCCGACCCTGCAGCCTCTCGACAAACTGACGCTGGCCCGCTACATCGGTGAGCGTGTGGAGACGAGCATCAGGAGGAACTCGACGGTACGCGTGGCCTATGAGGATTGGTGGTTGAGCGATACCAGCGTATTGGAGAAACTTCGCCCGAATGACTATCGGGTGACCGCCTACTATATGCCAGACGAAGAAGGCAAGGCTCAGGAAGTGTTCATCTTCCAGGGTGACAAGTACATCGACCAAGTGGAGAAAGTACAGACCTACAACCGTGTGATGGCAGAGCAAACCGAAGAGGACACCGTGAACTATATCGAGCAGCGCAAGAAGATTGCGAAGTTCAGCAAGTATGTAAAAGACCACGCTATCGACGAGGTGGGCATATTGAAGCCATCGGCAACGCCACAACAGGCAGAAGCCGTGGCACTGGAGCCCCAGATTAAGGAGGAGCAGCCAGTCAGAAGCCAATGGAAGCCCGACCCGATAGCCGATATTTAACCGAGTTGATTATCGGCTGCGCTCGGTCAAACGAGCAGGCTCGATGACGCTCACTGGCACGATAATTAGAAACCCATTAAAACGCCGTTAGAATATGATTAAAGATTGGCAAAAACAGCGGATTCTGGAGGCGATAGCCGCCAACCGCGCAAACTACCCCAGCTACGCGAGACACGCTGCCGCGCTGGGCATTTCCGCAAGCGTGTACAACAGTCTGAAGAAGG